>JAUIIC010000265.1 GCA_030431935.1 Alphaproteobacteria bacterium | reverse complement strand
AACGCCGCGCCAGAAGGCGGCGGCCTTGGCGGAACGGGGCATGTGCGGGATCCGGCTTGCGCTTTGACCCTCATTCGCTATCCAAATCGCGCAAGAGGTTCAAATGGCATCTTCCCTTTCCGACAGGCCGGCGGGCGTGATCCTGGCCGGCGGCGCCGGGCGGCGCATGGGCGGCGCCGACAAGGCGCTTCTGCGTCTGCACGGCCGCACGCTCCTGTCGCTGGTCGCGGACAGGCTCGCCCCGCAGGTGGCGGCGCTGGCGCTGAACGCCAACGGCGACGCCGCGCGGTTCGGCGACACGGGGCTGCCGGTGCTGCCGGACGAGCTGCACGACGCCGGGCCGCTGGCCGGCATCCTCGCCGGGATGGACTGGGCCGCCGCGCGGGGATACGCGCGCATCGTCACCGCCGCCGTGGACACGCCAGAGTTTCCCGGCGACCTGGTGGCGCGCCTCGTCGCCGAAGCGGGCCCCGGAAACGGCGCCGCCTACGCCGCGTCGGACCGCGCGCACCCCACCTTCGGCCTCTGGCCGGTGGCCCTGCGCGACGACCTGCGCGCCCGCCTTCAGGCGGGAGAGCGCAAGCTGGGCCTCTGGGCGCAACAGATCGGCGGCGCCCGCGTGATCTGGCCCAGGGGCGAGCGCGACCCCTTCACCAACATCAACACGCCCGAGGATCTGGCGCAGGCCGAAGAGCATGTTTGACCGTATTCTCGTCGTGGACTGGTCGGCCCGGGCCACGCCTTCACCCCGCACCCCGTCGCCCGATGCGATCTGGACGGCAGAGGCGGGGGACACACCGCGATACCACCGCACCCGGTCCGTGGCGGCGGACGCCATCGCCGCCACGATCCGCGACGCGCTGGACCGTGGCCAGCGCCTTCTGGTCGGCCTCGACTTTCCCTTCGGCTATCCCGCAGGTTTCGCAAATCGGCTGACCGGGCAGGCCGACGCGCTGGCGGTGTGGGACTGGCTGGCCCTGCATGTCGAGGACGCCCCCGACAACGCCAACAACCGCTTTCAGGTGGCCGCCAAGGTAAACCGCATGTTCCCCGGCACCGGCCCCTTCTGGGGCTGTCCGCCCGCCCATGCGGGCCCCGACCTGACCGCCACCAAACCCGGCCCCGAACACGGCCTTCCGGACCGCCGCCATGTGGAGACGCTCGTGCGCAGCGCCCAGCCCTGCTGGAAGCTCTACACCACCGGTTCCGTCGGCTCTCAGGCGCTGCTGGGCATCGCACGGCTGGAACAGCTGCGCCGGGACTTCGGCCCCGATATCGCCGTCTGGCCGTTTCAGCCCGCCGACAGCGCCGCGATCGTGCTGGCCGAGGTCTACCCTTCGCTTCTCTCCGATGCCGTGCGCGCCGAAGAGACCCGCACCGGCGACCCGATCCGCGACCGCGTGCAGGTGGCCGTCCTGGCCCGCGCCCTTGCCCGCATGGCACAATCCGGCACCCTTGCCGACGCCATCGGCGCCGCCCAATGCCCGCATCTGCCCGAGGAAGGCTGGATTCTCGGCGCGGGCGCGGAACCCGCCCTCCGCGCCGCAATGCCCTAGTCGAACGTCCCCGCCACGCGCCCGAGCAGCATGAAGGCCCGCGCGGTGCGGGTGTCGGACAGCGCGGCGATGTCGGCATCGCTCGCCGTCTTCTCGAACCCGGCGAAGATCTGGTCGAACCGGCGCAGGAAGTGGTGGACGGAATCCCGGAACACCATGTCCTGCCGCATCCGCCCCGCCGTCAGCGCAAGGCAGGACCGGTCGTAGATCCCGCCCAGCGCCGCCACCGCGCGGCCCCGCTCGCCCTGCGCGAACTTGCGCCACACCTCGGGGCGGGCGCGGTCCGGGCGCAGGTCTTCCATGTAGATCCCGTCATGGCTGAGCAGCGTCAGCACGTCTTCCGCCGCCTGGATCAGCCGCGCGGTGCCCCGGTCGCGCAAGGCCCGGCGCAGCGCCTGGAACCCTTCCTTGTCGTCGGCGTTCTCGGGAAAGTTCAGCGCCCGGATGAAATCGGCCACGCTGACCGGCTCCGTCATCGCGTCGACGGGCGTGTTCAGCGCCAGAAGCCCCTGTTCCTCGCCGCCCGGCGTGGTCTCGCCATGCGGCAGGGCGGGCTTTGTCGCAGACACCGCCGCCGCCTGCTGGATCACCCGGGAACTGGAGAACATCGCGATCGCCGATTCCGTCTTGCGCTGCGCGGCGGCGATCTCTTCCAGTTTGCGCTCCACCGAGGACTTGCCGCCGGGCGCGGCCGCGCCTCGCTCGTTCAGATAGCTCTGGCGCAGCGCCGTGATCGCCGATTGCAGCCGGACCGACTCTGCCCGCATCACCCGCGCCGACCTTGCCGCAAGAACGCCCACCCACAGCACCGCCACCGGCAGGAACACCGCAAGCAGCGTCATCACGAACCGAAGGCTGGAGAACCCGTCGCCCTCGCTTGCCGATGTGAACAGCAGGAATCCGCCCGCCGCAACGATCCAAAGGATCGCGGCCACCACGACCAGACGCTCGCCGGCGGACATGCCACCCTCGGGCCGGGCGCGCGCGCCAAGCCCCAGCTCCTTGATCGGGTCGATGTCCTTGTCGGCCATGCGTCTTGCCTGTCTGGGCGCGGATCAGCGCCTAGATATAGGCAATGGTCACGATCTCATAGGCCTTCTCGCCACCCGGCGTGCGCACCTCGACGCTGTCGCCCTCTTCCTTGCCGATCAGGGCGCGCGCCAGAGGCGACTTGATGTTGAGCTTTCCGGCCTCGATGTCGGCCTCGGGTTCGCCGACGATCTGGTAGGTCTTTTCCTCGTCGGTGTCCTCGTCCACCAGCGTCACCGTCGCACCGAACTTGACGGCGCCCGACAGCCGCGCGGGGTCCACCACCTCGGCCAGCGACAGGATGCCCTCGACCTCCTTGATCCGGCCCTCGATGAAGCTCTGCTTCTCGCGCGCCGAATGGTATTCGGCGTTCTCCGACAGATCACCATGCTCGCGCGCCTCGGCAATGGCCCGGATGATCTCGGGCCGCTCCACCGACTTCAGCCGCTTCAACTCGGCGTTCAGCGCGGAATGGCCCGCGCGGGTCAAGAGTATCTTGTCCATGGCCTTTCTCGCAGTAATCAAGGTCCCCGTCGCGAAAATTCGCGTCCGCCCACCTGACCGAATGCCCCGCCCGATTGCAAGAGGAACCTCGCGATCCCGCCACGTGCCCGGCGCACTTCTGCGACCTTTCGACACCGCCATGTGATTGACCGCCGGGATGGGCCTGAGTAGCAACACGGCAAACCAATGCGCCCCAGGGCTCCGGAGGACAGGACATGGCAGAGATCGAACGCGAGTCGATGGAATATGACGTTGTGATCGTGGGCGCGGGACCGGCGGGCCTGTCGGCCGCCATCCGCCTGAAGCAGCTCGACGCCGATCTCAACGTCGTGGTCCTCGAAAAGGGGTCCGAGGTGGGCGCGCACATCCTGTCGGGCGCGGTCCTGGACCCCTCGGGCCTGGACGCGCTGATCCCCGACTGGAAGGACCGCGGCGCCCCCGTCACCGTGCCGGTGCGCGACGACAATTTCTACATGCTGGGCGAGGCCGGCGGCATCCGCATCCCCAACTGGCCCATGCCGCCGCTGATGAACAACCACGGCAACTACATCGTGTCGATGGGCAACGTCTGCCGCTGGATGGCCGAACAGGCAGAGGAACTTGGCGTGGAAATCTTCCCCGGCATGTCCTGCTCGGAACTGGTCTATGCCGAGGACGGCAGCGTCAAGGGCGTCATCGCCGGCGAGTTCGGCAAGGAAGCCGACGGCACGCCCGGCCCGAACTACGAACCCGGGATGGAACTGCACGGCAAGTATGTCTTCCTCGGCGAAGGCGTGCGCGGCTCGCTGTCGAAAGAGGCGATCGCCCGCTTTGGCCTCGACAAGGAGTCAGGCCCGCAGAAATACGGCATCGGGATGAAGGAGATCTGGGAGATCGACCCCGACAAGCACCGCGAAGGGTCCGTCACCCACACGATGGGCTGGCCCCTGGGCAACCGCGCCGGGGGCGGGTCGTTCATCTACCACCTCGACAAGAACCAGGTCTACGTGGGTTTCGTCGTTCACCTGAACTACGCCAACCCCTACCTGTCGCCCTACATGGAGTTCCAGCGCTTCAAGCATCACCCGATGGTGGCCGAGCTGCTGAAGGGCGGCAAGCGCGTGGCCTATGGCGCGCGCGCCATCACCGAGGGCGGCTGGCAGGCGATGCCCAGGGCCGTCGCGCCGGGCCTTGCGCTTCTGGGCTGCTCGGTCGGGCTGGTGAACGTGCCGCGCATCAAGGGCAACCACAACGCCATGCTGTCGGGCAAGGCCGCCGCCGAGGCCGCGCACGCCGCCATCAAGGCCGGCCGCGCCAGCGACGAGCTGACAGCCTACAACGACGAACTGCGTTCGGGGGCCATCGGCAAGGACCTGAAGCGCGTGCGCAACGTCAAGCCGCTCTGGTCCAACCGCGGGCTTCTGACCTCGCTGACGGTCGGCGGCTTCGACATGTGGACGAACAACCTTTTCGGCCTGTCGCTGCTGGGCACGCTCAAGCACGGAAAGTCCGATGCCGCCGCCACCGAACCGGCCGCGAAACACCAGCCCATCGACTACCCCAAGCCCGATGGCGTGCTCAGCTTCGACCGGCTGACCAACGTCAGCTTCTCGATGACCAACCACGAGGAAAGCCAGCCCGCCCACCTTACGCTGCGCGACGCCTCGGTGCCGATCAAGGTCAACCTGCCCACCTATGCCGAACCGGCCCAGCGCTATTGCCCCGCAGGCGTCTACGAGGTGGTGGAAAAGGACGGCGCGCCGGAATTCGTCATCAACTTCCAGAACTGCGTCCACTGCAAGACCTGCGACATCAAGGA
>JAUIIC010000264.1 GCA_030431935.1 Alphaproteobacteria bacterium | reverse complement strand
GCGACGTCATCCGGGTCCGACGTGGCCGAGGCGGTCAGGATCAGCACCAGATCCCCCGGCGCCGCCGCGATGGCGCCGGCCAGCGGATCGGCCCGGTGCGGCACCGTCTCGACGTGGTCGAGCGTCATGCCAAGCGCCGCCAGCCGTGCGCGCATCGCGTCCTCGCCCTTGCCGGGGCCGTCGCCGATATCGGTCTGGATCAGCGCCGCGCCACGCAGGCACACGGGATGCACCCGCATCGCGTCGCGCGCCCGGTCGGCGGCGGCCTCGACAGAGGTTTCCGCCACCCCGTAGGCGATGATCTTGACCGTCGCCACCATCGTGCCCGCCGCCACCCGCGCCAGCGGCGGCAGGGTCGCCACCGTCACCATCGGGTCCACCCGGTTCGCCGCGTCAAGCCGCGCGGCATCGAGCCCAAGCACCCCCGGCCCCGTTGCGTAAAGGTTCACCCGCCCCGTCGAGGCCCGCGTCAGCCGCAGATGCGCCGCGCCCGGATCGGGCACCAGCGCCGCGGCCAGCCGCGTGGCCGCCGCGTCCTCGCCCATGTCGCCCGGGTCGAGCCGCGCCACGATCACCTCGGCCCGCCCGGCGGCGGCCAGCGCCGCCACGTCGACGGCGCCAAGCACCCGCCCCTTGCGCAGCCGCCGCCCGCCAAGGTCCTGCGAATGCGCGAGAATCGCGCCCTCGGCCTGATCCAGCGGCACCGGGCCGAAGCGCATCAGCCCTGCCTCAGCCGCTGGGTGATCTGCGCCATGACCGAAATCGCGATCTCGGCGGGGGATTTCGCGCCGATATCCAGCCCCACGGGCGCATGGATGCGGGCGATCTGATCCTCGGCAAAGCCCTTTTCCGTCAGTCGCGCCACGCGCTTTGCATGGGTCCGGGTAGAGCCGAGGCAGCCCAGGTAGAATACCTCCGACGCCAGCGCCGTCTCGATCGCCGGATCGTCCAGCTTGGGGTCATGGGTCAGCGTCACGACCGCCGTGCGCGCGTCCAGCCCGTGCGCCGCCAGCGCCGCGTCGGGCCAGTCGTCAAGGATCGTCTCGCCGGGAAAGCGCGCGCCGGAGCCGAAGGCGGGGCGCGGGTCGACCAGCACCGCGTCGTAGCCCGCCAGCCGCGCCATCACCATCAGCGGCTGGGCGATGTGGACCGCCCCCACCACGACCATCCGAAGGGGCGGGTTGTGAATGCCGACAAAGGTCTGCCCGTCCTCCTCGAACCCGGACCGGTCCGCGCGGAACCGCGCCGCGATGGATGTCCCCAGCGCCGCGTCGCCGGCGTCCGCCAGCCGCCGCGTCCAGCCCGCCGTCTCGACCACGATGGCCACCGGGCGCCGCGCCGCGCGCGCGTCCACAAGATCGGCCAGCAGCGCCTCTGGCATCTGCGCGCCAACGGGCTCCACCATCACGCGGATGCGCCCGCCGCAGGCCAGCCCCACGGCAAAGGCCTCGTCGTCGGACACCCCGAATTCCAGGATGCGGGCGCGCCCGTCCTCCAGCGCATCCATCGCCTCGACCACCACCGCGCCCTCGACGCAGCCGCCAGAAACGGACCCGGCCAGTTCGCCGTCGCCGGAAATCGCCAGCTGGCTGCCCACGGGCCGGGGCGCGGAGCCCCAGGTTTCCACCACCGTGGCCAGCACGGCGCCGTGCCCGGCGCGGTGCCAGGCCAGCGCGGTTTCGGGGATATCGTCGAAGCGAGGGGCGTCCTGGGTCATGGGCTGGCCGTGATTCGGGTCTGGAAGCAATTGTTGCGGGCAGAGCGTACATCAACATAGGCGACACCGGGGCGGCTGAGAACCTCGGCCGCGTAGGCCGCCAGCGCGTCGGCCGGCACCACCCGCCCGGTGCCATAGACGATGCGGTGATCGGGCGAATAGCCCTTCAGCAGGTAATCGGGCGAGGTCGCCAGGATCGGCGGCACGCCCGCGCCGTCCCACGGCGGGCAAGGGTCGGCGCACAGAAAGATCGGCCCCGTCTCGGCATAGGGCTGCGGCGCGGGGAACGGGCGGGCGGCAAGGATCAGGTAGGCCCGCCCCGCCGGCACGTCGCGCAGGCAGGACCGGCAGGGCACGCCGGCGCCGTCCGACACGGCCCGCTCGGCGGGCTGGCCATGGGCGTCGGGGCCACCCGCGCGGACGGCCGCCACGAAATCGGGGGCATAGGGGTGAAAGGTCAGGGTCATGCGGGGTCTCCGGGCCTGGCTCGCCCCGGTATCGCCCGGGCATCACGCCCCGCGCGACCCGAAGCCTGCGCATTCACCCCGCGTCCAGCGCCGCCATCAGCCGCGCCTTCTCGCCTGCGTCGCTTTTGTCGGACAGCGCGCGCGCCAGGTCTTCCAGCGAGGCGATGGAATGACCCGCGCGAAAGCTGTCCACATGGGGCAGCATCGCGCGGATGCCGCCCGCCTTGGGCGCGAAGCCGTCCCAGCGCAGAAGCGGGTTCACCCAGATCAGGCGGCGGGCCGAGAGGTGCAGCCGCTCCATCTCGTGCCCCAGCGCGTCGGGGTCGTCGCGGTCCAGCCCGTCCGAGATCACCAGCACCACCGCCCCCTGCCCCAGCACCCGGCGCGACCAGTCGCGGTTGAAGGCGTGCAGGCAGGCGCCGATGCGCGTGCCGCCCTCCCAGTCCTGCGCCTCGGCCCCGGCGGCGGCCAGCGCGGCGTCGACGTCGCGCTGGTGCAGGTGGCGGGTGATGTTGGTCAGCCGCGTGCCGAAGGTGAAGGCATGCACCCGCGCCCAGCCCTGCCCCTTGGCGTTCGCCACGGCATGAAGGAAATGCAGCACGACGCGGCTGTACTGCGACATCGACCCTGAGATGTCGCAAAGCGCCACGAGGTTCGGCCAGCGCGTGCGCGGGGCCTTGCGCGCCAGCGTCCGGATTTCGCCGCCCCGCCGCGCCGCGTCGCGCATGGTGGCCCGCCAGTCGGGGCGCAGGCCCAGCGGATCGGGCGCGGTGCGCCGCGATTTCAGGGGCTTCACCGGCAGGTCGAGCCGCGCGAGCATCCGCCTGGCCTCGGCCAACTCCTCGCCCGACATCTGTTCGAAGTCGAGCGTCTTGAGACGCTCCTGCGATGACGCAGTGCGCGAGGCGTCGATCTCGATCTCGACCTCGTCGCTGTCGGGCGCGCCCTGCTCGGGCGGCTCGGGCGCCGTCCCGTCCAGAAGCGCCTCTGCCGCCCGCCGCTCGGCCGGTTTCGCCGCCCGTTCCTCCTGCACGCCGTTCACCGCGGGCAGAAGCATGGCCATCATGTGTTCGAGGTAACGCGGGTCGCGCCAGTAGAGCCGGAAGACCTGGGCGAAGACCGTGGATTGCTCGGGGCGCGACACGAAACAGGCGTGCAGCGTCCAGTAGAAATCGCGTTTCTCCGAGAACCCCGCCGCCGCCACCGCCCGGATCGCATCCAGCGTCCGCCCCGGCCCCACCGGCAGCCCCGCCTTGCGCAGCGCGCGGGCGAAATGGGTGATGTTGTGGACGAGCTTGCCATCCTCGGGAATGTCGAGCGGGGGGAGGTCGGCCATCAGGCGCACCGTCCGGGCCGGGCAAGGCTTTTCGAAAAGCCTTGCCAAGCGCCTTCGAAGGCGCTTCCGCGCGGCGCGACCGCCGCGCCCAAGGCGTTTGCAAACGCCTTGGCAAGGTCTTTCGAAAGACCTTGCGCCCGGCCCGTCATGCCGGGCCGAGCCCCGCCCGCGCCTCGTCGAGGATCCGCTTGGCCTCGGACCCCTGCAGGCGCTGGATGTCGTCCTGGTATTTCAGGATCGCGCCCAGCGTGTCGGCGATCACCTCGGGCGACAGGTTCACCACGTCGAGCGCCAGCAGGCACTTGGCCCAGTCGATCGTCTCGGCCACGCCGGGACGCTTGAACAGGTCCTCGCCGCGCAGCCGCTGGACGAAGGCCACCACCTCGCGCGACAGCCGCTCAGACGCCTCGGGCGCGCGGGCCTGCAGGATCTCGATCTCGCGCGCGAAGTCCGGATAATCCACCCAGTGATAGAGGCACCGCCGCTTCAGCGCGTCATGCACCTCGCGCGTGCGGTTCGAGGTCAGGATCACGATGGGCGGATGTTCGGCCTTGACCGTGCCCAGTTCCGGGATCGTCACCTGGAAATCCGACAGCGCCTCCAGCAGGAAGGCCTCGAACGGCTCGTCGGTGCGGTCCAGTTCGTCGATCAGCAGAACCGGCGGTCCGCCCACCTGCGGGCGCATCGCCTGCAGAAGCGGCCGCTCGATAAGGTAGCGGTCGGAAAACAGCTCGTCCTTCAGCGCGTCGCGGTCCGCCCCCGCGCCCTCGAAGCCCATCGCCTCGGCGGTGCGGATCGCGATCATCTGCTCGGCGAAGTTCCACTCGTAGACCGCGCTCGACGCATCCAGCCCCTCGTAGCATTGCAGCCGGATCAGCCGACGGCCCAGCGCGGCGGCCAGCGCCTTGGCGATCTCGGTCTTGCCAACGCCCGCCTCGCCCTCGAGGAACAGGGGCCGCCCCAGCTTCAGCGCCAAGAAGACCACCACCGCCAGCGGACGCCCGCAGACATAGCCCTCGCCCGCCAGTCGCGCCTGCACGTCCTCGATCGTCGCAATCCCGTCGGTCACCTGCGCCTCCCTGCCTTGGGACCCATGCTGCATGGGGGCGGAGAAGGGTCAAGGGGGGCGGGTCATGTCGCGCGGCCATGTCGACGCCCGGGGCGCATCACGACCGATTGCCCTTTTCCATGCAACCGCATATATCCCGGCCATCACCGAGAGCAGGGAGACCGCCATGAACGTCGCCGCCAAGATCAGCGCCAAGGATGCCCCGGACATGGCCGGCGGCTTCGACTGGGCCGACCCCTTTCTTCTGTCCGACCAGCTGACCGAGGACGAGCGCATGCTGTCGGACGCCGCGCGCGCCTTTGCCCAGGACCGGCTGGCGCCCCGCGTGATCGACGCCTACCGCGAGGAAACGGTCGA
>JAUIIC010000263.1 GCA_030431935.1 Alphaproteobacteria bacterium | reverse complement strand
GTCACCGGCAAGCGCTGCACCTTCGCCTTCTTCCCCTGGAACTGGGATCGCGGCGACGGCTGCATCATTCGCCTCGTGGCGATGATCGACAAGGGCCAGTCCTACCGCATCGAGGCGGGCGAGGCGTTCTGACGCCCGGGGCGGGCCCGGCCCGCCCCACCCAACCGACCAGGGCGCCGCATAGGGAGGACGGCACATGCTGATAAAGCGTTTCGAGGACGCGCAATCCTACGAGGCCCCGAACCACTGGGGCGTCCACGGTCTGCGCCTGCAAGGGTTCGAAGAGGGCGGCCCCACCAACCAGTGGGTCGGCTTCAGCCAGTTCCTGCCCGGCGGCGGCGCCGGCCCGGATTCCACGCCCTTCGAGAAGGTCTACGTCGTCATCGAAGGCGAGATGACCATCGAATGGGACGGCCACACCGAGACGCTGCGCGCGATGGACAGCTGCACCGTCCCGCCCGGCCAGGTGCGCCGGATCGAGAACCGCTCGAACCACGTCTGCAAGATGCTCGTGGTCATTCCCTACCCGCCGAAAGGATAAGCCGATGGCAGACCTGACCAATCCGCTGTCCATGTTCGACGTCTCGGGCAAGGTGGCGCTCATCACCGGCGCGTCGGGCGCCTTCGGCATGGTCGCCGCGCGCGTGCTGGCCGGGGCGGGCTGCCGGCTGGTGCTGGCTGCGGGCTCGGCGCAGGCCCTGCAGGAGATCGCCGCCGAATGCCGCGAGATCGGGGCAGAGGTTCACACCGTCAACGCCCGTCCCTCGGACGAGGCCGCCTGCGACGACATGGTGGCCGACGCGGTCGAGGCCTTCGGCGCGCTCGACATCCTCGTGGTCGCCTCGGGCATGAACAAGGTCGCCAAGATCGACGAGATGGCGCCCGAGACCTTCACCACCGTGATGGACGCCAACGTGACGCAAAGCTGGCTGATGGCGCGCGCCGCCACCCGCCAGATGAAGGCACAGGGCACCGGCGGCAAGATCGTGCTGGTGTCCTCGGCGCGCGGGCTGCTTGGCCACCCGGCGGGCTACACCGCCTATTGCGCCTCAAAGGCCGCCGTCGACGGCATCACCAAGGCCCTTGGGTGCGAACTTGGCCCCACCGGCATCACGGTCAACGCCATCGCGCCCACCGTCTTCCGCTCGCCCCTGACCGCCTGGATGTTCGAGGACAGCGACCACGCCAAGACCGTGCGGCAGGGCTTCCTGACCCGCGTGCCCAAGGGACGGCTCGGGGAGCCGGAAGACCTTGCCGGCCCGCTTCTCTTCCTCGCCTCGGCGGCGTCGGATTTCTACACCGGGCATATCCTCTATGCCGACGGCGGGTATACGGCGGGATGAAGGTCGCGGTCATCGGCGCGGGCCTCATGGGCCACGGCATCGCGCTGACGATGGCGCGCGCGGGCCATGACGTCATCGTGCAGGACCCCGTCGCGGCGGCGCGCGACGCGCTGCACGACCGGGTGCGCACCAGCCTCGGCGCCATGGGCGTGGCCGAGGTCGACCCGGTTCTGGCCCGCATCGGGGTCAGCCCCGACATTCCCGGCGCCGTCACCGGCGCCGATATCGTCTTCGAGGCCGCGCCAGAGAAACTGCCACTGAAAAAGGCGATCTTCTCGGAGATAGAGGCCGCCGCCCCGCGCGAGGCGATCCTTGCCTCGAACACCAGCGTCATCCAGATCACCACCATCATGGACCACCTCGCGCACCGCGACCGCGCGCTGGGCACCCACTGGTGGAACCCGCCGCACATGATCCCTCTGGTCGAGGTGGTGCGCACCGAGTGGACCTCGGACGCGGCGATGGACACCATGATGGCGCTGCTGGCCGAGGCCGGGAAATCGCCGGTGCGGGTGGAAAAGGACGTGCCCGGCTTCATCGGCAACCGCCTGCAACACGCCATGTGGCGCGAGGCGATCAACCTGGTAGAGCGCGGCATCTGCACGGCCCAGGCCGTCGACGACGTGGTCAAGGCCAGCTTCGGGCGGCGGCTTGCCGTGCTGGGGCCGCTGGAGAACGCCGACCTCGTGGGGCTGGAACTGACCCAGGACATCCACCGGCAGGTGCTCTTCGACCTCGACGCGCGCCCCGATCCCTCGCCGCTTCTGCAACAGCACCTCGACGCGGGCCGGGCCGGCATGGCCGCCGGCGCGGGCCTGCGTGATTGGGCGCCGGGCGACGTGGCCGCCACCTCGGCCCGTGTTGCGGCCCACTTGCGCCGCGTCGCCGCCTGGCTCGACGACGAGACCGGCGATGCCTAGTTCCGCGCCCCGTCCGGCTTCCGCGCAGGGGCCGTGCGGACGGGCACAGAGAATTTGTCCAAGAACGAGTGGAAGCTTGTAACCTGAACGCGCACCGGCAGGGACTCGGGCATCGTCCCGCCCGCCGCCAAAGACCGTAGAGGGAGGAAAGACATGAAGAAATTCGCAACGCGCCGCCAGGTCCTGGGCGGGCTCGCAGCGGGCGTCGCCGCCCCCGCGATCCTGCGCTCGGGCCGCGCCTATGCCCAGAACCCCACGATCAAGGTGGGCTTCGTCACGCCAAGCTCCGGCCCGCTCGCCGGCTTCGCCGAGCCCGACGACTATGTGATCCAGGGGCTCCAGGCCGCGCTTTCGGGCGTCGAGAACAACGGCAAGAGCTACAATATCGAGATCATCAAGAAGGACAGCCAGTCCAACCCCAACCGCGCGGCAGAGGTGGCAGCCGAACTGATCCTCGATGACGAGGTCGACATCATCACCGCAGCGGGCACGCCCGACACCACCAACCCCACCGCCGACCAGGCCGAACTGAACGAGGTGCCCTGCATCACCTCGGACGCGCCCTGGCAGCCTTATTTCTTCGGCCGCAACGGCGATCCGGCGAACCCGTTCCGCTACACCTACCACTTCTTCTGGGGGCTCGAGGACGTCATCGCCAACTTCCTCAACCTCTGGAACGACGCGGGCGTGGCCAAGAAGGTCGCGGGCCTCTTCCCCAACGACGCCGACGGCAACGCCTGGGGCGACGCGAACCTCGGCCTGCCGACGCCGCTGGCCGCCGCGGGCTACGAGATCGTGGACCCCGGCCGGTTCCAGCCCCTCAACGACGACTTCTCCAGCTACATCAGCGCCTTCAAGGACGCCGGCTGCGAGATCGTGACCGGCGTGATGATCCCGCCCGACTTCGCCACCTTCTGGGCGCAGGCCGCGCAACAGGGCTTCAACCCCAGGGTCGCGACCATCGGCAAGGCGCTTCTCTTCCCCTCCTCGGTCGAGGCGCTGGGCGACCGGGGCGACGGGCTGACCTCGGAAATCTGGTGGTCGCCGCATCACCCCTTCACCTCGTCGCTGACCGGCACCTCGGCCCGCGACCTGGCCGAGGGCTACACCGCGTCGTCCGGCCGCCCCTGGACCCAGCCCATCGGGTTCAAGCACGCGCTCTTCGAGGTCGTGGCCGACGTCGTGCGCCGCTGCGAGGATCTGGAGGACTACGAGGCGATCACCGCCGCCATCCCGCAAACCTCGATGGACACGATCGTGGGCAACATCGACTGGTCCAGGGGCCCGGTGCCGAACGTCACCAAGACCCCGCTCGTCGCCGGCCAGTGGCAGCGCAAGGGCGATGCCCTGTCGCTCGAGATCACCACGAACGCGCACGCGCCGATCATCCCCACCACGTCCGAGCTTCGCCTGCTCGGCTGACGCACCCGGCCCGGCGGGACTCCCGCCGGGCCACACCTCCCGGGGCACGCATGACGAACATCCTTGAACTTGACGGGGTCACCAAGGCCTTCGGCGCGGTCACCGTCGCCGATGGCCTGACCTATGCCGTCCGGCAGGGGGAATCGCTTGGCGTGATCGGCCCGAACGGGGCCGGCAAGACCTCGATGTTCAACCTCATCACCGGGACGCTGGCGCCCGACGCGGGCCGCATCACCTTCCTTGGCCGCGACGTCACCCGCACCAGCGCCGCCGCGCGCTGCCGCATGGGCATCGCCCGCAGCTTCCAGGTGCCCCAGCCCTTCGGCGGGCTGACCGTCTTCGAGAACGCCATGATCGCCGCCACCCAGGGCGCCGACCTGCACGGCCACGAGGCAGAGGCGCTCTGCCTCGACGTGCTGGAAGACACCGGGCTGATGGACAAGGCCAACACCGTCGCCGGCAGCCTCGCGCTGCTGGACCGCAAGCGGCTGGAACTGACCCGCGCACTGTGCGCCAAACCGAAACTCCTGCTGCTGGACGAGATCGCGGGCGGGCTGACGGACGCCGAATGCACCAGCCTCGTGGACACCATCCGCAAGATCAACCAGCAGGGCATGACGATCATCTGGATCGAGCATGTCGTTCACGCGCTCCTGGCCGTGGTCGAGCGGCTCATCGTCATCGACTTCGGCGTCAAGATCGCCGAGGGCGAGCCGCATGCCGTCATGGCCAGCAGGGAAGTCCGCGAGATCTACCTGGGGATCGAGGCCGATGCCTGACCCGATCCTGCACCTCCGCGCGCTCGACGCCCATTACGGCCTCTTCCAGGCGCTCTATGGCGTCGACATGCACGTGGACGAGGGCGAGGTGATCGCCATCATCGGCGCCAACGGCGCGGGCAAGACGACGCTGATGCGCTCGGTCTCGGGGCTGATGTCGAACACGGACGCCCAGATCGTCTATCGCGGCCAGCCCATCGGCGCCATGGCCCCCCACCGCATCGCCGAACTGGGCATCGCGCTGGTGCCCGAGGGGCGGCAGTTGTTCCCGTCGCTCTCGGTCGAGGAAAACCTCATCATGGGCGGGCGCATCGGGCGCAAGGGGCCGTGGTCGCTGGCGGAGATCTACAAGCTCTTCCCGGTGCTGCAGGAACGCCGCAACCAGAAATCCACCTCGCTTTCGGGCGGCCAGCAGCAGATGGTGGCCATCGGCCGCGCGCTGATGTCGAACCCCGACCTGGTGATGTTCGATGAGATCAGCCTCGGCCTCGCCCCCGTCATCATAAA
>JAUIIC010000025.1 GCA_030431935.1 Alphaproteobacteria bacterium | reverse complement strand
CGCGGCCGGGCTTGTCGTCTTCTGCCGGTCGCTTCCGCGCCCATGGCTCGCACTCGCGGTGGCCATGCCGTACATGGTGACCGTCGTGGCGATGGGCTATACACGGCAGGCTGTCGCTCTGGGCTTTGCTATGATGGGCCTGGTGGCCCTGGGCCGAAAGAATGTTTTCTTCTTCGTACTCTGGGTCGTGATCGGCGCAACCTTTCACAAGTCCGCCGTCCTTCTGATCCCGCTTGCGGCATTCACCATCGCCAAGAACAGGTTCTTCATCGGAGGTCTTGTATTGGTAACGGCGGCCTTGGCCTACGAGGTTCTGCTATCAGAGGCCGCAGCGGGGCTTGTAGCGGCGTATCAGGACGAGAATATAACCTCAGCCGGCGCATTGATCAGACTTTCAATGAATGTCATGCCTGCCGCAGTGTTCATGATATATCGAAAATCCTTTGTGATGCCGGAAGGTGAGTTTAAGCTCTGGAGACTTTTCTCAATACTGGCGTTGGCGTCTTTTGCTGCGTACTTCACACTTCCCATGAGCACCGCTCTGGATCGAATGGGGCTTTACCTTATTCCGCTTCAGTTGGTGGTCTTCTCACATCTTCCAGATGTGATGGGCCGATTTGGAAGGAAAAACCAGTCGTATGTAATCCTGATTCTTGGATACTATGCTCTGGTTCTGTTTACCTGGCTTGTATTTGCTAATAATTCCCGCCGGTGGATTCCCTATCAGATCCAGTTCTGGCAATGACTCACGCCTGCAAAGCGATGGGCGGGCAGGCGCGCGGCCATATCGTGGTGACCGTCAACACCTCCTGGAACGTCTACAATTTCCGACGCGGGTTGGTGTCCGCCCTGATCGCGCGGGGCTATCACGTGACCGCGCTGGCCCCCAACGATCACACGACCGAGAAACTCTCCCTGCTGGGCTGCGATACCCGGCACCTGGAGATGAACGCCAAGGGGCTTTCGGTGGTCGGCGAGGCGGCGCTGCTTTGGTCCGTGCGCCGGCACCTGAAGGCCCTGCGCCCGGATGCCGTCCTTGGCTTCACCATCAAGAACAACCTCTACGGCGCCCTTGCGGCGCGCACGCTGGGCATTCCGTTCATCCCGACCGTGACGGGCCTTGGCACGGCTTTCCTTTCTGGCTCGACCCTACAGGGGATCGCCCAGACGCTTTATCGCCTGGCGTTCCGCCGCTGCCCCGTCGTCATTTTCCAGAACGCAGCCGATCGCGACTTGTTCCTCGAACGCGGGCTCGTCCGCCCGCATCAGGTTGCCATGTCCCCGGGGTCTGGCGTGGATCTCGACCACTTCTCGCCCCGTCCTGCGCCGGAAGCGCGCGACCGAACGGTCTTTCTCTTCATCGGGCGGATGCTGGCGGACAAGGGCGTCCGAGAACTGGTCGAAGCCGCCCGCCATGTCCGCGCCCGACACCCGGACTGCGAGTTCCGCTTCCTCGGCCCCATGGGCAAGGACAATCGCTCTGCAATTCCCGATGCCGAGGTCCGGGGCTGGGTCGACGAGGGCACGATCACCTACCTCGGCCCGACCGACGATGTCCGCCCCCATATCGCCGACGCCGATTGCGTCGTCCTGCCCTCCTATCGCGAAGGGTCCCCCCGCACTTTGATCGAAGCCGCCGCCATGACGCGTCCCGTAATCACGACGGACGTGCCCGGATGCCGGGACGTGGTGGACCCCGGAAAGAGTGCACTGCTCTGCAGGGTTCGAGACCAGGAGGCCCTGGCCGATGCCTTGAACCGGTTCCTCGCGCTCACGCACGAGGAAAAGCACGCGATGGGTGCGGCGGGTCGTGCCAAGATGGAAAGGGAGTACGATCAGCGGATTGTGGTGAGCCGATACCTGTGGGCAATTGAAGAAACGGCCGCAGTCGCTGAGCCATAAGGAAGACGAACACCGCTCAAATCGCAGATGCTACATGTAGCAGGCCTAGCGCTTAGAGAAACGCGAGATGATAGCGGGCGTCATCCGTACAGGTCGCGCAGGAGGTTGAAAAAGCAACAAGGCGCGCCGGGATGGCGCGCCTCATACATTCCAGTTTCGGTTTCAGAACCGGTAGCCTGCACGCAGGCTGATCGTACTGCCTTCGGCTCGCGGATCAGGTACGAACGCAGAAGGAGCACCCCACCCGGACATCTTGTGGTTCAGGTACTCGACACCGACCGTGAACTTGTCGTTGATCATGTAGTCGACGCCCCCACCGTAGGCGAGGCCGGTCGCGTCGATCCCCGAGCCGAAGTAGGCACCTGGACCGAAAGATGCGGTCGCGAGAAGACGTCCGAACTCGACCCCGAACTTGGCTTTCGCCAAGACATGCCCATCGACCGTCTGACCGTTCTGGAGACGGAAGGGGATGGCGTTCGCGTCAATCTCGAGGCCGATGATGAACGGCCCGGTGTCGCCACGCACGCCGAAGTGCACGCCGGCATTTAGTGCGGTGCCAGCACCGTTCGCAGCGCTGCTCAGGCTGCGCCCCTGCGCGCCCTGCAGGAAATTAAACCAGTTGATCTGGGCACCGGCATACATGCCCTCCCACGTAAACCGCGGCGTAGGGGCCTCGATGATCCGCTCGATGATCAGCACACCATCCGCGCTGCCCGCGTGAACCGGGGCGCTCAAGCCCATCGCGCAGGCCGCAAGACCCGCGGCGAGGGCCAATTTTTTCAATCCAGCCTTAATCATAAGAAACCCCAGCTTTGCTTGTTTGAGGGATACCAGCCGTTCAACTCAAGTTTAACAGCAAACGCGCTTTCGGCGCCATACTGCTCACGAAGTCCTACAAGGTGTTGCATTCCTGCGACAGGCCCCTCCTTGTTCGTCGATCTCTGCAAACGCCACTACAGTATTTCGCGCCCGAGGTGAACCGGCTCCGCGAATTCCTCTGAACTCACTTGGCACCCGTTGCCCGTGTGCCACCACAGCGGTGATCCTGTGACAATGCGATTGACGCCGTGCTGTCGGCAGGCGAGCCCCAATGGCTAGCGGTTAGAAAAGGCGCGGGGCTCGTGCATGGGCTTTTCGATTGTTTCCAGGATCGTGGGTGAGCTCCTTCGGGTCGAGCTTTGGCTCTTCGCCCTCTTTGTCCTCGCGTTTCTCTTTCTCGCAGCCGGTTCACGCCGCTGGGGGCGGCGGACGCTTGCGTTGGGGGTTCTGGGTTGGGCGCTTGTCGCCCTACTTCCCGTCGGACAGCTTTTGGTTGCGCCGCTCGAGTCTCGTTATCCTTCGCGTCCTGATATTTCGGGTGCGGATGGCATCATTCTGCTGGGCGGGTCCGAGGATCTCGGCGCCACGCGGCATTGGGGCATGCCGCAGCTGAACGGCAACGCGGATCGCTACTTTGCGGTGCTGGAGCTTGCGGCGCGTCTTCCAGAGGTGCCCGTGATTGTGTCGGGCGGCGGCGCGCCGGATCCCGGCGCCCCGACCGAAGCGGGTGTCGCCGCGGCCCTGCTGGCCATCGGGGGTATCGCACCGGATCGCATGGTGTTCGAGGCGGACGCCAGGAACACGGTCGAAAACGCCACGGCCCTTGCTGCATTGGGCGTTGGCAACGATGGCGGTCGCTGGATCCTGGTCACCAGCGCCTTTCACATGCCGCGCGCGGTCGAGGCCTTCTGCGCCGCGGGCTGGACGGGGATCGTCCCCTGGCCGACCGACTACAAGACGCGCGGGAAGGGGTGGGGCTGGGCGCCACTGGGCAACCTTGGGCTGATCAACATCGCGCTGTCGGAAGCTGTTGGCACATTGGGGTATCGCATTCTCGGCAAGGGAAGGCGCCCTGCGGATGGGGATTGTCTGGCCAGCACCTAGCAAGGTTCTCCCGTCGGATGTCGACGTGCAGCCATTGGATGTTTGCTCGGCGCCTTGTGTCCGCTCGAGGGCCGTTGCGGCGAAACCTGTGACACATGGGCAGCAGACGGCCCGAATCAGGGCCATTTTGCGGCGTCGGGGACTTGGAACGCGGGCTGCCCTCGGCTAGTGTCGCGCAAAACGATAGGGGCGTAAGAGAAGTGCTAAGCAGTCAATTGTCTTCCGGTCGGAAACTGATCGCGGCCGCGCTTTGCGGCCTGTTCGCCCTTGCCAGCTGTGGCGAGCATATGGCCTTCCCCGTCAGCGAGAGCGCTCAGGAACGGCTTCCCGGCAACGTCAACGTGATCCGGGTGACGACCAAGAACATCGCCCATGTGCGCCAGGTCTACTACGAACCGCCGGTATCGCATGCCGCGAACCCACCCTATGATCCGGGCCGCTATGCCTACCGCGTTGGTGCGGGCGACCAGCTTCGCATCCAGGTCTGGACGACGCCCGAGCGCGCGCCGACCGGCTCTGACGCCGCCCTGCGCCCTGCCGAGGGTCCGGTCATCGACGAGACCGGGCATTTCTTCTATCCCTTCGTGGGCGAGGTGCGGGCCCAGGGCCGCACCGTCAGCGACATTCGCAACGAGCTGACGGACCGCCTGCGCGCCTACATCACCGACCCGCAGGTCGAGGTCGCCGTGCAGGAATTCCGTGCGCATTCCGTCCTGCTGACTGGCGCTGTCGGTGGCGTGGGGCCTAGGACACTGACCAACGTGCCGCTGCGCCTGATCGATTTGGTTAATCCGTCGGGGGAGGGCGGTGGCGATCTTTCTCGGATAGAGGTGCGCCGGCGTGGACAGACCTTCACTGTGAACTTGCGCGCTTTTCTCGAAGAGGGGGACTATCGCCAGAACCCGATACTTCTGCCCGGTGACGTGGTGTTTGTCCCGGAGCTGAGGGATAACAAGATTTTTGTCTTTGGCGAGATTGCCACCACAGAGGTGCCCCTTGACCCGGGTGGCAAGTCGCTGACGGAGCTCCTCGCAGAGTTGGGTGGTATCGACCGGATGCGGGCCAACGCCAAGGGCGTGTTCGTTTTCCGCCGCACAAAGGTGACGACCAGTGGCTTTGATGTGTTCCAGTTCGACCTGAGCGATGCTTCTGCTCTCATCCTGCTTTCTGATTTCCCTCTGTCACCCTTGGACATCGTCTTCGTGACGAAAGATCCGGTGACCCAGTGGACGGACACCGTGGGTCGCGTGCTGATCCCGGTCTACGGGTTCCTCGAAGTCAGGTCCGTGGCAGAGTCGCTCTGATCCCATGGTCAAATCCGTTCTGACCGTCTGCACCGGCAACATCTGCCGGTCGCCCCTCGCCGCAATGGCGCTGGCAGAGGCCAGCCCGGACCTGCAGGTGTCTTCGGCGGGTCTGCACGCGATGGTCGGCTGGGACATGGACCCCGAAGCGCAGGAGGCCGCGGCGGCGGTGGGGGTCACCGTGACCCCGCACGCCGCCCGACAGTTCGACACGGACATCGGCAATGCCGCCGACGTGATCCTCGTGATGGAGCGTCACCACCGCAACGAGATCGTCGCGCGCTGGCCTCAGTTCACCGGCAAGACCTTCCTTCTGGGGCATTTCGAGAAGGGCAAGGAAATCCCCGACCCCTATCGCATGGGCACGGCGCTTCATTTGCGTGCGGCGGAACTGATCCGTGATAGCGTAGGGAAGTGGACGGAACAGCTGGACGCGCTGCGCTGATGAAAAAGCCCAAGATCGAGGACCTGATCGCCCAGGGGCCTGGCGCCGGAGCCGCCGACGAGGGCAGCGAGTTCGACCTCGGTGATATCCTTGCTCAAATCATGGCGCGCAAGTGGCTGATCGGATTCGCCACCGTCATCGGCCTTGGTGTCGGTTTCGTGCAGGGACAGCTCCCTCCTGATGAGTTCGAGGCGACATCGGTCGTCCAGATCGAACGTCGCTCATCTGGTGTCGCGCTTCCGGCCGAACTCGTGGGCTCCCTCCTCGGCAACCCCACGGCGCAGTCCTCTCTGACCACCGAGATTCACATCATCGAGTCCCGCCTCATTCTTGGGCCGGTGGTCGATGAACTGGCCTTCGATATCCGCGTCGTGCCCGCCCGCGCTCCGGTGATTGGTGATGCGCTTGCACGGCGGACGATTCCGTTCGTCGATGCCTTCATCCCGGCAGAGTATCAGCGGGTTGGCGAAGGCCTCGTGCTGGACAGCTTCACAATTCCCGAAGACCTTATTGGCCGCAGGTACGCGCTTGAAAGTCTCGGAGACGGAACGTTCAAGCTGAACTCCCCCGATGGTCAGCTCTTCGAAGGGGCGGTCGGCGAACCTCTGGAGCTTCCGGCCGGTGCCGTCCTGACGGTGGCGGAACTGAACGCCCCCGAGGGCCGCAAGTATGACCTCTACCGTGAACCTCTGCGCAACAGTGTCGGGCGTCTCCGCAGCGGCCTGCGCGTACGGGAACGCGGAAGCACCGGCATTGTCGATTTCCGCTATTCCAGCGGCGACCGGGACGAGGCGATCATGGCCGTGAACGCTGTTGTGGCGTCCTACCAGGAACAGAACCTGCGTCGCCGCTCTGCCGAGATCGACCAGAGCATCGAGTTCATCGAAGAGCAACTGCCCGAGATACGTGCCGAAGTGCGCGAAGCGAACGCCGCGCTTGCCACCTACCGCGAAGGTCAGCAATCCGCGGAACTCAGCCTTGGCACGCAGGAACTATTGTCGCGTGTGGTTGAAATACAGTCGGCGCTCGAGGAGCTGGATTTCCTGGAAGAGCAACTCGCCCAGACGCTGACCCCCAATCACCCGGACTACCGCGCCCTGCTTGCCGAACGCGCCCGGTTCGAGGAACGCCTGGCCGAGATCCGCCTCAGCCTGCGCGACGTGCCGGAGGCCGAGCAGGAGCTTGCCCGGCTTACCGAACGCGTCGAGGCCGCAGGCGAGCTGGAGAAACAGCTGACCGCCCGCGTCGAACAGCTTCGCGTGCTGCGCGCGAGCACGGTCGGAAACATCCGCGTTCTCGAACCGGCTGAAGTGGCCCGCTTCGTAGGGCCCGACCGGCGTTCGCCTTTCCTCACGGCGGGCGGCATCGGTTTCGTCCTCGCGGTCCTGCTGACCTTTGGCATCAATTTCCTGCGCCGCGGGATCGAGGATGCGCGTCAGATCGAATCCATGGGCCTGTCGCTGATCGGCTCGGTCAGCAAGGTGCCCGCTCTTCAGGGCAAACGATCCGGCAATGCCGAGTACGCCCTCGCCCTTTCTCAGCCCGACGACATGGCCGTCGAGGCGATCCGCGGTCTGCGCACCGGGCTTCAGTTCACGCTCGCCGCCGCGCAAAGCGAAACGCTGATGATCACCTCTTGCGCGCCGTCGGATGGCAAGTCGTTCATCTCCCTTAACCTCGGCATCGTCACTGGCCAGACGGGCAAGGCCGTCCTCTTGATCGACGCCGACATGCGGCGGGGCGAGCTGTCCAAGAATTTCGGCCTGTCGCGCAAGGATCCCGGCCTGTCGGACTACCTCGCCGGATCCAAGCCCCTGTCGGACTGCGTCATTGTCGACCCCAAGACGGGCATCGAGTTCATTGGCACGGGCCGCTTCCCGCCCAACCCCGCGGAACTCCTCGCCAGCAAGAAACTCGACGAGTTGCTCGAGGTCGCCGCCGAGCACTATGACCTCGTGATCGTCGACGCGCCGCCCGTCCTCGCCGTGACGGACCCCGGCATCATCGGCCAGAAGACCGGGATCAGCATCCTGATCGTCCGCCACCTCGTCACCACTCAATCCGAGATCATGTCGGCGCAAAAGACGCTGTCGACCTCGGGTGTCCGGATTTCGGGGGTGGTCATCAACCACTATGACCAGTCGCGCAGCCGCTACGGGACATATGGGTCGAGATACACCTATCAGTACGGTGGTTATAAGTACAAATACAAGTCATAGGACCGCAGGGGCGAACGCCCTGAACGGACTTCGGATTGAGGGTGAATTGATGGCGGACAAGCCAAGACGCGTTTTTGTCACCGGCACGGCGGGCTTTATCGGCTTTCACCTGACGCGCCACCTGCTTGACGAAGGTTTTGTCGTGCAGGGCTATGACGGGATGTCAGACTATTACGACGTCCGCCTGAAACAGCGCCGCCACGCCATGCTGCTGCAATCGCCGGGTTTCTCCACGACAGAGGCCCTTCTTGAAGACCAGGAAACGCTCGACCGCACAGTCGACGCGTTCGAGCCCGACGTGATCGTCCACCTCGCCGCCCAGGCCGGCGTCCGCTACAGCTTGGAGAACCCCCGCGCCTATATCGACAGCAACGTGGTCGGCACGCTGAACGTCATGGAATGCGCCCGCCGTCATGCCGTCGATCACCTGCTGATGGCCTCCACCTCGTCGGTCTACGGCGCGAACGAGGAGCTGCCGTTCACCGAGACGGAAAAGGCGGACACCCAGCTGACGATCTACGCCGCCACCAAGAAGGCGAACGAGAGCATGGGCCATTCCTATGCCCACCTGTGGAAGCTGCCCACGACGATGTTCCGCTTCTTCACGGTATACGGCACCTGGGGGCGTCCCGATCTCGCGCTCTTCAAGTTCGTCGACGCCATCCTCGATGGGCGGCCCATCGACATCTACAACCATGGCGAGATGTACCGCGACTTCACCTATGTGGACGACCTCGTGCGCGGCATCCGCCTTCTGATCGACGCCGTCCCGCCCCAGGTCGACGCGCGCCCAGATCCGATCCCGGCCTACGACAGCCTCAGCCCCGCCGCGCCCTTCCGCATCGTCAACATCGGCAACTCGCAGAAGGTCCGGCTTCTGGATTTCATCGACGCGATCGAGGCGGAACTGGGGATCGAGGCGATCCGCAACTACATGCCCATGCAGATGGGCGACGTCCCCGCCACCTGGGCCGACGCGAGCCTGTTGCAGGACCTCACCGGCTACCGCCCCCAGACCGACGTCCGCGACGGCATCGCCCGCTTCGTGGCCTGGTTCAGGGAGTATTACGGGAAGTAAGCAGGAGGTTTCACGACAAGACGTCTGCCGCTATGCTGCCGCCGTGTGTTGAAGGAGCCTGCCATGAAACCCGTCCTGCCGCTTTCCCTGATCGTCCTGCTCGCCGGCTGCGGCGGCCTTCCGCAGATCAACCTTCAGCGCGAGCCCAAGCCCGCCCCCGTCGCTGAACCGGTCGAGACCGTGACGCTCGAAATCGTCAGCTATGAGGGCATGTCCTGCGAGGAACTCTCCGACCTCGAAGCCGCCGAGATCGCGCTCTTCGCCAGCATCCCCTCGGATCAGGCCACCCAGCTCCGCGCCGCCGGCGCCCGCATCGAACAGATCCGCGCAGCGAGGGTGGCCGAAGGCTGTTGACGCGCGGCCCCGTGCTGGTCTCCCAGACTTTCTATCTGTCTTCTGCTGCTGGCGGCACGGCGACGGTCAGTCCCTTCCACTCCGGCAAAGGCGGATTCTCCTCCGTATTGCGCTGACTGCCTCGTCGGCGCAGTCTCCCCATGTTGCCATGGAGCATGCGATATGGGGACAGAACCAGAACGGAAGACACCGCACAGACCTGGTACTGATGCGCTGGCCTGCCGCCGGGACCGCCGTGTCCACGCGTCTGTAGCCGCTGGCATCGACGAAGCACTTGAGGTGAACGAAGCGCGCCAGGAGCACTGGCTCACCGAGAACGCCGCGGCCTTCGCGGCGCAGGCGGATTGGCACGCGCGCAACGGTCACCCTCTCGCGGAGATCATGGTCGGACCGGGAGGGGCATCCTGAACTCGCTGAAGGGTTCGACGTCGCTGATCCGTTGACCAACAGCCCCACAGTTCGTATATACCAACGTACCTACGATGAGGTCAGCATGTTCGAGACCCGCATTCGCAAGGTCGGCAACTCCGCGGTCGTCACGTTGTCAGCCGAAATGCTCGCTGCGCTCGATGCGCGCGAAGGGGATACAGTTTACCTGGTGCGTGGAGATGACGGCAGTCTGAAGATCACGTTGCACAATCCGGAACTGGCGGCGGCCTTGGCGGCGGCCCAGATCGTCATGGATGAGAACCGCGACATGCTTCAGGCGCTTGCGTGAGCGAACCGGTCTGGGTGCCGCTGAAGGCGGTCCTGATCATCCATGACCGGCAGATCGCGCGTCATGGCGGCGCGCCCGGCATCCGGGACCTCGCGCTACTTGAAGCGGCTATGGAGCGACCGCGGCATAGGCTGGCCTACGGAGCGCACAGCCTTGAGGAGATCGCCGCCGCATATGCGTTCGGCATCGCCAAGGCGCATGCGTTTGTCGATGGGAACAAGCGCACGGCCTTCGTGGCGTCCGCCACGTTCTTGCGGTTGAACGGGTTCGGTTTGCGCCCGGATCCGATTGACGGTGTCCGTGCCATGGAAGATCTGGCGTCCGGGGTGATGTCTGAGGGGGCCTTCGCGGCCTGGCTGTCGCGGCTGATGATACCAGCCCAGCGCTGACGCATCGCTTGCACCCCAAGACCTGTGACGTGGCGGTGCGAGAGGAAGGCACCAAGACATGCGTAAGCTATTGGTTTACACATGTAAGCTTTCAGGCTACGCTTGGCCATGATCAAGACCTTCGCCAACAAGCAGCTCAAGGCGCTCTGGGAGACAGGGAAGTCAAGGATCGACGCCCGAATGCACAGCCGCATCCTGCGGAGATTGGACGCCCTCGATGCTGCAACCAGGCCTGAAGACATGAACCTGCCAGGTTTTGACTTTCATGGCCTGCGTGGTCATACACCAACGCGCTACACGGTCCATGTGAACGGACCATGGTGCATTACGTTCGAGTTCAACGACGGTGACGCCCATGTCGTGGACTTTGAGCAATATCACTAGGAGGTGAGGATGAGCCGCAACTCTGACCGCTGCCCGACACATCCGGGCGAATTGCTTCGCGAGGACGTGATCCCGGCGACCGGGAAATCAAAGGCCGAGATTGCGCGGATGTTGGGCATCTCGCGCCAGCACCTGCATGACATCCTCGCGGAACGGAAGCCGGTCAGCCCGGAGGTTGCCGTGCGTCTCGGCAAGTTGTTCGGAAACGACCCGCTGGTCTGGATCCGGATGCAGGGCGCCTATGACGCCTGGCACGCCTGTCGCGAGGTGGATGTCTCAGGGATCCCCACGCTGACGGCGGCCGCATAGCGCTTAGCGCTTTGCCCGGAAAGGCTCTGGCTCACGGGAGAGACGACTGATGAAGGCGGCTGGTCTTGGAGGCCTGCGCGGTCGGCTCAGTCGCAGTTGAGCCCCCGGACCCATCCCGCGCCGCGCCAGAGATACCTGCATCTGGCGTTCCGCGCCGACGTGCTGGCCAAGGGCACGGGACAGGCAACCCGCCTCACCTCTCCCAGACGTTCACCTCCGCCTCTTCCAGGTAGCGGGCGAGCACGTTCACGCTTTTCCAGCCGCCGGCGCGCATGATGGCGGCGGTTTCGTGACCGGCGGACAGCAGGTCCTGCGCGGCGCCGACGCGCAGGGAATGACCGCTGAACGCATCGACCACGCTCGGATCGAGTCCCGCCTTCGCGGCGGAGGTCTTGACCAGGCGCTTCACGGTGGTCGTGCTCAGGTCCCGGTCCACGGGCTTGCCCTGGTAGATCGGGCAGAAGAGCGGCGCGATCTCGATGCCGCGCCAGTCGAGCCAGGCCTCGATCAGCCCCGCGGTGCGCCGCGAGGTGAAGGCCACGCGGCCCATGCCGAACGGATCCGCCTTGCCGCGCCGGATCAGGACGCGCAGCGTGCCGTCGCGGCGCCAGGAGAGATCCTCGGTGCGCAGGGCGACCAGCTCCGAGCGCCGTGTCAGCAGGTCATATCCGAGCGACAGCATCGCCCTATTGCGCAGACCCCAGGGCGTGTCGGGCTGCACGTCGAGGAAGCGCTTCAGGTAGTCCTGTGTCAGGCCCAGCGCCTGTCTTGGTCGGCCCGGCTTGCCGCGCCGTACCCGCCGCAGCGTCAGGTTCACGTCCTCATGAGTGGTCGGATCGGGCAGGTCGAGAAGCCGGTGGATCTTGCGGATGGCATAGAGCCTGCGGCGCACGGTCGTCGGCAAGACTTCTCCGGCCTGGTCGTCGAGGAAGGCGCAGACTGTCGCCGGATCGGCGGGCAGGGCACACACCTCGGCGTCCCCGCACCAGGTCACGAAGATCTCCACATCGGTGTAGTAGCTTTTCATGGTGGCAGGCGCATAGGCGCCTTCGAGGCGGTGGAACGCCTCGCGCCAGGCAGGGAGAATCGGCTCTTGACCCATACCCCATATATGATATAAAATTTATCATAATGCAAGGTCTTGAGCTCACATCCGTGCAATTGAAGGCCGCTCGAGCGGTCCTCGGCTGGTCCGTTGCGGATCTTGCGGAGCGGACCGGCATCGGGACGGCCACGATCAATCGGTATGAGGCTGCAAAGGGTGTGCCGAAGTCCCGCAAGGGACATCTTCAGACCTTGCGCGCGCTGTTCGAGGCCCAAGGCATCCGCTTTGTCGGGTCTCCGGCGGATGGGCCGGGGATCCGGGTGTACCGGTCAGGGCATTTCTCCGACGGTTGACGACCCGTCAGGGCTGCGTGTGCGGTTTGTGCCACCAGATAGAGTGGCAAATTCTCCACTCTAAACAACATGTTGACTCCGGCGACAAGCCTGTTCATGCTTTGTTTGTCAGCACGCAGGAGCCCCTGACATCGCTCAAGGTACGGAGGGCATCGCATGGGACAAGTTGCAGCGAACCCGACATCGTCGAATGCCCGATCTGGCGCAACCGCGGTTCAAACGCAGGCGTCAGAGCTAGAACTCACGTTTGGCTCGGGATTCATGGACTGCAAGAAAACCGCAGCCTACATCCGCAACGCTGTATATGCGGAGTTCTGCCCGGAAAACCCTTGGGAAGACCTGCTCGTCGAGGAACTCGCCCTGCTGACGATCAAGCTGCGCAAGTACGACCGCCAGCATGACCTCGTGCTTCGCGCCCACGCGTGCGACTTCGTTCATCAGGACATTCTGAGCTTGCAGAGACTTCGCAGGCTTGACGGCGTCACAGACGATCTGAGGGCGTTGGTTGACCGTTGGGCGTTCGGATCGCACGAGGCTCATACCAGGGCTGCCAAGCGGCTTCTGGCGCTGGGCGTATCACTTGACGGGGCGATGGCCCGCGCCGCTGCCGCTTGTGTCGATGATCTCGACACGATCGACCGGGCGTCAAACCGGGCCAGGGGACAGCGTGACCGGCTCCGGGCAGACTTTCAGGCGCAAAGGATGGCACGGGAGCGAGCCGAGGTTCCGGATGCCGAGGTAGTGGAATGAGATCTCTTCCTGAACCCGCCGGGACCGCGCCTGCCGTGCCGAGTGGGCGGGCCCGATCGGCACGGAACGCGCGCAAGCACGGGCTGGCGGTCTGCGAGGCCACCGAGGCCGAGGTCGAGGCCTTCGTGGAGGATATCCTGCGCCCCAGTGTGCCGCGCTGGGCGGCGCATCTGCCAGCGCTGAAGGTCCCGTTCGCCGACTACGCCCGGGCCCATCTGCGCGTGATGGCGGTCGATCGGACCTTCGACGGAAGCTGGCGCGCGGTCGAGACCGAGCCTGTGCGCCTCCTTGACGAGGTCAAGGCGCTGCCGCACCTTCTGCGCTACCGGGCAGAGGCGGTGGCGCAGCGCCGCGAGGCCTTGCGCCGGATCCTTCTTGGGCTCGAAACCCCGCCAGGACCGGAGCCTGCCCCATGACCCGCCGGAAATCCTTGGCCCCGAGCGATGACAAGGCCCGCGAACAGGCCCGGATCGAGGCCGAAGCCCACAAGCCGCTGGACTGTGAGAAGGAAGAACGGTTCGCACAAGCCTATGCCGCCAGCTTCGATGGACCCGCCTCGGCGCGAGAGGCCGGGTATGGCAAGGAGGCCGAAGCGATCTGGAAGAAGCTTCTGGACTGCCTGAAGGTTCAGGCCCGCCTGCGCGTGCTGCAACAGAGCCCGACTGTCCCGCCGCAGACCGCGAGCGCGATCTTTGCCCGGCTCACGGCAATGGCCTTTCCGGACTTTTCCAACCTCTACGTTCAGGATCCGATCACCGGCGACTGGCGGCTGGAGCTGTCCCGCGCCACGCCCAAGCAGTTGAGTGCGTTGAAGGTTCGCACGACGACGATGCGGCGCGGATCGGTCACGCAGACCACCACGATCGTGGAAACCCCATCGTGCGACAGGGAACTGGATCTTGTCGCCCGGCGCATGGGCCTCAAGGTCGCCCTGCCTGCGGATGGCGCAGAGGGGGAATTTGAAAGCGCCTTCAGACAGCTTCTTCAGAGTGGCGGATCAATCCGCATCCACGATCGGCCGCCCGACACAGACAGTTCCACACTCGACGCCGGAAACGGGGAGAAGAGGTAATGCCAATCAGCCTGTGGATGCATTTCCCGAAACGAACTCCGCCCATCCCCCGATGGCCTTTCCCTGCCGGATCGCTATAACCGGCCCCGAAACAGTGTGAAGCAGGCCCGAACATGACGAAACGCGCCCTTATCACCGGGATCACGGGACAGGACGGGTCCTACCTGGCGGAGTTCCTGCTCGCGAAGGGCTACGAGGTGCACGGGATCAAGCGGCGCACGTCGCTGTTCAATACCGAGCGGATCGACCACATCTATCAGGATCCGCACCATCCGAACCCCAAGCTGAAGCTGCATTACGGCGATCTGACCGACAGTTCGAACCTGACGCGCATCCTGTCGGAGGTGCGGCCGGACGAGGTCTACAACCTTGGCGCCCAGTCGCATGTGGCTGTCAGCTTCGAAAGCCCCGAATACACCGCCGACGTGGACGCCATCGGCACCCTGCGCCTTCTGGAGGCGATCCGCTTTCTGGGGATGGAGACCACCACGCGCTTCTACCAGGCCTCGACCAGCGAGCTTTACGGTCTGGTGCAGGAGACCCCGCAGACGGAGTCGACGCCGTTTCACCCCCGCAGCCCCTACGCGGTGGCCAAGATGTATGCCTACTGGATCACCGTGAACTACCGCGAGGCCTACGGGATCTATGCCTGCAACGGCATCCTCTTCAATCACGAGTCCCCGCGCCGCGGCGAAACCTTCGTCACCCGCAAGATCACCCGCGGGCTGGCGAACATCGCGCAGGGGCTCGAGGACTGCCTTTACATGGGCAACATCGACGCGTTGCGCGACTGGGGCCACGCGAAGGATTACGTGCGGATGCAGTGGATGATGCTGCAACAGGACAGGGCAGAGGATTTCGTGATCGCCACCGGCAAGCAGTATTCGGTGCGCGAGTTCATCACTTGGGCCGCCGCCGATCTGGGGATCACGCTGGAGTTCGAGGGCGCCGGCACGCAGGAGCTCGCCCGCGTCGCAACTGTCACCGGCGACCTGGCCCCGGCGGTGAAGCTGGGCGACGTGATCCTGCGCATCGACCCGCGCTATTTCCGGCCGGCCGAGGTGGAAACGCTTCTGGGCGATCCGTCCAAGGCCAAGGCGAAACTCGGCTGGGAGCCCGAGATCACCGTGCGCGAGATGTGCGCCGAGATGGTCGCGGCAGACCTGCGCACCGCGCAGCGCCACGCCTTCCTGAAATCCCACGGCTACGACCTGCCCGTGGCGATCGAGGGCTGAGATCCCATGCGCGTCTACCTCGCAGGGCATCGCGGCATGGTGGGCGGGGCGATCCTCCGCCGGCTGACCGCGCGGCAGGAAGCAGGCGAAGACCTCGATATCGTCACCCGCACCCATGCCCAGCTTGACCTGACCGACCAGGCGGCGGTGCGCGCCTTCATGGCCGACACCCGCCCCGACGTGGTGATCCTGGCCGCCGCCAAGGTGGGCGGCATCTATGCCAACGACAGCTTCCCGGCCGAGTTCATCCGCGACAACCTGATGATCGGGCTGAACGTCATCCACGAAGCGCATGCCGCCGGGGTGACGCGGCTTCTGCAACTGGGCTCGTCCTGCATCTACCCCAGGGAGGCGCCGCAGCCGATGGCAGAGGGTGCGCTTCTGACCGGCCCGCTGGAGCCGACGAACGAGCCCTATGCCATCGCCAAGATCGCGGGCATCAAGCTGTGCGAAAGCTACAACCGCCAGTATGGCACCGACTATCGCAGCGTGATGCCGACGAACCTTTACGGCCCCGGCGACAACTTTCACCCCGAGAACAGCCATGTCCTGCCCGCACTGATCCGGCGCTTCCACGAGGCCGCGCAAGAGGGCCGGGACGAGGTAACGATCTGGGGCACAGGCACCCCCCGGCGCGAGTTCCTGCATGTCGACGACATGGCCGAGGCCTCGCTGTTCGTGCTGGACCTGCCGCGAGGGGTCTATGACGCCAACACGCAGCCCATGCTCAGCCACATCAACGTGGGCAGCGGGTCCGACATCTCGATCCTCGAGCTTGCCCGGATGGTGGCGCGGATCACCGGATATTCCGGTCGGATTGCCACGGATTCGACAAAACCCGATGGCACCATGCGCAAACTGATGGATGTGTCTCGGCTGTCGGCGATGGGCTGGACCGCGCGCATCCCGCTGGAACAGGGGATCGCGGAGACCTACCGCTGGTTCCTCGACAACAAGACCGCGTTGCGCGGCTGAGCAGGACGACGACGATGGCAGACACGCCCCTCATTCACCCGGTTCTGCTGTGTGGCGGGTCCGGCACGCGGCTCTGGCCCCTGTCGCGCAGGTCCTACCCCAAGCAGTTCACCCGTCTGATGGGCGACGAAAGCCTGTTCCAGGCCTCGGCCCGGCGCCTGTCGGGGCCGGGGTACGCGCCGCCCGTGGCCGTCACCGGCGACCCGTTCCGCTTCATCGTGGTGGAACAGCTGGCCGCGCTGGAACAGGCCCCCGGCGCCATCCTGATTGAGCCCGAGGGGCGCAACACCGCCCCCGCCGTGCTGGCCGCCGCCCTGCATCTGGCGCGCACGGACCCCGATGCGCTGATGCTGGTCGCCCCGTCCGACCACGTGATCCCCGATGCCGCCGGGTTCCGCGCCGGTGTCGCCGCCGCCGCGCCGCGCGCGCTGGCGGGCGACATGGTGACCTTCGGCATCACGCCGGACCGGCCGGAGACCGGCTATGGCTACCTGGAACTGGCCAGTGGCGCCGATCCGACCGCCGACGCGCCGCAGCCGCTGGCCCGCTTCATCGAGAAACCCGACGCAGACCGCGCCGCACAGATGATCGCGGCGGGCCGCTTCCTGTGGAACGCGGGGATCTTCCTTTTCACCGCCGGCACCATCCGCGACGCCTATGCCGCCCACGCGCCCGCCATCCTGGCCGGTGTCACCGCCGCGCTCGACGGAGCGAAGACCGACCTTGGCTTCACTCGGCTGGCCGCCGGTCCCTGGGGCGTGCTCGACGACATCTCGATCGACTATGCCATCATGGAGAAGGCGTCGAACCTTGCCGTGATGCCCTATACCGGGCGCTGGTCGGACCTGGGCGGCTGGGACGCCGTGCGGCGCGAGGCCGGGCCCGACGACAACGGCAACGTCTGTTCCGACCACGCCACCGCGCTCGACTGCACCGGCACGCTTCTGCGCTCGGAAAACCCCGACCAGGAGCTTGTGGGCATCGGGCTGACCGACATCGTCGCCGTCGCCATGCCCGACGCGGTGCTGGTGGCGCACGCGTCCGAAGCGCAGCGCGTCAAGGACGCTGTCGCCGCGCTCAAGGCGCAGGGGCGACCGCAGGCGGTGCAACTGCCCGTCGACTACCGCCCGTGGGGCTGGTTCGAAAGCCTGGTGATCGGCGAGCGCTTTCAGGTGAAGCGCATCCATGTGAACCCCGGCGCCGCGCTGTCGCTGCAATCGCACCACCACCGGTCGGAACACTGGATCGTGGTCGAGGGCACGGCCCGTGTCACCGTCGACGACGACGTGCGCCTGATCTCGGAAAATGAATCCGTCTACATCCCGCTGGGCGCCGTCCACCGGATGGAGAACCCCGGCAAGATCCCGATGGTCCTGATCGAGGTGCAGACCGGCACCTACCTTGGCGAAGACGACATCATCCGCTACGAAGACGTCTACGCCCGGAGTTGATCCGCCCCGGGCCGCGCGATCCGATTATTGGCTGGCAACAGCCTTTCGTCGTGGCTGACCTTGACCTTTGCCGGTGGTCTTGGCACCTCGGGGGGGCTTGGCGCAATTTTTTCCGCGGCGAGCGGTAAAGGAGCTACCGGTTGTCCGGCGTTGCGACACATTCCGACAGGTTCATCGGCCGGGCCGTTCCGGTGGTTGCCATGTCGGCCTTCATCCTTGCATACACGGCCTCCGGCGCGACCCTCGCGCATCTGTTCCTGACGCTTGTGGGCATCTGGGCGCTGCGCACGCGCCCTGCCGATCCTGCCATCATCCGCATCGGGCTCTGGTTCATCGGCCTCTACGCGCTGGTGGTGGCCGTGGATTTCGCCAATGGCGACATCGGGGAAAGCATCGAGACCACGGTCGCCGCCTACCTGCCGCTGCTGGGCATCCTGCCCGCCGCAGCGGTCATGGCGCAGGCCGATGTGCCCGGAGCGTCCCTTGATCGCGTGCTGGCGGGCACGATCGTCATCGGCGCCGCCCTGAACGGCATCCTGTTTCTCCAGGCCGACTTTCCGCGCGCGGGCGGCCTTGGCATCAGCCCCATCGTCTTCGGTTTCGTGATCCTGTCCTGGGCCATGCTGGCCCTTGCCCGGGCGCTGGAGGACTGGCCGCGCCGGGCCTGGCTGTTCGGCCCGGTCGTGCTGTCCTTCCTGCCCATGGCGCTGACGGGTACGCGGATGGTGGTGATCTGCGCGCTGATCGGCTTTGCCATCATCCTTCTGCATTGGGTGATCCGGGGCCGGCGCTGGGTCCTGCTCCTGCCCTTCGGCACGGGGCTGGTCCTGTTGGCCGCGCTGGCCGGGTATGCCTTCCGGTTCCGCTGGCAGGTGCTGAAGAACCACGCCCAGATCTTCATCGAGACCGGAGAGCTTGTGCCGGGCTCTTTCGGTGCCCGGGTCGAGATGCTGCGCCTCGGGATCGACGCCTTTCGCGCCGCCCCGTTGATAGGGCACGGGCGCAGCAACCAGATCGCCGCCGCGCTGGAACAGGCGACGCCCGGCTCGGTGGACCTCAGCCACCAGAACACGCTGCACAACGAATACCTCGTGCACATGGTCAGCTTCGGGCTCTTCGGGCTGGTTTTCGTGCTGGTGTTCCTCGGCCTGCTGATCTGGATTGCGCGCGGCATCGCCGACCCGGCGCTGCGCGGCTTCGGCTATGCCTGGACGGCGATGCTGGCGGTCTTCATGCTGAGCAACATCGCCTTCAACTCGGGCCCGATGAGCGGGACCGTGTGCTTCGTCGCCGCGCTGCTGCTGGCCGCCCGCGCCCGCCAGGCCACGCCCGCATGATTGTCAGCCGGATTGCGGGCGGATTGGGCAACCAGCTGTTCCAGTATGCCGCCGGCCGCGCGCTGGCGCTGCACCACGGCACGCCCCTTGCCCTCGACACCCGGCACTATGGCCACGACAGATCGCGCCGCTTCCTGCTCGATGCCTTCCGGATCGAGGTGACGCAAGAAGCGGGCCTTCCGCCGCTCTGGCCTCAGGCGCCGCTGCGCCACATCCTTTGGCGGGCGCTGGGCACCGGGCCGCGCCTTGTCCGCGAACGCCAGCCCGCCTTTCAGACAGGGCTGGCAGAGCTTGGCCCGCATCTCTACCTCGACGGCTACTGGCAGTCGGAACGGTACTTCGCCGCCATCGCCGACACCCTGCGCGCCGAGCTGACGCCGCGCGCGCCCCTGTCCGACGGCGCCCGCGCCTTGCTGGACCAGATCGCCGCCGTGCCTGCCGTGTCGCTACACATCCGCCGGGGTGACTACGTGCTGGACCCCAACACGAAACAGCCCCTTGGCACCTGTTCGCTGGACTACTACGCCCGCGCCGCCGCTCTGGTGGCGGAACGCACCGCCACCGACCCGGTGATCTTCGCCTTCTCGGACGAGCCGGACTGGGTGCGCGACAACCTGCGCCTGCCCTTCGAGACCCGCGTGATCGAACACCAAGGCGCCGACGACCCGGTCGAGGACCTGTGGCTGATGAAGTCCTGCCGCCACCACGTCATCGCCAATTCCAGCTTTTCCTGGTGGGGGGGCTGGCTGAACCCGTCGCCCGACAAGATGGTCATCGCGCCGGCCAAGTGGTTCCCGCAGCCTGGCAAGTCGAACCCCGATATCCTGCCGCCCGGCTGGACGGCGATCGACGGCGGGGTCTGACGCGGCTCAGGCGATCCGGCCGAAGGTGCCCTTGTCGCGCAGCGCCTCGACAGCGGCACGATCCAGCTTGCCGATCTCTTCGCGCAGGTCGCGGTTCCGGTTGGGCCGCAGGTAGAACCAGATGTTCCGCGTGATCCTCGGGTGCCAGAGATGCACCACCGGGAAGCCGTCGACGCGCACCCGCGGATATCCGAACAGGGCGGCGCGCGCGGCGATCTCCTCGTCCTCGAAGCCCCAGGTCACGAAGTCCTCGTTATAGCCGCCGAACGCGCGCAGCGCGGCACGGTCGTAGAACACCACGCCACCAACGGAGTCGCTGTTCACCAGCTTCAGGTCGCGGGCGCGCGGACGGGTGCCACCGCCCATCGCCACGCGGTACCAGTCCATCACTTCTGGCGTGGGATCATCCATCGTCACCAGCGCCTGCCGGGACCGCCCGCGCAGGTCGTTGAACCGCCCGTCGAAGGGCAGGACCATGCCCTTGCCCTCGGCCAGCGCGGTCAGCGCCGCGCCCACGCCGCCGGGATGCGGGATCACGTCCGTGTCCCAGGTGGCCACATAGGGCCGGTCCGTCAGCTGAAAGAACCCCTCGTTCAGAAGGCGCGTGCGGTGGAACTTCCCGTCGTTCGGGCGGGCGTGCCAAGTGACGCCGGGCAGGTCGCCCAGGGCCTTGCCCTCTGGTGCGGGGGCGTCCTCTATCACGTGGACGTCCAGCCCGTCGTACATCCGGCCGAGGCAACGCAGCATCGCCTCCAGGTTCTCGCGCCGCTCGCGGCTGTCGAAGCGGCAGGCGATCACGATCCCAAGGTCGTGCAGGGCCACGCGGGGCGGCAGGGTGGCGGAAGACGGCGCGTTCATCGCGGCTTTCCTTGCATAAGCCGGGGCGGAAAGCTAGGCACGCCCGGCAAGAGGACCCGCATAGCCGGTTCACAGCGCAAGGGCACCCACCGGCCGATGACCAACCCGACACCCCAGACCGGTACGGCCGAAGATCGGGCCGGGACGCCCGCCATCGCCCTGCGCGACAAGATGGCGACGCTTTATGCCGAGATCCGGGGGCAGAAGCGCGATTTCCTGCTGGGTCTCGCCGCCACCTTCGTCTCTGCCGGCGTGTCGCTTCTGATCCCGGGGCGCGCGCAGCAGCTTATCGCCGAGACCCTGCCCAAGGGAGAGGTCGTGCCGGTCGCCACCCAGCTTGGGCTCATCCTGCTGATCGCGGGGGTCGGCACCGGGTTCAGTTCGCTCCGGCGCTACCTGATGGAGCGTGTGACGAACACCGTCACCACCGACATGCGCCGTCGGCTGTTCCACCACGTCCTGTCAGTGCCGCCGCGCGGGCTTCAGGATGCCGAAAGCGGGCAGATCCTGTCGACCTTTTCCTATGACCTTCAGGTCTTCAGCGACAGCTTCAAGAACCTCGTCTCGGTGGTCATCCCCTCGGCCATCTTCGTGGTAATCTACGCCGCCGCCGCGCTGTATTACAGCGTCGCCCTTTTCGCGGTGCTGATCTTCCTGTTCCTGCCGATGGTGCTGGCGATGGACCGGCTGGTGCGCCGCATCCACCAGGCCGCGAACGAGGCACAGGGCCGCCTGTCCTCGCTTGTGGGCGAACTTGACGAAACGCTTGCCGGGACGAAAGAGATCAAGCTGTTCGGCATGCAGCCGCGCGTCCTGGCGCGTTTCGACGACCAGAACGCGCGCACCCGCCGGGTGATCCTGCGCCGTGACAAGCTGGGCACCTTCCTGCCCTTCGTCATTTCCATGACCGCGGCCTTCGGGATCTCCGGCTTGATCCTGATCTCGGTCTTCCTGCTGGATCGTGGCTGGCTGGACGTGGGCGGGCTGACGGGCTTCATCGTCTGCGTCGGCCTTCTGTATGGCCCGCTGCAGGATCTCAGCAATTCCTTCGGGCAAAGCCTGCAGCTTTTCGCCGTTCTCTCGCGCATCCGCGCGGTCATGTCGCTTGCGCCAGAGGATGACCGGGCCGCAGGCACCACCGCGCCTCCCACGCAGGCCGATGTGACCTTCGAGAACGTAAGCTTCGGCTACGGGCGCGAAACCCGGCAGATCCACGACCTGACGCTTTCGATCGCCGCCGGTGAAAAGGTGGCTCTGGTGGGCCCCAGCGGCGCGGGCAAGTCCACACTGCTGGAACTGCTGCCGCGATTCCTGGAAACCGACAGCGGTCGCATCCTGATCGGCGGCACCGACATCGCCACGCTGGCGCTGTCGGACCTGCGCGCCCAGATCGGGCTGGTGCAGCAGGTGCCGTTCCTGTTCCGGGGCACCTTGCGCGAAAACCTGTCCGTGGGCGCGCCCGGCGTCGATGACGCCCGCCTCGACGAGGTGACGCGCATGGCCCGGCTGGATGGCGTGGTGGCCGCCCTGCCCGAAGGCTACGACACCATGATCGAGCAGGGCGGCGCGAACCTGTCCGTGGGCCAGCGCCAGCGCATCGCCATCGCCCGCGTCCTGCTCAAGAACCCGCCGCTTCTGCTGCTCGACGAACCCACCTCGGCGCTCGACAGCGAATCCGAGCGGTTCGTCAGCGACGCCATCAACCGTGCCTCCGAGGGGCGCACGACGATCATCGTCGCGCATCGCCTGTCCACGATCCGCGACGTGGACCGCGTCGTGGTGATGGAGGCCGGGCGCATCGCCGAACAGGGCACCCACGCCGATCTTCTGGCCCGCGACGGCGCCTTCGCCCGGCTCTGGCAGGCTGGCGATCTTGCGGACCACGGGGCGGGCTAGGCCATGCGAATCCTGATGGTGGCCCCGCGCGGGGGGGCGTTCACCTACATCCTCAAGGGCTACGAGAACGCCTTTCGCCACCTCGGCCACGATGTCGCCTACTGGAAGGGCGACCGCGCCGCGTTTCGGGACTATCGCCCCGATGTCTACATCGGCCGCACCGGCTGGCGGCAGGACATTCCGCATGACCTGGTGGCAGAGTTCGGCACCCGCGTGGCGATCCACGTGAACCCTTTCGGGACAGAACGACTCGACACCGTTCACGGCAACCGCACCCTGAACGAGCCGCCGGACCTGATCGACTGGGCCGCCGCGCAAAAGCCGGACATGGTCTATGGCCTTGGCTGGGGCGACGACGCCGACCGCTACTGGGACCGCTGGCGCACGGAGCTTGGGCTGACAGTCGCGATGATCCCCACCGCCGGCGATCCGTTCGAGTTCTACCGCGTCCCCGCCGATCCGAAGTGGCGCTGCGACCTGGCCTTCGTCGGCGGGCGCTGGCGCTACAAGGCGAACCACATCGACAGCTACCTGATGCCGCTGATGGGCCGCTACGACATCCGGGTGCACGGCTGGGGCGGCTGGGCCACGTGGCGCGATCCGCGCAGCTTCTTCCGCAGCACGAAGATTTCCGACGACGACGTGCGGGTGCTGTTCTCCTCGGCCCGGATCGGCCCCGTGGTGCATGAACCGCACACCGGCATCTACGGCATCGACGTGCCCGAGCGGGTGTTCAAGGTGCCGCTTTGCGGGCTGCTGGCGATCAGCGATCCCTCGGCCTCGCTGCACCGGTATTTCCCGCCCGACATCCTGCCCATGGCCGACACGCCGCGCCACTACCGGGACCTGATCGACCACTACCTTGCCCACGAGGATGCGCGCGCCGACCTGGCCGCGCGCCAGCGCGCCCACGTGCTGGCCCATCACACCTACCTGAACCGCGCGCAGTCCTTCCTGTCGGGGCTTGGCCTTGCCGATGCCGCCGCCGCTGCCGGGGATGCCATCGCTTCCTTCCAACCGCTTGACAGGGTCTGACCCCGATGGACACGCTTTTCTTCATCGCTTCCAAGCTCGTCTGGTCCCTGATCCGCCCGGAAACCTGGATCGTGATCGGCCTGTTCCTTGCCTGGGTCGCGCTGTTGCGGAAGCGTCCGCGTGGCGCGCGGCGGCTGACCTTCGCCACGCTCGTCTTCACGCTGGCGGTCGGGGGCCTGCCGCTGGGCGATCTTGCCATCGCGCCGCTGGAAACCCGCTATCCCGCCAACCCGCCCCTGGCCCGCGTGGACGGAATCGTGATCCTCGGCGGCGGAGAGGACAGGGCCGCTGCCCGCCTGTCCGGCCAGCCAGAGCTGAACGAAGCCGGAGAGCGCTATACCGCCGCGCTTGCGCTTGCCACGCGCCACCCCGGCGCTCGCGTCCTGTTCACCGGCGGAAGCGGTCGCCTGCGCGATCCCTCGAGCACCGACTATCCCGAGGCGTCGCTTGCCGGCGCCTTCTTCGCCGACCAGGGCCTTGCGCCCGAGCGGCTGATCCTCGAAGGCGCCTCGCGCAACACGGTCGAGAACGCCCGCCTGTCGCTGCCTCTGGCCGACCCGCAGCCCGGCGAAACCTGGGTTCTGGTCACCTCGGGCTACCACATGCCCCGCGCGGTCCGCAGTTTCGAGCGCGCCGGCTGGCCCGATATCGTGCCCTACCCCGTCGACCACCGTGCCCGCGACCTGACCGACGGCCTGACCTGGGACCTGGCGCGCAAGCTTGAAAAGCTGAACATCGCGGTCAAGGAATACATCGGCCTCGTGGTCTACGGCCTGACGGGCCGCTGATCCCGCTAGAGCGGCGGCAGCCCCGTCACCTCGCCCTCGCGGATCACCGCCGGGTCGTAAGCCTTTCGACCGAAGACCTCGCGCACCATCGGCTCGAAGCTGTCCAGAGTGTCGCTGCCATAGTCCGGGTCGAAGGACGCTTGGTCCCAGCGCTCGCAGAACGCCGCGCAGGTGTCGAAACACGGATGATCGCGGAAGCGGTCGCGCGCGTTGCGGTCCCAGCCATAGTGGTGCCCGTAGTACAGCATCTGGAAGATCCCGTGGTGTTCGACCACCCAGGACACCTCCCACCGCACGAAGGGGCGGATCACCTCGGCCGACATTCTGTCGTGGTTCTGCGGCGCCAGCCCGTCGCCGATATCGTGCAAGAGCGCGCCCACCACCCAATCCACATCCGCGCCCTCGCGCCGGGCCCGCGTCGCCGATTGCAGCCCGTGCTCCAGCCGGGTGATGCGATAGCCTTCCAGCGTCGCCTCGCCCTGCCGGCGCAATTCGTCCATCAACCGGTCGGGTGTCAGCGCCAGGAACGGTTTCTCCAGCCGCGCCAGCAGCTCGTACTCCTCGCGCGTGCCGTCCTTCATCTGGGTAAAGCTGACCGTCTCGCTCATGGCATGGTTCCTTCTGCCGTGACGCCATAAAGCGCCACATTGCCCGTCGCGCCCGCCGCCAGAACCGCCGCCTGCGCCGCCAGGATCTCATCGTAAAGCCGCAGCCCGGCGGGATCAAAGGCGCGTTGCGGCGGGGCCACGTTGATCCAGCCCTGCATCCGGTCCATCCCGCGCACCAGCATGGCATAGTCGCGCCCCATGTCGGGCTGGCGCACCTCTGGCGTGACATAGCGGATCGCCACGCCGATCCGCCTGTCATCGCCCCGGTTCGGGCCAGAGGCATGGAACGTCCGCCCGTGGTGAAACGACATCTCGCCCGGCGCCAGCGGCCCGTGCACCGCCGCGGCCTCGTCCACGCCCTCCAGCGACTGGCCGCGCGACAGCAGGTTGTCGGCGGCGTAGCTGTCGGCATGGGGCAGGATCGGGTTCAGGTGGCTGCCGGGTATGAACCGCATGCAGCCCGCCCTTTCCGACACGTCCGAAAGCGCGATCCAGGCGGTCAGCTCCTCGTCGGTTTCGCCCATGCCCCAATAGGTCAGGTCCTGGTGCCAGGACACGATCTTGTCCGTCCCCGGCTCCTTGATGAACAGCTCCACCGACCAGACCAGAAGGTTCGGCCCCAGCACCTGTTCCACCGCGTCCAGCACGCCCGGAACGGTCGCAATGCGGCACAGCAAGGGCAGCACGACCTGCCCGTTCACCCGGAAATACTGGCCCAGGGGCCGCCCGCCGATCGGCTCCGCATGGGCCGCCTCCAGCGCCTCGACCTCGGCCCGAAAGCCGCGTGCGGTTTCCTCGTCGAAGGCGGGCACGGGCCACAGGCAGCCGTCGCGGCGGTAGCGGTCCAACTGGGCGCGGCTTAGGGGGTCGGTCATCGCAGACGCTCTCATCTCGGGCGCTTCGGTCGTCCCAGCGTCCCGCCACACCGTGCGACGTGCCGGTCCGGTGCCGACATCGCGTGTCGTATTTGCCGGCTCTCGGGCGGGGCGCACGTTATTTTTTCGTTGTCACCGCCCCGTTCGGCGTCTTTGATACCGGCCAACGCGCCTGGCGCGTGTCCGGTTGGCCAACACGACATCACGAACGGAGCAAGTGAATGGGAAGAAGAGACGAACTGATCGCGACCTATGCCGACGATCTGCGCAAGAAATGCGGGATGGAGCCCGACATGGACCTGCTCACCAAGGTCACCATCGGCTGCGGCCCGGCGATCTACAACGCCGACGCCTCGACGGTCGCCTCCTCGCAGGCGCATGAGCTGGAGACGGTCAAGGACAACTTTCTTGTCAAGAAACTCGGCCTTGCCGATGGTCCCGAGCTGATGGACGCGATCAACTCCGTGGTCGAGACCTACGGCAAGTCCGAGCGCAACAAGTACCGTGCCGTGGTCTACTACATGCTGACCAAGCATTTCGGCAAGGAATCGGTCTACGGCTGACCGCGCGCCCCCGACGCGAAGTATTCGCGCCAAATCCGAAATACTTCGGGTTTGGCCCCCCGCGCTCCTTGGCGTATGAAGGGGGCGTCCGGACAGGATGGCCGGGACCTTATATCGAACACGTGTGGTGCTGAGGGAGCACGTGGGGTGATGAAGGGTCCCGTGACCATGTCCGGGGCCCTTCAGCTATCCTTGCCCTTGGTCTCGTATATTGGCGTTCTCCGGCCCGAGACACCTGGCTCGTGGTCCGGTCCATGATGCCACGCGGGCAGGACTGAAGGCAGGCGACATGGCCGGCGGCACGGCCTGAAAGGCGCTGCATCCGCCCTCGATTGCGGGCGCATCCGTCCACACGCCAGCACAAGGGAGGAAAGCATCTCCCCCGTCGTTCGGGCGTTTCTGGATGTCGTCCGACTTTCCCGAAAAGGAAAGTGGTGCCGGTGAAGGGACTCGAACCCCCGACCCCATCATTACGAATGACGTGCTCTACCAGCTGAGCTACACCGGCACGGGGTGGCGGGGAGATAGCAGCATGCGCACGCCCCTTCCAGCCCTAATTTCAGCGTGTGCAGACGGCAAGGTAGGGGGGCGCGGACGGTAGAGCAATCGCTTCGTATGCGATGGGTCGGGGGTTCAAGTCCCTCATGCGGCACCATCAAAACAGCTTACCGCCGCGAGCAAAAGTGAATGCGGCCATAAGATCGACATCAGCGCGGCTGGAGCCGCCGCCACCCGCTAACGCGTATCCCTGCCGACTGAGGTCTTTGATCTCGCCGATCAATTCGTCAGTTGGTGTAACGACGTGTCCTGCCCCAATTCCGACTAGACGAATATTCTCAAGGAGATCGTCAGCGGCCATACCCTCGGCAAACTGTCCAAGCTCCATCTGGATACTGCCAACGTCCGCGAGGAATCCCGGTGATGGCATACTGATCCGCACACTCGACCGGCCCATGATCGGACCCTTTTTCGAGTTGATTGCTATGTATGCGCGCAGTTCGTCTTCTGGTGACCTCACGGTCAGCCGATTAATGCTGAGATGTGGGAGCGGGTCGTCTGCCAATCCATGCTTCTGTAGTGCGCGACTCAGTTTCCCGTTCCCGTTCGCGATAAAGTCGAACTCGCTATCGAAGATGTGCTTGGCGCCGTCTTTGATGAATGCGCTGAGCATAAACGGTTCGGTCGGATCCATCTGACCATTTTCCTTCCACTGCTGGAAAACGCGAGCGTGGAAGACCAACTCCACAAGGTAACGCGTCAACGTCATGGCGTTGATCTCGCGCACCTCTTGGAAGCCATATATGCGGAAAAGCGGTAGGTCGGCCTGAACGCAGATCGAGTTCTTTCTATCGTCGTTGACCGGGTTGTGTCCCGGCCCGTCAAACTCGATTGCAAAGACGACTTGCTGATCTTCGTCGGTCAACACGAAGTCGAAATGCGATTGCAGCGCATATGTGCCCAGTTCGCGGCGGTCGAGTTTGCTGATGTCGACGATGTCCGCAACGCGCACCTTCTCATGCAACTCGGCACTGTGCCGATCAATGACCTCACGGATTTGCTGCTGAATGCGGTTTTCGCTGCTGTTGCGGAATCTCTTGAGCATACCGTTTCATAGCATCTGTGTCTTCGCCAAACCACACCTGCAAACTCTCGAAGCATTCTCGAAAACGGGAGTCTCGAAAACATCTAAGGTCTTGATGATGTTGGGATAATCAGGCGTATCGTCACTCATTACGAATGACGTGCTCTACCAGCTGAGCTACACCGTCACGGGTGGCGGGGAGATAGCAGCATGCGCACGCCCCTTCCAGCCCTAATTTCAGCGTGCCCCGGCTTTGGTTTCCTCGACGATCTCG
>JAUIIC010000024.1 GCA_030431935.1 Alphaproteobacteria bacterium | reverse complement strand
GCCTGCCCATGTTCGACGAACCGCGCCACCCCCGGCTTGGCGACTATGCCCACGACCATACCCGGCGCTGGGCCGCCTCGGTCGGGGCCGCCGACGGGTTCGCCTTCGTCGCCCCGGAATACAACCATGGCCCGACGCCCGCCCTGGTCAACGCCCTGGCCTTTCTCGGCCCGGAATGGGCGCTGAAACCTGCGGGCTTCGTCAGCTACGGCGGCCGGTCCGGCGGGTTGCGCGCCGCGCAACTGACCAAGCCGATCCTGAGCGCGCTCAAGATGTATCCCGTCAAGAACGGCGTGGTGATCCCGATGGCGAAGGATCACGTCGTCGACGGCCGCTTCATGGGCGGCGCAGACATGGACAAGGAAGCCTCGGGCCTGCTGGACGAGTTGGCGAGCATGGCCGCGGGACTGGCCCCGCTGCGTGCAGGCAAGGGCTGATCCCCGGCGTCAGTAGCGCTGGTCCGACCCCCGGCCGCCCATCGCGGCAACTACACCGAGTGCCAGCAGGACCAGCGCGGCGAGGCCCGCGGCAAGCGGCAGCCCGACCCGGTCCGACCCTATGCCGATGACAAGCGTGCCAAGGGCCGGCCCCCCACGTTGCAGGATGCCCCAAAGGCTCATTATCCGGCCGCGCTTTTCGGCCTCGGCGTGCCGGTACACCAGCGCCTGCCCGCTGATGCCGTTCAGCACCATGAAGAACCCGGCCAGCGCCATGGCCGCCAGGGCTACGCCGTAGTTTGAGGAGGCCGCGAACAGCAGCAACGCCCCGGCGCTGCAGATGGCGCTTGCCGCGAAGAGGCCGCCCAGATGCGGGCGGTTCGCACGTCCGATCATCAGGGCACTGCCGGCGATCGCGCCCACCCCGACGGCAGCGGTCAGGGCCGCAAGGCCATCCGAGCCGCGGCCGAAAACGCTGTCGGCAAAGCCCGGCAGCAGCTCGACCACGGGACGCGCGCAGACCCCCATCGCAAGGGTCATCATCAGGATGACCGGGAAGGGCGGCGTCCGGAGTGCGTAGGTCAGGCCCTCGACGATGTCCGAACCGAAGCCCTTGCGCTCTTTCCTTGTCGGCGGTTCCGCAAAGGACGCGCGGATGGCGAAGAGGGCCATGAGGAATATCAGGTAGGAGGCCGCGTTCGACGCAAAGCTCCACGAGATGCCGACGGTGGCGATCAGGAAGCCGGCTGTCGCGGGCCCTACGAAGCGGGCCAGGTTGAAGGAGATGGAGCTGAAGGCAACCGCCGTTCCCACGTCCTCCTTAGACACCAGCGCTGGCACGATCGCCAGGCGCGCGGCCTGGTAGAAGGCGCTGTTGCATCCCAGAAGCAGCGACATCGCCAGCAGCCAGCCGATTCCGAGCACCCCGGTGGCATGCATGATCGCCAGCGCGATCGCCTGCGCGAAGCCCACCACCTGGGAGATCCCCAGCAGAAGCAGCACGTTCATCCTGTCCACCAGGGCCCCTGCCACGACGCCGAGGAACAGGATCGGCAGCATCTCTGCCGCGACGACAAGGCCCAGCCACGAGCCGGATTCGGTCAGGCTCCATGCCAGCCAGCCGACCGTGATGCGGTGCACCCAGGACCCGACCAGCGACAGCGCGTTGCCGACGGCGAAATAGCGAAAGGACCGGTGCGAGAACAGCCGGACAAGATCTGCCCGCCAGCCACCGCTCGCGCGACCGCCCGCCGCGCCGGGCGCCTCGCTCATGCAGCGGGACCGAAGGCGCGGACCAGCGCCTCGACGGAATGGCGCAGGTCTTCGGAAGCCGGGGCGAAGGCCGCGTTGGGGTCGGTGACCAAGTGGCTGTCATCCATGTCCAAGGATTTCAGCGAGATCGCCAAGAAGGGCTCCACCACACGCATCCCGAGGCCGGTCAGAACCTCTTTCAGCTGGGCCGCCGCCTTGGCCCCGCCCCGCGCACCATAGGACAGGATCGTGGCCGGCTTGCCGGTCCATTCGTGGTACAGGTGATCGAGTGCGTTCTTCAGCGCCGCCGGATAGCCCCAGTTGTATTGCGGCGTCAGCAGGATGAACCCGTCCGCCACCGCGATCTTGCGGCTGAATGCCCGCGTCTCGGGCGTGGCATACTCCGCATCGACCAGGTGCTTGGGCTGGGCGGGCTCGGTGTTCATCGGCAGCGGCCAGTCCCTCAAATCGAGGATCTCGAACGAAAGCTCGGCATGTCCGGCGACCTCCCCGACAAGCCAAGTGGCGATCTGCGGGCCGACACGCCGGGGTCGGACACTGCCGATCACAACGAGGATGGTCTTCATGGTGGCGTTCCCCGCGTCCGCTCAGGTGTCAAGGAGTTCGGGCGCGAAGACCTCGTCGAGCCGGACGCGCCGAGGGGTCAGGTGCTGTTCATGGGAATAGCGGGCCGCGGCCTCGAGCACGTCCCTGTTCGCCGAGATGCCGTGCGTGACAAGCTGGGTCCGCACCACGTCAGGCGTCACCAGCCCGGTAGAGATGTGGTACTCCATCTGTTCGAGGCGGGACAACTCCGCCATCGCGTTTGCGCGCTGGAACGCGTCGTACACGGCCCGCACGCTCTCGGGATGGCGCATCGCCGTTTCCCGCTTGATGACCATCGCGTGGTTGATCGGATGAATCCCGGTCTTGGTGAAATAGCGTATGCCCTCGGCACGCGGGTCCGGAAAAAGGGTCCGCACATCCGGATGGGTCCAGAGATCTATCCGGCTGCGGTCCACCATGTTCTTGTCGCTGAGATAGAGCAAGGCCGCGTCCAGCCCGCCGTCGGCTACCATCTGACCGAGCGAACTGTCGCCTGGGATGCCGTTGACCTCGACATCGGGCGGCGGGGTGAACCCGGTCAGGCCCGCATGGCTCAGGTCGGGGGTCCGTTCCATCCAGAATCGCATGTCGGACGGGCTGACGCCGAATTCGTGCTGCAGCACGGCACGGATCCACAGCATCGCGGTCTGCTGGTACTCGGGCACACCGACGCGCTTGCCGCGCAGGTCGGCGGGTGTCTCTATCCCGCTGTCGCGGCGCACGAGGATGCCGGTGTGAAAGAACTTGCGCATGCCGAAGACCGGCAAGCCCAGGAAACGGTCGTCGCCCTTGGCGACCAGCATGAGCAGGGCTGAAATCGACATCTCTGCGACATCGAACTCGGCGGACTTGAGCTGCCGGAAGAAAAGCTCTGATCCATGGATGTTCTCGCAACTCATCCGCACGCCGGGAATCCCGACCTGTCCGTCGAGAATCGGTCGGGTCCGTGGGTTCGCCGCCATGCCGATCTTCAGTGTAAGCTCTCCCATGGTCTTCTCCTGTTTCTGCGCGCTGCGACGCCCCAGCCACTTCTGCACTTTTGCTATTTTTGTGCATAAAACCTGCTTTGCAGCCCAAAAACAAGTGCTTGTGGGCCATGTTTCCGCACTCGCAGACAAGATATTTCTGTAGAATAACATGTGCACAATCCGGGCGGTTTGACAGAACCGCTTTTTTGTGCATAAAAAACATGAAAGTGCTTAACCATGCCCAAAATGCCCAAAGAAGCCTCGATCCCTCCTGCCGAAGTCGCCGCGTATCGTCCCACAAGGGCCGATGATGCCTACTCGCTGATCCGCAGCGAGATCTTGCGCGGCAACCTCGCCCCGGGCTCACGCCTGAAGATCGAGGAGCTTCAGGCCCGCTATACCTATTCCAACACCCCGCTGCGCGAGGCGCTCAACCGGCTGTCGGGCGAGGGCCTGGTGCGGGCGGACGGTCGGCGCGGCTTCAGCGTGTCCAGCGTGTCGGTCGAGGATTTCCGCGACCTGTGCCGGTTCCGCGAGGTTCTGGAGACCGCGGCCATCCGTGCTTCGATCGAGAACGGCGACGACGAATGGGAAACCGAGATCATCGCCTCGCACCACCGGCTGGAGATCGTCGAGAAGGAACGCGCCCGGGAACGCGGCGCGCATGCCGAAACCTGGACCGACCGCCACAAGATGTTCCATCACGCCCTGATCTCGGCCTGCGGGTCACAGCGCCACATCGCGATCTGGTCCGACATGTTCGACCAGGCCGAAAGATATCGCAGGATCTCGGCAGAACGCCCGGGCAAGCCGCGCAACGCGCGGACCGAACACAAGGAACTGGCGAAACTCGCCGTGGCCCGCGACCCGGCGGCCATCGACCTTCTGCGCGAACACGTCCTGCGCACCGAGCGCAACGTTCTGATGATACTGCAGGGACTGGAAGGCGACGGAGGATGACGGAACACAGCGAGCGTTATGATGTTGGTGGCGTGTTGCTGGAACGGCCCTTCCAGCTTCGGCGGCTGGGACATTTCCTATTCCAGTCAGAGCACATCAGGGAGTTTCACGACTTCTACATCAACCTGCTTGGTTTCCAGCTGACCGACGAAATCGACATGGGCCACCGCATGAAGCCCGAGGTTGCGTCCACGATCGACGACACCAGGCTCTACTTCTCGCGCTACGGCGGCGATCACCACGCCTTCATCTTCTCTTCGGCAAACATGTCCAAGGCGCGCGGGCGCGTATTTCCGCCCAAGGTGACCGTAGGCCAGATCTCGTGGATCGTCGGATCGCTCAAGGAAGTCGTCGAGGGCGAGGAGTGGCTGGCGCGGCAGTCGATGGAGATATCGAAATCCGGTCGCGACACGCCCGGCTCGAACTACCACACGTATGTCCTCGATCCCTTCGGCCATCCCAACGAGATCCTCTACGGGATGGAGCAGATCGGCTGGGACGGCCGCTCGAAGCCGGAAGAGATCTGGCGCCCCTTCAAGGAAGCCGCGCCACTGCCGCAGATCCCTGAGTACCAGGAAGTTCAGGAGGGGATGAAGCGCGGCGTAGACATGGAGTCGGGCTACCGTCACACCGAGACCCTGCCCTTCGACTACGACGTCGATGGCGTGAAGCTGCCCCGTCCCTTCAAGATCACGGCGATCGGCCCAGTCCGGCTGATGGTGCCCGACATGGAGAAGGCCTTGCATTTCTATTGCTACGGTCTGGGCTTCAAGATTACCGAAGAGGTCGAGTGGAACGGCCACAGGTGCTATTTCCTGCGCGCCAAGTCCGATCACCACGACCTGGCGCTATATCCCGAGGCGATCGGGGCCGAGCTTGGTCTTTCGGATCACTCCTACTGCATGTCCTTCGGCTGCCGGGTCTACAACTACCGCCAGCTCAGGGACGCGATTGCCTTCCTCGAAGGCAAGGGCGTCGAGATCCGGTACCTTCCGAAGGAATTGACCCCCGGCATGGACTACACCGCCTTCGCAGTCGACCCGGACGGCCATCTCGTCCAGCTCTATTGCTACATGGAGCAGATCGGCTGGGACGGAAGGCCACGGCCCCCCGACCAGCGGCGGAACGTCGATCTCGGCAACTGGCCGGAGACCCTCGAAGAGGCCTCGGATCAGATCGGGTCAGAGACCTTCATGGGTCCATGGATGTGACTTGGAAATGGAGGGGCGGAACGCACGCATGAAAGCAGTAGTCATCCACGAGTTCGGCGGACCGGAGGTCATGCGCTACGAGGACTTCCCCACCCCCGAGCCCGGGCCGGGCGAGGTGGTGGTCGAGGTTCACGCGGTATCCGTGAACCGGACGCTCGATCTCACGCTGCGCGCGGGCAAGTATATCAAGCCGGTTGACCTGCCGCATATCCTGGGCGTCGATCCCTCGGGCATCGTGTCCGCTGTCGGCCCCGACGTCGACAGCCCAAAGGTCGGGGACCGCGTGTTCGTGATCCCCTGGCGCCCTGCCCCAGGTAAGCCGTCGGTGGGTGTCGGGATTTCGGTTCACGGCGGATACGCCGAGTGTGTCAGGTGCCCCGCCCATGCCACCGTGGCGGTGCCGGCAGACCTGCCCTTCCCCGCCGCCACGATCGCCGGCCGCCACCTGGGCGCCGCGACGCTCCAGATCGACACCGCCGAGGTCAAGGCGGGCGAGTGGGTGCTGGTCATGGGCGCCACCGGCGGGCTTGGAAGCGCCGCCATGCAGGTCGCGCGGCATCGCGGCGCCAGGGTCATCGGAGCCGCCGGAAGCGACGAAAGAGCCGAAGCGACGAAGGCTTACGGCGCCGAGGCCTGCGTCAACTACCGGACGCAGGACCTGACCGAGGCGGTGATGGAGATCACCGGCGGCGCGGGCGTCGACGTCGTCCTGGAGAACATCGCCGACCCGGTCCTGTTTCCCAGAGCTTTCAAGGCCATGGGCCGTGACAGCCGCCTGGTGACGTCCGGCGCGCATGGCGGCGGCCTTGTCGAACTCGACATGAACCATCTTTTCCGCAACCGCATCCGGTTGCAGGGCGTCCTCGGGTCTTCCAGGGACAGCATCGAGAGGGCACTGGAGGAAGCCCCGAAAATGCACTTCAAGCCGATGATCGACCGGATCATGCCGCTGGCCCAGGCCGTCGAGGCACACCGGCTGGTCGAAAGCCGCGAGGTCTCGGGAAAGATCATCCTGGATCCGAGGGTCTGACGCCGGGACGCCGCCCGGACAGGGCGGCCCGCGGCGCATCACGCAGCCAGAGGTCCGGTCACGGGCCTTCACGACGAAGCGGGAACAATCCCGCCAACGCGCCGGTCTCCGGCGTGAACGCTACAGGCTTGGGAGGACGACGTGGACTTCGGAACACTTCAGGCGGCCTGGGATGCGATCGGGATGATCATGGACCCGATGCGGCTACTGATGTTGTCGGCGGGCGTGCTCATCGGGCTCGTGGTAGGCATCATTCCGGGCATCGGCGGACTGGCTGGCACGGCCCTGATCCTGCCCTTCACCTTCACGATGGACCCGGCGACCGCGCTGGCCTTCCTGCTTGGCCTGGGGTCCGTCATCACCACGGGCGACTCGATCCCCGCAATTCTTTTCGGGGTGCCGGGAACCGCCGGCTCGGCGGCGACGGTGGTTGACGGCTACCCGATGACCAAGAAGGGAGAGGCCGGCCGCGCGCTGGCCGCCGCCTACCTGTCCTCGCTTCTAGGCGGCCTGTTCGGCGCAGCCTTGCTGGGGCTCTTCATCCCGCTCCTGCGGCCCTTCGTGCTGTTGTTGGGGTCACCGGAACTGCTGGCGATGACCTTGTTCGGGATCTCGATGGTTTCGGTCCTGTCGGGCAGCGCCCCCTTACGCGGGCTCGTCGCGGCCTGCCTGGGCATTCTCTTCGCGATGGTCGGATCGAACCCGCAGACCGGATCGCTGCGCCGGACTCTCGATCTGCTGTATCTCTACGACGGCCTGCCGCTTCTGCCCGTGGTGCTGGGAATCTTCGCCCTGCCCGAGTTGTTCGACCTGGCCATTTCCCGGACATCGATCGCCTCAAACAAGCACACCGACACCCGTTCGGGCATGGCCCAGGGCGCAAGGGACGTACTGAAGAACTGGTGGCTGGTGATCCGCAGCGGCTGCATCGGCTCGGGACTTGGCGCCATTCCCGGCATCGGTTCGGCGATCATCGACTGGGTCGCCTACGGCCACGCAGTACGCACCGAGAAGGGCGCCAGCGAGACCTTCGGCAAGGGCGACGTGCGGGGCGTCATCGCCTCGGAAAGCGCCAACAACGCGCGCGAAGGCGGCGTGCTGGTCCCCACCATCGCCTTCGGCGTTCCCGGAAGCGCCGCGATGGCGCTGCTTCTGAGCGCGTTCATCGTCCACGGCATCGTGCCCGGACCGGCGATGCTGACCACGAACCTCAGCCTGACCTACACCATGGTCTGGAGCGTCGCGATCGCCAACATCCTTGGCGCGGGGCTCTGCTTTGCGCTCAGCGGCCAGTTCGCCAAGCTTGCGATGCTGCGCTACACGATCATCTTCCCGATCGTCTTCGGGATCACCTTCATCGGGGCCTATTCCGCCTCTCGCAGCTGGGGCGACATCGCCACACTGCTGATCTTCGGTGTGCTCGGCTGGACGATGAAGCGCCTGAAATGGCCGCGCCCGCCGCTCATCCTGGGCTTCGTGCTGGGCAGCCTGATCGAGCAGAACCTCTTCGTGACCTTCAGCATCTACGGCTTCGAATGGCTGTTGCGCCCGATCGTCGCCGTGGTCGTGATCCTTTCGGTGATCGGCTTCATCCGCCCCCTCGTTGTCGAGTTGCGCGCCGAGGGCGGCATCCGCGAGATGGCGCGGCAGATCAGCCGCCCGCGCTTCTATCCCGGCGACATTCTCTACGGCGTGCTGATCGTGCTGCTGGTGGCGATGTTCGTGACCGCCCTGCCCTGGCAGACCGCGGCACGGACCGGGCCGCTCTTCGTCTGCGGCGCGGCGATCCTGTGCCTTGTCGCCAGCCTCGCGAACCTCAGCATGAGACGGTCGAGCACGCATGGCGACGATGCCCTGAAAAGCCCCACGGTCGAAAAGGTGCGCCGGTCGATCCACATGGACCTGACCGCCGAGGACGACGGCATGGGCAACGCCCACACGATGCATCGCGCCGGGCGGCTCTTTGCCTGGGTGCTGGCGTTCCTCGCCTGCGTCTACTGCATCGGCATGATCCCGTCGGTCTTCGCCTTCGTGGTCCTGTTCATGCGGGTCGAGAACAGGGAGCGCTGGTCGCTCGTGCTGCCGCTCGCCCTTGGCGTGGCGCTGTTCATCTTCCTGGTCTTCGACCAGGTGCTGTCCTTCCCGTGGCCCGACAGCCTGCTTGGCAACCTATGGCCCGCCCTGCGCGCGATCCCATCGGTTTGAACGACAACAACAGAGGAGGAGAAATCATGGAATTCCTGAAAAGACTCACGAGGAACCGCACTTCGAAAGCCTCGTCCGGATCGATCGGCCGACGAACCGTGATGGCGGCGACCGCGGCGACGGCGATGGCCCTGGCCATGGGACCGGCGGCACAGGCCGACGAGGTCGCCGACTTCTATGCCGGCAAGACGGTGACGCTGATCACCGGCTTTCCCCCGGGCGGCCCCGCGCAGGCCAGCCTCGATGTCTTCATCGAGCACCTGCAGAATCATATCCCCGGCAATCCGCAGATCGTCGCGCGGAACATGCCCGGGGCCGGCACGCTGCGGGCCGCGAACTACGTGTTCAATGCCGCCGAAAAGGATGGAACGGTCATCGGCCTGTTCTCGGCCAACATCCTGCTCGCCCACCTGTGGGAACAGACCGGGGTCGAGTTCGATCCCCGTGAGGTCAACTGGCTGGGCAGCCCGACCCGGCGGCCGACGGCGATCGCGCTGTTCCGCACCGATGCCCCGGCCAAGACCTTCGAGGAAGCCATGCAGGTCGAGACCAACATCGGCTCGTCCGGCGCGGGCGCCAGCTCTTCGGTCTATGCCCGGCTTCTGAACGCCACGACCGGCACGAAGTTCAACCTCGTGCTGGGGTATGAAGGAAATCCGCGCATCCTGCTTGCCCTCGAACAGGGCGAGATCCACGGACAGCTCGGCTATTCCTGGGCCTCGCTCAAGGAGCGTCAGGGCCATCTGCTCGACAGTGGCGCCTGGCATGTCATCGCCCAGCTTGCGATCGTGCCGGAGCCGGAACTGACCGAGATGGGCGTTCCGATGGCGCTCGACTATGTCAAGGACGAGATGGACAAGCGCATCATGCGCCTCGTCTTCGGCGTCGAGGAAATGTCGCGGCCCTATGCCCTGCCGCCCGGTGTTCCGGCGGACCGCGTCGCGGCCCTGCGCCAGGCGGTCACCGACACGGTGAACGATCCCGCCTATATCGCGGTTGTCCAAGCGAAGCTGCCCGATCCGGTCTTCCTGACCACCGGGGCCGAGATCGACGCCTTCATCGCGGACGCCTACAGCCTGCCGCAAGAGGTGATCGACAACGCCATCCGCATCATGAGCGGAGACAACGGCTGATCCAAACTTGCCGGAGCGCATGACCCATGCGCTCCGCCCCCTCGCCGCGCCTTCGGGACTGGATCGCGGCAGTCAGCGCAACCAAGGACGAGAAACATGATCATCGACTGCCACGCTCATGTCAGCGCACCTGCAGAGCTTTGGGCGTACAAGGCATTGCAACTCTCCGCGCGCGGTACCCATGGCCGCGGCGGAGTGAAGGTGACCGACGACCAGATCCGCGAGGCCGTCGAGCAACACGCCGAAATCGGGCCTTACAGCCACATGGACTACATCGACCATGTGAAGACGGACATGCAGGCGATCAGCCCGCGTCCCTTCCAGCTGATGCATTCGGAAAAGCCGAGCCGGATCGTCCAGTGGTTCCACGAAGAGGTGAACAACATCATCTACCGGGAAACGCAGCTATATCCCGACCGTTTCTTCGGCATCGCCGGGCTGCCGCAGCCTTGTGGCGAGCCTCTCGACATGGCGATCGCCGAACTGGAGCGCTGCGTGAACGAGCTCGGCTTCCGGGGGGCGCTGCTGAACCCCGATCCCTACGAGAATTCGGGTCAGAAGGCCCCGCCCATGGGTGACAGGTACTGGTATCCGCTCTACGAGAAATTCTGCGAACTGGACGTGGTGGCGCATATCCACGGCACCGGCTCTCGCTGCGAACGCGAACCCTACAGTCTGCATTTCATCAACGAAGAAACCACCGCCGTCTTCGGCCTGATCAACTCGGACGTCTTCGAGGATTTCCCTGACCTCAAGATCCTGGTCAGCCACGGCGGCGGCGCGATCCCCTACCAGATAGGCCGCTTCGAGGCGGGGACGCTGCGCCGCTCGGGCGGGGACGAAAGCCGCCTGTTCTCGAACCGGATCAAGAAGCTCTACTTCGACACCGTCCTCTATACCCAGGACGCGGTCGAGCTGCTGGTAAAGACCGTGGGGGCCGACCGGTGCCTGTTCGGGGCGGAATGCCCCGGAATCGGATCCGAGGTCCACCCGCACACGGGACGCTGCATGGATGACGTGGCGCCCTCGGTGAAGGCGCTGGACATCATCGGCGACGCCGAGAAGGACGCGATCCTGCGCGGCAACGCGGTCGAGCTCTTCAAGCTTGAGGACATCATCGAGGCGCGATCCAAGGGAGGGCGGCCATGAAGCTGGGCTTCTTCGACGACTACAGGCTGGGCGTCGTCAAGGGTGATGTGATCGTCGATGTGACCGACGAACTGGACGCCATTCCCAGGCTCGAACCGCAGCACCTGATGCAGGGACTGATCGCGGATTTCGGAACCTACCGCGCGCGCCTCGAAGCCCGTGTCGCGTCCGAGCCGGGCAAGCCGTTGGCGGACGTGCGCCTGCAGCCGCCACTTCCCAGGCCCGGCAACATCGTCTGCATGGCCTCGAACTACATGGAATACGGGCTGCGCACTGAACGGCCACCGCTCAACGCCTTCGCGAAACCCGCGTCCTGCATCATCGGGGACGGCGACACCATCGAACTGCCCGACGTGCCGGCGACCGTCTTCGAGGGCGAGGCCGAGATCGCCGTCGTCTTCGGGCGCCGCGCCAGCCAAGTCAGCCAGGATGACGCGATGGACTGCGTCTTCGGCTACACAAATTTCATCGACGGATCGGCGCGCGGCCTTGGCCCGGACCGCAACATCTATTTCATGATGAAGTCGCGCGACACCTTCGGGCCGCTCGGGCCCTTCATCGTCACAGCGGACGAGATCGCGGACCCCCAGAACCTGTCTGTCCGGCTGTGGAACAACGGCGAGCTGCGCCAGGACTACAACACCGAGGACATGGCCTACCCGATCCGCGCCTGCATCGAATGGCTGACATCGATCCACAGCGTCGGCCCCGGCGACATCCTGGCCATGGGAACCAATCACAGCGGGCTGCACGCCTTCGCCGACGGCGACCGGATCGAGATGGAGACCGAGGGCCTCGGCCGGCTGACGGTGCATGTGAGCGATCCGCTGAAACGGACATGGACCCGCGAGACGCATCTCCACCGGATGCAGCAGGGCTTTACCGGGATGCGGAACCTGCACGCCACCCAACTGACCGGAAAATACAGCAAGGACCAGGGCTGAGCCGCCCGCCCCACCCAGACAGAAAGGACCGACATCATGGCGAAGATCGTCTTTGCGGCGGCCACCTCGCACGGCCCCCAGTTGCACACCCCGCCCGACCAATGGGGCCTGCGCGTCGTCGCGGACAAGCAGAAGACCGACCACCCTTTCCGGGGCAACTACTATTCGTTCGACGAACTGGTCAAGTTGCGCAAGGACGAGAACCTGGCCGCCGAGATCACGCTGGACGTCTGGACGGAGAAGTTCGAACGCAACCGCGTCGCCATGGAAGAAATGCGCAAGGCCTACGAGGCGGCAAGACCCGACGTGGCCATCATCTTCGGCAATGACCAGCAGGAGATGTACTTTCCCGACAACCAGCCGGCCATCGCCGTCTATGCCGGGGCGACCATCGAGAACAGCCCGATGACCGAAGAGGACAAGGCCCAGCTGCCGCCCGGTATCGCCATCGCAGAGCCCGGCCACGCCCCCGAGGTCGCCCTGACCCACGACTGCCATCCCGAACTGGCCCGCAAGATCATCGCGGACATGACCGGAAACGACATCGACGTGGCGATGTCGACGATCCAGCCGCGGGGCAAGCTGCAAAGCGCGGGGGCCAGCCATGCCTTCGGCTTCGTCTATCGCAACATCATGTCCGACAACGTGATCCCGCATGTTCCGATCGTGCTCAACACCTTCTGGAAACCGAACCAGCCCCGGGCCCGGCGCTGCTACGAGGTCGGCAAGGTCGTGCGCCGGACCATCGACGCCTGGGACAGCGATGCGCGGGTGGCGGTGTTCGGATCGGGCGGCATGACACATTTCATCATCGACGAGGCGTTCGACAAGCTGGTGATCTCGTCCCTGACCTCTGGCGATGTCGACGAATTGCTGACCACGCCGGAAAGCATCTACCAGGCAGGCACCTCGGAACTGAAGACCTGGGTCGCGCTGGCCGGATGCATCGCCGGGCTGGACCTGACGCCCCGCACGCTCGACTACGTGCCGTGCTACAGGTCCGAGGCCGGTTCGGGGACGGCCCAGGGTTTTGTCGTCTGGGGCTGAGCGATGGATCTCGTGGAACGCCTCACCCGGCTGGACGCCTGCGCCCTGTCCGACGCCTGCGACAGCCTGGGACTGCCGCCATCCGTCTCGGACATTCCTCGCTGGTCGACCGACCGGCGCATCGCGGGGCCGGTCATCACCGTCAGGCTGACCGACCAGCCCCCGCCGCCCGGCGCCGCCAGGACTCACCTGTGCACCCGGGCGATCGAGACCGGCCGGCCCGGCGATATCATCGTGGTCGAGCAGCGGACCGGCATCGACGCAGGATCATGGGGCGGCGTTCTGACCGCGGCGGCGGTGGCCAGCGGCATCCAGGCCGTGATCTGCGAAGGCCCGGCGCGCGACATCGATGAATGCCGGGCGCTCGGCTTTCCGGTCTTCGCCCGCCGCCTCACCGCCCGCACCGCCCGTGGTCGCGTCTGGGAACAGGCGACCGGCGTCCCGATCCGCGTCGGCGAGGTGACGGTCGAGACCGGCGATCTGGTGATCGCGGACGCCAGCGGGATCGTCTTCCTGCCGGCCGACCGCGCCACCGAGATCATCGCCGCCGCCGAACGCATCGTCGCGCGCGAACGCCTGATGTCCGAGGACGCCGCCCGGGGCATCCCGGCCAGCACGGTTATGGGCGCGGATTACGAAACCCTGCTGGATCGGCGCTGAGCCCGCGCCGCCGCCGTGCGAGAAAGGAAACCAGATGACCGACCCGAACGTGATGCGTTGCTCGAAACTCGACACCGCGGCGGTCTCAGACGCGTTGGACAGGCTGGGCATTCCCGGCCAGTGCCGCGGAATAAAGCCGCGCGACCATGCCTTCCGGATGTGCGGCCGGGCCTTTACCGTGCTCTACGGCCCGCGCGACCATGACAAGGGCAGCGTCGGCGACTTTCTCGACGAGGTGCCCGTCGGCCATGTCGTGGTGCTGGACAATGGCGGCCGCGAGGATGCGACGGTCTGGGGGGATATCATGACGTTCCTCGCCGACCGCAACGGGGTCGCCGGCACCGTCATCGACGGCGCCTGCCGCGATGTCCACCTGTGCCTGGAGCTGGGTTATCCTGTCTTCACCCGCTCGTTCTCGATGCGCACCGGCAAGGACCGGGTCACGGTCGAGGGGCTGAACGTGCCGGTGAACATCGGCGATGCGCGCGTTGCGCCCGGCGACATCCTGCTGGGCGACAGCGACGGCGTCGTGGTCATCCCCCGGGCCCGCGAGGCAGAGGTGCTACGGGTCGCCGAGGAGATCTCGGAAGTCGAGGAAAGGATCCGGACGGCCCTGAGGGCAGGCAAGACGCTGAGACAGGCGCGGGCCGAGCTTGGCTATCACGACCTTCAGACAAAGGACTAGGGCCGGTGCCCAGCGGAGGGCGAAGGGCGAAGGGCGGCCTTGCAGCCGCCCTTCGCGTCAGTGAACGATATGCGAGCCGTCCGAGATATGAAGCGTGATGCGCAGGTTGCCCTCGGCGATCTGCCATTGGTGCAATTCGTATTGGCGGACCCCGGCGGCGAACATCGGGTCGCTGTCGGCGATCCTCTTGGCCTCCTCGGCGCTGTCGGCGCGGATGATTATGAGACCGCGCCCCACCCGGGTCCCATCCAGCTCTGCCAGCGGGCCGGCCCCGAAGAGCACCCCCGCCCGCTCCAGTTCCACCTGATGCTTCAGATGGGCCTCGCGGTGCTGGCGCACAACCTCCATCGGTGCGGTGTTGCGAAAGATGATCGCCCAGAGCGGTTGTACCAGTTTCAGCGGACGATCGGCAACCGGGGCCGGAGTGTCATGATCTGACATGGGTTTTCCTTCCTGCGCTGACTTGCATGGTCCGACTTTTTATGCATAATCTTATATAAAATGCTTAATTTGACGTCCAGCACAAAATCGGTCCGGATCCGACGGGGTCGAGGCTGACCGGCCCATCGGGGAGTCGCGCATGTCGAAACGCCATCAAGTCATCATCGTCGGCGGCGGTCCTGTCGGTCACGGCATGGCCATAGAACTGGGCCTGCGCGGCATCGATTGCGTCTTGGTCGAACGGCATGTCGACATCGTCGAGATCCCCAAGGGACAGAACCTGTCGCACCGCACGGTCGAGCATTTCTGGCGTTGGGGATGCGAACGCCAGCTGCGAGAAGCCAGAACCATGCCGAAGGGGCATGCCACGGGCGGGATCACGCTCTACAAGACCCTGTTGACCGAGCATTGGCATTCCGCCGGGATCAATCGGCAAGAACCCATCCGCACCTACTACCACACGCGTAACGAACGGCTTCCGCAGTACCAGACCGAACGCGTCCTGCGAGACCGCGCCGCCGAACTGCCAGGGGTCACGCTGATCTACGGCAAGGTCGCGCGCGACGTCACGGACACCGGGACCGAAGTGCGGGTGACGGTGGCCGATGCGCCGGGCGACCAGCGCCGATTCTATTCGTGGTCGGCCGACGAACAGGACCGGTCCGACGCGGACACCGGCGTCGAGGTGCTGCGGGCCGACTACGTTATCGGCTGCGACGGCGGGCATTCGCTGGTCCGGGGCGCGATGGGCACGGACCGAGACGGCGTGAACTTCGACCAGAGGATGGTCCTGTCCGTCTTTCGCTCGAAAGAGCTGCACGAGGCGCTGTCGATCTATCCCGACTGCTCGACCTATCGGGTGATGGATCCGGCGCTGGACGGCTACTGGAAGTTCTTCGGGCGCGTGGATCTTGGCGAGGACTTCTTCTTTCACGCCCCGGTTCCCAAGGACACCGTGCGCGAGACCTTCGACTGGGACGCCATGCTGGCCGAAGCAGTCGGCCGCCCCGTCGCCTCGACGCTGACCCATATCGGCTTCTGGGACCTCAGGGTAAAGGTGGCGACTGCCTACCGGCGGGGGCGCATGCTGATTGCCGGGGACGCTGCCCACCAGCATCCGCCCTACGGCGGCTTCGGCCTGAACACCGGGCTCGAGGACGTGTCCAACCTCGGCTGGAAGCTTGCCGGGGTCCTGCAGGGCTGGGCCGATGACGCCGTGCTGGACAGCTACGGGGCCGAACGCCGCCCGATCATTGCCCAGACCTCCGACCGGATCATCGCCGGCGGCATCGAGAAGGATCGCGCCTATCTCGACGTCTGCGCGCGCGCGCAGACACCCGCCGCGTTCAAGACGGCATGGGCAGAGTTCGGGGCCCAGATCACGGGCTACGTGGCCACGTACGAACCCCATTACGAAGGTAGCCCCATCGTGTTTGGCCCGCCCGGCGGCGAAACCGGAATCGCCGGAGAGCACAGCTTCACCGCCCGTGCGGGCCATCACCTGCCGCCCCGCGACCTGGGCACGGGCGAGAGCGCATTCGAGGCTCTTGGCGACGGTTTCACCCTTCTTGCCTTCGGAGAGGCGCGCGACAGGGTTGACCCGTTCGAGGCGGCGGCCCGAAGGCTCGGGATACCGTTTCGCGTGGTCGGCGACAGCGCCGCCAGCCCCGCTGCCAGGGACTACGGCGCGGCGCTGATCCTCGTGCGGCCCGATCAATACGTTGCATGGGCCGGAAGCGCGGGAGACGCGGCATCCATCCTCGGCCGGGCCACCGGCCGGGCCGCTTGATCCACACCCGCGCGTAGGAACCAGCCCGAGATGCAGGTCCCGCGCGAGGTGAACGCCGGACTTGGAGCCTAAGGCCGCACCCGGTCGAAACGCCATCCAGCATCCTGCGCCTCGTCGGGCCGGCCGGGGCCACTCCGTCGCCACCCAACGCCCGACCGGCGATGAAAGCCGCCCCCGCCGCGTCAGGCGGCGGGCGTCAGGCCGGCCTCAGTCCAGTCCCTTGACGGGCATCGGTGCGTCGGGGTTCGGGTGAAAGACCCTCTGGACGAAGAAGGCCAGGACCGCCGCCCCGACACCGATCAGATCGGTGACCAGACCGCCCGAGATCAGGAACAGCGCCGCGGCGATCAGGATCACCCGGATGAACCAGGCAGAGCGTCCGCCCATGAACCAGCCCTGCACGCCCGAGGACAGCAGGAACACGCCCGCCACCGCCGTCGCCGCGGCCCGGACGATGTCGATCACCGGCCCGTCCATCAGGATGGCCGAGTTGTAGAAGAACATGAACGGCACGATGAAGGCCGCGATGCCGATCTTGAACGACGCCACCGAGGTCTCCATCGGGTTGGCGCCCGATATCCCCGCCGCCGCGTAACTGGCCAGCGCCACGGGCGGCGTGATGGCCGAGAGAACGGCGAAGTAGAAGACGAAGAAATGCGCCGTCAGAAGCGGAATGCCCAGTTGCACCAGCCCCGGTGCGACCACCGACGCGGCGACGGCATAAGCCGCCGTGGTCGGCATGCCCATGCCCAGCAGGATCGCGATGCACATGGCGAAGAACAGCGCCAGGAGCTGCGAGGCATCGGCCAGGTCGAGCAGGACCGCCGAGAACCGCGCGCCGACGCCCGTCAGGCTGATGACGCCCACGATGATGCCCGCGCAGGCACAGACCGCGATGATCTGGATCGACATGACCCCGGCCAGCTCGAACGCCCGCAGGATCGAGCGCAGCCCCATGCGATTAGGCGTCAGCCAGCTGACGACGGCCGCCGCCACGGTGGCCAGCGTGCCGGCCCGGATCACCGAATAGCCCAGAAACAGAGCGTAGATCAGGATGATGATCGGGATGAACAGGTAGACCTGCCGGACCATCTTGTTGAACTTCGGCAGCTCGTCCTCGCGCATGCCGCGCATGCCCAGCTTGGCCGCCTCGAAGTCCACCATGAAGTAGACCGACACGAAGTAGAGCACCGCCGGGATGATCGCCGCGATGGCGATTTCCTGGTAGGGAATGCCGGTGATCTCGGCCATGATGAAGGCGCCCGCGCCCATGATCGGCGGCATGATCTGCCCGCCGGTGGACGCGGCAGCCTCCACCGCGCCCGCGGTCTTCTTCTGATAGCCGACCTTCTTCATCAGCGGGATGGTCAGTGACCCGGTGGCCACCACGTTGCCCGCCGAGGTGCCGTTGATCATGCCCATGAGCCCCGAGGCGAAGATCGCCACCTTGGCCGGACCGCCGCGCGCGCGGCCCGCCGCGGCGAAGGCGAAGTTGACGAAATAGTCGCCCACCTTCGAGGCCTGCAGGAAGGCCGCGAAGATGATGAACAGGATGATGTAGGTCGAGGACACCGCCGTCGTCGGCCCGAGGATGCCCGCATCCGAATAGACATGGCCGAAAAAGCGCTGCCAGCTGTAGGCGTTCTGCACCGCCAGGATGCCAGGCAGAAGATGCGCGGTGAAGGTGTAGACGAGGAACACGCCCGTGATAATGACAAGCGCCAGCCCCGCCACGCGGCGCGTCAGCTCGAGGATCATCGCGGTGCCCGCGGTCGCGGCAAAGGCTACGCCGATCGGAACGAAGGGTGTCCCCACCGAGTTGCGTGCCGCCGTGCCGTAGATCGGGATGAGGTAGAGCGCGACGACGATCCCGCAGACCGCCAGAACCACGTCGGAAGCGGCGAACTGGGCGCGGTCGCGCCGCTCGAGCCAGCCGGTAAGGATGGCGCCGAAGGTCGCGACCAGAAGCGGGATGCCGAACCAGCGCACCTCGGTCTCGTAGATCTCGGTACCGGGGAACGCGGCCCAGGTCGTCAGGCCGCCCATTTGCGGCAGGTCGCCGCTTGCGATGTCGTTGGCAAAGCCGATGGCCGTGAACCCGGCCAGCGCGGCAGGCACGATGAGAACTGCCGCCAGGAGCGAGATCGCTTTTCCGCCCGGCCTCTGCGGCTTGTCCAGCGCGAAGTTCTGCGCCGAGAACAGGATGAAACCAAGCGCCAGCGCCCCGGCGATGTGCGCGATGCGGAAATTCCAGGTCTCCAGCGGGAACTGCGGCAGGAACTCCAGCTCGATCCCGGTCGTCGAGGACAGCGACACCCCGTTGAGCGCCACCATGTGGAACGCGGCATAGAAGGTCGCGACAAAGGCCAGCACGAAATAGGCGCGGCCCTCGAACAGGCGGCGATTGCCCTCGATCGGTTCCTCGTCCACGCCCTGGGCGATCAGTTGTTCGTCCCCCGTTTCATCCTGACGATCCGTCATGAGCCCCCCGCCCTCTTTGCGCGATTGTCCAGAAGAATAATCCGCGCCCAACCGTCGGGCGCGGATCGTTGGCATCGTGATCGTGGCAAAGCCTTTGAGGGCTTAGCCGCCGTGGATCATGTCGGCCGGGATGGTGGCGCCCGCGTTCTCGATGAACCAGCGCGCCGCGCCGGGGTGCCACTTCATCACGGTGTTGCGATCCCAGAACTCCGGCAGGGTCGAGGTGGCCGCCTTGTGGGTGGCAACCATGCGCGCGTTGTCGCCCATGACCGCGTTCACCACCTCGTAGACGAAGCTTTCGGCAACGTCGCAGTTGGCGATGGCGAAGTTCCACATCGACACCGAACGGGCCGGCGCGTCGAGCGAGGTATAGGTCGACGCCGCGATGTCGAAGTTGGCCACGGGGAAAGCCGCGGTGATCTTGGCCTGCTCTTCCTCGGTGAACTCGATGATGTTCACGTCGGTCTGGACTTCAAGCTGCGACACGGCAGGCACCGGAACGCCGGCCGCGAAGGCGATGACGTCCAGCAGGCCGTCCTGAAGCTGTCCGCCCAGGTCCGACCAGCCGCCGTTGCGGCGCTCGAAGTTGACGCCCAGCGTTTCCATCATCTGCGGGAAGTAGGTGTCCGAGGTCGAGCCCGCGGGGCCGAAGCCGATACGCGCGCCGTCCGGGATGTCCGCGACGCTTTCGATGCCCGAGGAGGCAAGCGTCGTGATCGAGAACGGCGTCTGGTACATCGGGAACATGGCGCAGGCGTTGGTCATCGGCAGGCCCGGAGCGATCGGGTTGTTGCCGGCGATCGATTCGGCGGCCGGGCCCATGGTGGTCATGCCGAACGGCAGGTCACCCGTGTGCACGAGCGCCATGTTCTGCATCGGGCCACCGGTGACCTCTGCCGCGCCGGAGACACCCGTCACCTCGGAGACGATGCCGGCCCAGCCCGAGCCGTAGCCGAAATAGGTGCCGCCCTGCGACCCGGTGCCGACGGTGAAGCTATCGGGCCAGCCGGTGCGGTCCTGCGCGACGGCGGTGCCCGCCAGCGCGACCGTTGCAACCGCGATCGCGGTCGTCTTTGCAATGGCAGTGAACTTCATGAATCTCCTCCACTTGATTCTATTGCATGCGACGTTAGCGCCGCAATTTACGACATTGTAGAGCGCATAGTGCGACTTCCCAACGCTCCATCCTGCTTCGCGCCGGGTCTCACACGAAAACCTTACGGAGTCACCCTGGAAATTGCTTTATATAGTTTCCTGATATTATCAAGCGCTACGCTGTCTTGGCCAACGCGTCCATGTTGGCATAGAGCACCTCGAGAAAGGCATCCCGCGCGGGATGCCGGGTGTCCCGAACCCAGACCGCCGAAAGCGCAAGCCGGTCCTGCAACCGCCCGGACGGCTGCCGCAGCGGCAGGAAGGTCACCCCGCCAACGGCAAGGCGCGACGCCCATTTCGGCACGATCGCAAGCCCGACCCCCGTTCCCACAAGGCTGACAATGGTCTGCTTTTCCTCTGCGATCTGGGTGATCCGGGCCGTGTGCCCGGCCTCCAGGAACAGCTTGATCGTAAGGTCGTGGCTGTGCGGGCGCGACCGGCGCTCGGGCACGATCAGCGGTTCGTCCGCCATGTCGTCGACCGTCAGCGCCTCGCGGGTCGCAAGGGGATGGCTCGACGGGACCGCGACCACGGCCGTCTCGACGAAGAGCGGTCGGAACTCGAGTCGCGGATCGCGGACTTCCGGCGGGCGCACGATCGCCACGTCCAGCCGCCCCGACAGAAGCCGTGGCAACAGGCGGATGGTCTTCTGTTCCAGAAGCTCGACCTCGATATCGGGATGCGCGTCGCGCAGATGCGGCAGAAGCTGCGGCATGAGCCCGGCCGCCGCACTGTCGATCGCGCCGATTCTCAGCACCTGAGCGTTGTCCTGATGGCCCTCCCGGAAGCTGCGCTCCAGCTCATCGGCGCGCGCCACGATGTCCCGGGCCGCCTCCACGAAGTCCCGCCCGGCATCGGTCAGTTCCACATGCCGCGTGGTGCGTTGCAGAAGCCGCCGCCCCAGACCGTCCTCAAGAAGCCTGATCTGGCGCCCGAAGGAGGCCGGAAGCATGTCGAGCTTCTGCGCGGCCCGGCCGAAATGCAGCGTCTCCGAGACCGCAACGAGACAGCGCAGCTGGCGCAGCTCCATGCCGAGGCTCCATTATATCATCTGTTTATATGATAATTCCAGCATTGCTCCGGGCCCGTCAACCCGGGATAACGGCATGTGACAGGCTGGGGCCGGATCGAAGTCCTTCGGTGCGGGCAAGTATGCCGTTTTCAGTGCAATGGGACATTAGCATGAGACGCTATCAGATCGCCGCGATACCTGCCGACGGAATCGGCCCCGAGGTCATCGCCGCCGGGCACCAGGCGCTTGAAGCGGTGCAGCGCCGCGAAGCAGATCTGGAATTCGACCTGACCTATTTCGACTGGGGCTCCGACTATTACAAGTCGCATGGCATGATGATGCCCGAGGATGGCCTGGCCCAACTCAAGGCGTTCGACGCGATCTTCTTCGGCGCCGTGGGCGCGCCCGACGTGCCCGACCACGTGACGCTCTGGGGTCTGCGGCTGCCGATCTGCCAGGGGTTCGACCAGTACGCCAACGTGCGCCCGACCAAGATCATTCCGGGCGTCAACTCTCCGCTCCACGGTGTCTCGGTCGGCGACCTCGACTGGGTGATCGTCCGCGAGAACTCCGAAGGCGAATACTCGGGGCACGGCGGGCGCGCGCACCGGGGCATGCCCGAAGAAGTCGGCACCGAGGTCGCGATCTTCACCCGCGTCGGCGTGACCCGGATCATGCGCTACGCGTTCAGGCTGGCCCAGTCCCGTCCGCGCAAGCTGCTGACCGTGGTGACCAAGTCGAACGCCCAGCGGCACGGCATGGTCATGTGGGACGAGATCGCCGCAGAGGTGGCGCAGGAATTCCCCGACGTGACCTGGGACAAGATGCTCGTGGACGCGATGACGGTGCGCATGGTCAAGAACCCGCGCAGCCTCGACACGATCGTCGCGACCAACCTGCATGCCGACATCCTGTCGGACCTCGCGGGCGCGCTGGCCGGATCGCTCGGCGTCGCGCCCACCGCCAACATCGACCCCGAGCGGCGCTTCCCCTCGATGTTCGAGCCGATCCACGGCTCGGCCTTCGACATCACCGGGAAAGGCATCGCCAACCCCGTCGCCACCTTCTGGACCGCAAGCCAGATGCTCGACCACCTGGGCGAGACGGGCGCGGCGGCGCGCCTGATGCGCGCGGTCGAGAAGGTCTGCGAGGACGGCGTCCTGACCCCCGACGTGGGGGGCAACGCAACAACCCAGGACGTGACCGACGCGGTGTGCGAGGCGATCCGCAGCGAAAACATCTGACAGGCCGGACGCGGCGACCGCAGCGGGGAACACATGCCTCAGCGCTGCGGCCCGCCGGAGTCCGGCACAAGAACCCGCAATGGCCGCGCCCCGATCCGGAAGCGCGCGGGCAACCGGCCCAGCTCTTCGCCATCGCCATAGACCAGTGAGGCCAGGCCCCCAGCGCCTTCGGCCGCCACCTCGCACAGTTCGACATACCCGTTCTCGACCCCGCGCCGGCCCAGGTGATCGCCCGACAGCGCGCGGATCAGCAGCCCGAAGGCCTCGGCCCGGCCAAGGCATGTGGCGTAAAGCAGGTTTAGCCTGCCGGGCGCGTCCCCCGCGCGCGGCGCGATCGGGATCCCACCGCCGGTATACTCCGACGCCGCACCGAGCAGGATCGTCAGGCGCTGCCGCTGGGGCCGGCCATCCAGCGAAAGCCGGTATTCGCAGCAGTCGTGACGCAAGATGCTGATCAGTGCCGCGCAGGCATACAGCGCCCGCCCCCGGAGAAACGGCAATCGCGCGGCCCGGAAACTCGCTTCGCTCAGCAGACCGACCCCGACACAGGTGAGCGCGATCCGCGTCGCCCCACCCAGCGAGACCTCGACATAGCGCGCATGATGCACCCGCCCCGCCCGAAGCGCCGCAGCCGTGTCCTCCGCGCTCCGGATCCCGAGCGATGCGGCAAAGTCGTTGCCCCTTCCCAGGGGAAGGACAGCCATCACGCCCCCGGTCTCGACCGCCTGCTGCGCAATCACGTTCTGAAGGCCGTCCCCACCGCATCCAACCATGATCATGCCCGCGCGCATCGCCTCTGCCGCGATCCGCGCGGCGTCCGCCTCGGAGTTGCTCATCACGATCCGCGCATCGAGGCAAGCGGCAATGCGGTCCACAACGGCCCGTTTTCGGGACAGGCGCCCCTTGCCCGACGCCGGGTTGATCAGGAAGACATGGGTGGGGGCGCCCCCCTCGCTGCGGTCGGCGATGTCCAAGCCGAGGCCTCCCTGGCGATCCCGGATGCGGCGGGGCCGACGCGGGCCGACCCGGAGCGCACCGATCTCTCCGAAGCCCTCCGCCTGCGACGATCTCCGGTCCAGACCGGTGGTGGCAACAGTCTAGGCGTGTTTCCCCCGTGCATCCATCCGGAACCAGGCAAGGCAGACCCTCCTCGAATCGAGCGCGACGCCGCCGCCCGCCCGCCTAAGCGTGCCGCCTTCGCCCGAGAAGGACCGGTCGGGGATGCATCGGCGCAACTCTTTTTCCCATGAGGTGAAAATTCCCCTTGATCGAATCTCGCGTGGCCCATAGGTGCCACGCCACGAACGGGACCGATCCCAACTTCGGCCGCCATTGGCCGGGGGGGCGCTAAGGGACCACGGATACGAACTACTGGCTAGAAGGGGATGTGCCATGGACGGCGCCAACCTCTTCCAACTGGGGTACGGTCTGGAGACAGGCGCCCAAGCGGAAGATTCCCGCAGCACCATTGCTGCGCCCACCCGTGACGTTCTCGACGAGAACCGTGACGATCATTTCATCCGGCGCGATGGCCGCGTCTTTGCCGGCACGCATCTCATCATCGAGGTCGTGGACGGCAGCGGCCTGGACGACGAGGCCCGCATCCAGCAGGCGTTCCGCGATTGCGTGGACGAATGCGGCGCGACGCTTCTCCACATCCACACCCACAAGTTCTCGCCCCAGGGCGTGAGCGGCGTGGCGGTGCTGGCCGAAAGTCACATCTCGGTCCACACGTGGCCCGAGATCGGCTATGGCGCCTTCGACGTCTTCATGTGCGGCGATGCCCAGCCCTGGCGGGCCGTCGATGTGCTGAAGCGCGCCTTCGGCACCGAGGACGTGCGCGTGCGCGAGCTTCTGCGCGGCGACGGCCTGGTTCCTGGATCGGCCGCCGCCTGACCTCAAGCGCCCGTGCCCCGGCCGGACCGGGGCGCGGGACCAACCGGCACGACAGGCAGGAGAACATCCATGACCGACATGACCGGGTGGAGCGTCGAGCGACTGCACGCCGACCACGCGCAGGCCCTGCGCGAGGCGCGCGTCCTCTACGACAGCGAAACCGACCACCAGCGCCTGCGCGTCCTGGAAAACCCCACCTTCGGGCGCGTCCTGACGCTGGACGGCGTGGTGCAGACCACCGAGGCCGACAATTTCATCTATCACGAGATGCTCTCGCACGTGCCGATCCTCGCGCATGGGGCCGCGCGCCGGGTGCTGATCGTCGGTGGTGGCGACGGCGGCATGGCGCGCGAGGTGCTCAAGCACCGCAGCGTCGAACATGTGAAGATGGTGGAAATCGACGCGGGCGTGGTCGAGTTCTCGAAGACCTACCTGCCGATGCTGTCGCAAGGCGCCTTCGACGACCCGCGCCTCGACCTCGTGATCGCGGACGGCGCCGATTTCATGCGCATCACCGAGGGCGGCTTTGACGTCATCATCATCGATTCGACCGACCCCGTCGGCCCCGGAGAGGTGCTCTTCACCGACCATTTCTACGGCCATGCCCAGCGGGCGCTGGCGCCGGGCGGCATCCTCGTGACGCAGAACGGCGTGCCCTTCATGCAGGGCGCGGAACTGACCAACACCATGCGCGCCTTCAAGGCGCTCTTCTCGGACTGGACCTGCTATCTCGCCACGATCCCGACCTATGCGGGCGGACCGATGGCGCTGGGCTGGGGGACGAACGGCGACGCGCGGTCGGTCGACCTGCCGACGCTTGAAGCGCGCTACAAGGCCGCCGGGATAGAGACGAACTACTACACCCCCGCGGTGCATCTGGGCGCCTTCGCCCTGCCCGGCTACGTGCAGCGCCTCATGCCCTGACAGGCTAGACGGGCGGGATCGAATAGGTCAGCCCGGCGCGCGCCACCGGCGCGGCGATCCCGTCCGAACGGATCAGCACGTCGCCCACCGCCAGCACGCGCCCCAGCTTCAGAAGCCGCGCCTCGGCGATCAGGTCGACACCCGCCGCCGGCTTGCGCATGAAGTCGATCGAACAATTCGTGGTCACCGCAAGCGCCTTCGGCCCGATCATCGCCAGCACCACAAGATAGATCGACACATCCGCCAGCGCGAACATCGCGGGGCCGGAAACGGTGCCGCCGGGGCGCAGGTTCCGCTCGCTGACCGGCATCCGGACGCGGATGGCATTCGCCTCGACATGCTCGATCACGAAATCCTCGGCCACCTGAGGAAAGGCTTCCCGCATGAAGACGCCAAGCGCCGCCGCATCCATCTTCAACGTCATGCTTTTCCCCGTTCCGAACCGGGCCTAGACTTGGCCCGAACCGGAACGGAGGACAAGATGCAGACCGACATCCTGCTGCGCGAGGATCGCGGCGCCGTGGCACGGCTGACGCTCAACAGCCCGAAAAGCCTGAACGCGCTCTCGGACGCGATGCTGGCGGCGCTGCAGGCGGAGTTCGACCGCCTCGCCGATGACACCACGATCCGCGCCATCGTGCTGGCGGGCGCCGGCAAGGCCTTCTGCGCCGGCCACGACCTCAAGGAAATGACGGCGGGCCGCGCCGCCGCCGATGGCGGGGCCGCCTATTTCGCCGACCTCTTCGCCCGCTGCGCGGCGATGATGCAGACCATCCCCCGCCTGCCCCAGCCGGTGATCGCCGAGGTGCACGGCATCGCCACCGCCGCGGGCTGTCAGCTCGTCGCCTCCTGCGACATGGCCGTGGCCGCCGAGGGCACGCGCTTTGGCGTCAACGGCGTGAACATCGGGCTGTTCTGTTCCACCCCGATGGTGGCGCTCTCGCGCAACATCCCACGCAAGCAGGCCTTCGAGATGCTCACGACCGGCGCCTTCATCGAGGCCGACCGCGCCGCCGACCTGGGCCTCGTCAACCGCGTGGTGCCCCATGACGCGCTCGAGGCCGAGGCGATGGGCCTCGCCGGCACCGTCGCCGCCAAGCTCGGCAGCGCGGTCCGCATCGGCAAGCGCGCCTTTTACGACCAGCTCCAGATGCCGCTCGACGCCGCCTATGCCCATACCGGCGAGGTCATGGTCGAGAACATGCTGAACCGCGACACCGAGGAAGGGATCGCCGCCTTCATCGACAAGCGCGCGCCCGCCTGGCAACAGTAGCGCCCCATCCCGGCCGCCGGGGGCGCTGCCCCCGGACCCCCGGAGTATTTGCGAACAGAAGAAGGGCAGGCCGGGCGCCCCTGGCTTCTTCTGTTCCGAAATACTCTCGGGGGTGAATGCGCCGCAGGCGCAGAGGGGGCGGAAGCCCCCTGCCCCGTCGGGTCACACGCCGTAGAGGTCGCCGAACTTGGCGTCGAGATAGTCCAGAAGTGGCGCCTCGGACGGCTCGAAGCCGCAGGCATGGGCGATGGTGTCGCGCGGCGCGCGGAGCCCGCCGAAGCGCTGCAGCCGCTCGCGCAGCCAGACCGTTGCGGGCGAGGTGTCGCCTTGCACCAGTTTCTCGTCGAGGTCGGGGATGTCGCGGCGCAGCGCCTGGTGCAGGCAGCCGGCATAGACGTTGCCCAGCGTGTAGGTCGGGAAATAGCCGAAAAGTCCCACCGACCAGTGCACGTCCTGCAGGACCCCGTGCGAGGGCCGGTCCACCGCCACGCCGAAATCGGCGGCGAAGCGGGCGTTCCAGGCATCCGGCAGATCGGCCACCGCCAGCGTTCCGGCGACAAGCCGGCGTTCGAGATCGAAGCGCATCAGGATGTGCAGGTTGTAATGCACCTCATCCGCCTCGGTCCGGATATAGCCTGGCGCGACGCGGTTGACGGTGCCGAAGAAGGCCTCGGCATCCGCCACGCCCAGGTCCCCGAAAAGCGCGGTCATGCGTCCGAACAGGTAGCCCGTGAAGGCGCGCGAACGGCCGAGCTGGTTCTCGTAGATCCGGCTCTGGCTTTCGTGCACGCCCATCGACACCCCGCGCCCCAGCGGCGTCAGCGCGTGCGCGGCGTCGATGCCCTGTTCATAGGCGGCATGGCCGACCTCGTGGATCGTGGAATAGATGCAGTTGAACGGGTCGTGCGGCGCGGTGCGGGTGGTGATGCGCACATCCGCGCCCGAGCCCGAGGAGAACGGGTGCACCGCCTTGTCTATGCGCCCGCGGGAGAAGTCGTAGCCGAAGGCCTCTGCCATCTCGCGCGAGAGCGCCAGTTGCGCGTCCTCGGCGAATGTGCCCGACAGCGCGCGCGGCTTGCGTTCGGCGCCCATGATCCGCTCGCGCAGCGCGACGAGGCGCGGGCGCAGCGCGCCGAACATGGCGTCGAGGCCCGCACCGGTGGCGCCGGGCTCGTAGTCCTGCAACAGCGCGTCATAGGCGTCGCCGCCATCGGCGATGGCCGCGGCCTCCTCGCGCTTCAGCGCGAGCACCCGGTCGAGCGTCGGGGCGAAGTCGTCGAAACTGTCGGCGCGGCGCGCCTCGGCCCAGATGCCCTGCGAGACGCTCGTCACCCGCGCCAGTTCCGCCGCCAGCCGCGCCGGCACGCGGGTGTTGCGCGCGTGGTCGCGCCGGATCAGGCCCACCGCGGCCTGACCCTCGGGCGGCAGCGCGGCCTCGTCCACCGCCCCCAGCCAGTCGGCCAGCCGGGGGTCGGTGCGCCGGGCGTGCAGCACGCCCTCGATGGCCGCCATCTCCTCGCCGCGCTGTTCCGCGGCGCCGCGTGGCATCATCGTTTCCTGATCCCAGCCCAGCCGCCCGGCAATGGCCGAAAGCGCCTCTGTCTCGCGCTGGAAGGCCATGAGGTCGTCGAATGCGGTCATGCCATGCCCTCCCGGACAGATTGCGCGCGCGGCCATCCGGCCAGGTGACGGGCCCGCAGGATCAGGACCCACAGGACCACGGCGATGATCTGGTGCAGGATCGCCAGGTGCCAGGGCGCGGAATGCATCACGGTGACGATCCCCATCACGATCTGGCCGAAGAGGACCACCAGCACCCAGTCATGCGCCCGTTTCGTGCGCATATAGGCGGACCGACGTGACCGCGACCAGACGACGATGGCCAGCACGAAGACGAGATAGCCCCACATCCGGTGCATGAACTGCACCAGCCCCGCGTCCTCGAAGAAATTGCGCCAGGCGGGCGTCAGCTGGAACGGATCGGGCGGCAGGAAGCCCCCGGCCATCAGCGGCCAGTCGGTGAAGTTGCGGCCCGCGTCGATCCCGGCCACGAGCGCACCCAGCAGGATCTGGACGAAGGCCGCCAC
>JAUIIC010000262.1 GCA_030431935.1 Alphaproteobacteria bacterium | reverse complement strand
CGCAACAGGCGGGCATGATCGCGGTCGTCCCAGCCCTTCAGAACCGTGATCTGCACCCCGTTCTTCAGGATCAGGGCCGAGATGTCGATGGCCCGCCCCTTGCCATGCTCCGAGATGCGCGCGCCCGGCTGGTTGTTGCGGGTGCGGCAGCTGTAATGCGCGGCCACCTTCAGCCCTGCCAGCCCGCCGCCCAGCCGCCCCACCGCCGGGACCACCGCCTGGTCCACCCAGGCGTTCAGCGCCCGCGCCGTGGTGCAATCCATGATCGCCGCCTGGCTGAGCGTGATGCCGCTGACCGATGTCACCTTGACGGGGTCGTCGATCCCGCAGCCGGAAATCCGGCCCGGAATGGGCGCCACCGTCTCACCCTGGATGGCGACCAGCCCGCAGACGCTGCCGCGCCGCCCGGTCAGAAGCGGCAGGCCCGGTTGGGTGCGCACGCCCGCCGCGCGCACCGTCGTGCGCCGTTCGATGTTCTCGGGCCGCGCCGGCGGACGCGGCGACAGGCGCACCGCCGCCGCGCTGGCCGAGACCATGACCACCCGTGGCGGCGTGACCGTGACGCTGGCCGCGACCGCCCGCGCCAGGTCGGGCCGCTGCAGCGGTCGGGGCGACACCGAAACCGCCAGCGCCGTGGCGGGCCCTGCCACCGCCGCGCGGGCGACCGGCGCTTCGGCCACGGGCCGCGCCAGCGGGCGGACAGAGACCTCTGGCGCCCGCGCAAACGCTGGTCCCGCCACCGCCATGCCCGCCACAAGGGCCGGGATCAGGGCGAGGGCGGTGCGCAGCTTGGTCATCGCTTGGTCTTGGTCCGTCCGAAATCGGGGGCGTCGGTGTCCTGCCCGGCCTGGATGATTCCCCGCCGGATCGCACGCGTGCGGGTAAAGTAGTCGAACAGCATCTCGCCGTCACCCGTCCGGATCGCCCGTTGCAGCGCGAACAACTCCTCGGTGAACCGGCCGAGGATTTCCAGCGTGGCGTCCTTGTTGGTCAGGAACACGTCGCGCCACATCGTCGGGTCGGAGGCCGCGATGCGGGTGAAGTCCCGGAACCCCGCGGCGGAATACTGGATCACCTCCTGGTCGGTGACGCGGCGCATGTCGTCGGCCACCCCCACCATCGTGTAGGCGATCAGGTGCGGCGCGTGGCTGGTCACCGCCAGCACCAGGTCGTGGTGGTCGGCGTCCATCATGTCGACCAGCGCGCCCAGGTCCGTCCAGTAGGCGCGCAGCCGGTCCAGCGCCTGCGGGTCCGTGGCCTCGTCGGCGATCAGCAGGTGCCAGCGGTTGTCGAACAGTTCCGCGAACCCGGATCGGGGGCCGGAATGCTCTGTCCCCGCCAGCGGGTGGCCGGGGATGAAATGCACGCCCTCGGGAATGTGCGGCGAGACCTCGGCCACCACGTGCCGCTTGACCGATCCCACGTCCGTCACCGTCGCGCCCGGCGCCAGGTGCGGCGCGATGCGCTCGGCCAGGGCGCCCATCGCGCCCACCGGCACGGCCAGCACCACCAGGTCGGCCCCCGCCACCGCCTCTTCTGGGGTGTCCACGATCCGGTCGCAGAACCCGACCTCGGCGGCCTCGGCGCGGGTCCCGGCAGAGCGGGCCGTTCCCACGATCTCGGCCGTCATGCCCGCGCGCCGCATCGCATGCGCCATCGACGACGCGATCAGGCCCAGCCCGATCAGCGCCACGCGCGCGTAGGGCGCGCTCATGCCTGGTCCTCGCGGAAAGTGCCGATCGCATGCGCCACCCGGCGGCACGCGGCCTCGTCGCCCACGGTGATCCGAAGGCACTGCGGAAAGCCGTAGCCCGCCACGCGCCGCACGATGATCCCGTCCGCCTTCAGCCAGGCATCGGCGGCCAGCGCCTCGGCCTCGTCGGCGAACCGCGCCAGGATGAAGTTCCCGAAGGACGGGTCCGACGGCACCCCATGCCCGGCCAGCGCCTCGGCCAGCCAGACCCGCAGGCGGGCGTTCTCCGACGCGCAGCGATCGGCGAAGGCGCGGTCGCGCACGGCGGCCTCGGCGGCGGCCAGTTGCGGCTCGGACAGGTTGAACGGCCCCCGCACCCGGTTCAGCACGTCGATGATCTCTTGCGGGCCATACCCCCAGCCGATGCGCAGCCCGCCCAGCCCGTAGAGCTTGGAAAACGTCCGCGTCATCACCACGTTGTCGCGCTGGCCGATGATCTTCGCGCCACCGTCATAGCCGTCGACGAACTCGGCATAGGCCCCGTCCAGCACCAGAAGCGCGCGCGGCGGCAGGTTGTCGGCCAGCCGCATGATCTCTCCGGTGCCGATCATCGTGCCGGTGGGGTTGTTGGGGTTGGCGATGAACACCAACCGCGTGCGCTCGGTGCAGGCCGCCAGAAGCGCGTCCACGTCCGTCGTCCTGTCGCGTTCCGGCACGGCAATGGGCGTAGCGCCCGCCGCCAGCGCCCCGATCCGGTAGATCGCGAAGCCATGCTCTGTGTGCAGCACCTCGTCGCCCGGACCGGCATAGCACTGGCACAGGAACTGCAGGATCTCGTCAGAGCCGACGCCGCAGATGATCCGCGCCGGGTCCAGCCCGTGCACCTCGCCGATGGCCGCGCGCAGCGACGCATGATCGGTGGACGGATAGCGGTGCAGCGCATGGGCCGCGCTGCGGAACGCCTCGACGGCGGCGGGGCTTGGACCGAACGGGTTCTCGTTCGACGACAGCTTGACCACATCGCGCACGCCCGGCAGCGACGACTGCCCGCCGACGTAAAGCTCGATGTCCATGATCCCGGGTTGCGGGCGAATGTCAGCCATTGCGGGTGCTCCCTCTCGCGCGGGCGTTCTAGCCCTGTCGCCCGGACCTGACCAGCGGCAAACGCCCCGACGCCCAAGGCAAATCGGCGCGGTGGCGCACACGCCTCAGACGGGGCCCGGCCCACCCGCCGATCGGCCGGGGCCCGGAACGCGAAGGGCCGCGCCCGATGGCGCGGCCCCGATCCAGACGGCGCGAACCGATCAGTTCTGCGCGTAGTATTCGATGACGAGGTTCGGTTCCATCACGACCGCGTAGGGCACATCGCCCAGACCCGGCGTGCGCACGAAGGTCGCGGTCATCTTGGAATGGTCGGCGTCGATGTAATCGGGCACGTCACGCTCGGCCAGTTGCACGGCCTCCAGCACCACGGCCAGCTGCTTGGACCGATCCCGCACCTCGACCACGTCGCCTTCCTTGACGCGGTAGGAGGGGATGTTCACCCGCTGGCCGTTCACCAGCACGTGGCCATGGTTCACGAACTGCCGCGCGGCAAAGATCGTCGCCACGAACTTGGCGCGGTAGACGACGGCATCGAGGCGACGCTCCAGCAGGCCGATCAGGTTTTCCGAGGTGTCGCCGCGGACCCGCTCGGCCTCGGCGAAGATGCGGCGGAACTGCTTTTCGGTCAGGTCGCCGTAATAGCCCTTCAGCTTCTGCTTGGCGCGCAGCTGCAGGCCGAAGTCCGACATCTTGCCCTTGCGTCGCTGGCCATGCTGGCCCGGGCCGTATTCGCGGCGGTTCACGGGGCTTTTCGGGCGGCCCCAGATGTTTTCGCCCATCCGGCGGTCGATCTTGTACTTGGCAGAGGTGCGTTTGGTCACCGTCTGATCTCCTTCTTTCGGCGCCGCCCGGCGGGCGGCAATGAAGGGCGTTGTCCTTTCCCGTTGCCGGGCGACAGGCTTCCCCTTGCGGGGGCCGCCAACACCAAATGAAACCGGCGCCCCAAGGGGCACCGGAGACCGCGCTTATACAGCCGGTTCCGGCCCTGTCAATGGCGCCCGGCGGCCTCGTGCAGGAAGATCGCCGCCTCGGCATGGGTCAGCGGACGGCGCACATGCGGGCCGTAAAGCGCGGCGTCGCGCGCCACGTCCGGCATCCGCTCGGCCAGCGCGGCGCGGTCCAGCGGGTCGATCGCGTCCAGCGCCATGGACACGGGATGAAAGCTTTCGCATTCCAGCCCGTTCGCCCAGATCACCTGGTGGCGGTCGAACATCAGGTGCACGTAGGTCACCTCGCACAGGCGGTGATCCACCACCACCGTGCGGTCGTTCAGAAGATCGCGCGCCCGCACCAGCACCTCGTCGGTGTTGAACAGCCGCACCGCCATCGCCCCCTTCACCAGCATCCGGTGATCGGGCGAGACCAGCAGGTCGCCGTCCGGCACGTCGAGGCCCGCCGCGCCCGCGCGGATGCGCACCGGCCGCAGGTCGGGCATGGCACGCAGCCGCGCCCCGCTCATCCGGCGCTGGCCGCGCCAGCGGATCGGCTGCGCGCCGTTGTCCTTGGTCAGCACCAGGTCGCCCTCGGCCAGTTCGGCGACGGGCCGCGGCCCCTCTGGCGTGTCGAGCCGGGTGTCAGGGGTAAAGCAGATCACCGACTTGGGCGCGTCGTCGATCCGGTTCAGCCGGCTGCCGCAACTCAGCACATGGGTGATCCAGAGGTCGGCGTTCTCGGGCGGGCAGTCGCCCGTGAACATCAGCAGCGGGCGCGCGTCGGGCACCTCGATCAGCGTCACGGTATAGCGCCGCCGTCCGTCCGTGACCGCGAAGCCCTGGTCCAGAATCGGATCCTCGGGCGCGCCCAGCACCTCGACGGTGTCATCCACCCGCGCCGGGCGATCCAGCAGCGCCTCGCCCACCAGCCGCCGCACGTTGCGCGCGGCGCGGCGGCGCAGCTCTGCCATGCCCTCGGGCGCCCCCAGCACCAGCACGTTCTGCGGCCCGTCGATGCGCACGGCCGGGCCGCTCCAGCGCCAGACCGCGCCCACGGCAAGCGACGCCGCGGGCGGCACCTTGGCGCCATCAATTTCGGTCTGTGTCCACGAGATCACGAACGTGCCGGAATAGCCCGCTTTCATGCCTGTCTGCCCGCTTATCGTTTTTGTTTGGGAAACAATAGCATGGCACGGGACTCCGCGAAAGAGTCCTGCACGTCTCGGGCGCGTTTTCCCGCGCGGCGGGACCCTAGAAGGAGAT
>JAUIIC010000261.1 GCA_030431935.1 Alphaproteobacteria bacterium | reverse complement strand
AGCGACACGGTAGACAGCGCGGTGACGGATTTGCCGGACCCGCTTTCGCCCACCAGCGCCACGGTCTCGCCCCGGCCCACGGTGAAGGACACGCCGCGCACCGCCGGGATCTCCCGGCCATCCTGGCGGAAGGTGACGCTGAGGTTCTCGACCTCGAGAACGTTCGCGGCGCCGGTCATTGGAACGTCTTTCGCGGGTCGAAGGCGTCGCGCACGCCCTCGAAGATGAAGACCAGCAGCGACAGCATGATCGCGAAGGTGAAGAAGGCGGTAAAGCCCAGCCACGGGGCCTGCAGGTTCTGTTTCGCCTGCAACGTCAACTCGCCCAGCGACGGGGCCGAGGAGGGCAGCCCGAAGCCGAGGAAGTCGAGCGAGGCCAGCGTGCCGATCGTGCCCGTGATGATGAAGGGCAGCATGGTCAGCGTGGCGACCATCGCGTTGGGCAGCATGTGGCGGAACATGATCGTCCAGTTCGACACGCCCAGCGCGCGCGCCGCGCGGACGTATTCGAAGTTGCGCGCCCGCAGGAATTCCGCCCGCACCACGCCCACCAGCGCGGGCCAGCCGAACAGCGCGGTCAGGAACACCAATAGCCAGAAACTTCGCCCCAGGATCGCGAACATGATGATGATGATGTAAAGCGAGGGCGTGGATACCCAGATCTCGATCAGGCGCTGGAACACCAGGTCCAGCCAGCCCCCGAAATAGCCCTGCACCGCGCCCGCGACGATGCCGATGATACTGGCGATGCCGGTGACGATGATCGTGAACAGGATCGAAAGGCGGAACCCGTAGATCACCCGCGCCGCCACGTCGCGCGCGGTGTCGTCGGTGCCAAGCAGGTGGTTTTCATCGGGCGCCGAAGGCGCCGTGCCCTGGATGTCGTTGATCGTGTTGTAGGAATAGGGGATCGGCGGCCACAGCATCCAGCCCTTCTCGATCGCCTCGCCCTCGACGATGCCGTCTGCGGCATCCTCGATCACGCCCTCGGGGTCGTCGAAACAGATGTCCAGCCCGCCCGAGATGATAAGGCACTGCACCTCGACATCGGCATAGACGGCCTCTGTCTGGAAGTCGCCGCCGAACGCCGTCTCGGGGTAGAAGTTGAAGATCGGCGTGTAGATGCTGCCTCGGTGCTGCACCAGGATCGGCTTGTCGTTGGCAATGAACTCGGCGAACAGAGACAGCCCGAACAGGATGCCGAAGATCACCAGCGACCAGTAGGCGCGGCGGTTGCGGGTAAAGTTGCGCCAGCGCCGCTGGTTCAGCGGCGACAGCGTGAACCAGCCGCGCCGTGCCTTGGGCAGATCGGTCCAGTCGGCCGGCTTCGGCGCGGCGTCCTCGGGGCGGGGGGCGGTGTCGGGCATCGCCATCTCAGGTCTCCCGCGTCTCGAAGTCGATGCGCGGATCGACGAAGACATACATCAGGTCCGACAGGATCCCGACGACAAGGCTGATGAGCCCGAAGACGAAGAGCGTCCCGAAGATCACCGGGTAGTCGCGCGCAACCGCCGCCTCGAAACCCAGCCGCCCCAGGCCGTCGAGCGAAAAGATCGTCTCGATGATGATAGAGGCGCCGAAGAACACCCCGATGAACAGCGACGGGAAGCCCGCGATCACGATCAGCATCGCGTTCCGGAAGACATGGCCGTAGAGCACGCGCCGCTCTGTCAGGCCCTTGGCCTTGGCGGTGATGACATACTGTTTCTTGATCTCGTCGAGAAACGAGTTCTTTGTCAGGAGCGTCAGCGTCGCGAAGCTGGAGATCGTCGAGGCCAGCACCGGCAGCGTGATGTGCCAGAAATAGTCGCCGACCTTGCCCAGCAGGCTGAGTTCGTCGAAATTGTCCGATGTCAGGCCGCGCAGCGGGAAGATCTGCCAGTAGGATCCGCCGGCGAACAGCACCAGCAGCAGGATCGCGAACAGGAACCCCGGGATCGCGTAACCGATGATGATGGCCGCCGAGGTCCAGGTGTCGAAGGACGTGCCGTCGCGCACCGCCTTGCGGATGCCCAGCGGAATTGAGATCAGGTAGGCCAGAAGCGTCGACCAGAGCCCCAGCGTGATCGACACCGGCAGCTTCTCGATCACCAGGTCCACCACGCTGACGGAGCGGAAATAGCTTTCTCCGAAGTCGAAGCGGACGTAGTCCCACATCATCAGCAGGAACCGCTGCAACGGCGGCTTGTCGAAGCCGAACTCGCGCTCCAGCTCCTCGATGAAGTCGGGCGGCAGGCCGCGGGCGCCGAGATAACGTTCATCCCCGCCGCTCGCCTCGGCGGCGCCGGCATCGGCACCGCCCGCGATGGTCTGGAACACGTCGCCGTCGCCTTCGAGGTTGGCGATGATCTGTTCGATCGGCCCACCCGGCACGAATTGCGTCAGCGCGAAGTTGACCACCATGATCCCAAACAGCGTCGGGATCACCAGCAGCAGGCGGCGAAGGATATAGGCGCCCATCCGTCAGACCCCGTCGCGGCGGATCAAAAGACGCCCGCGGCCTTCAGCGCCTCGCCCTTCTCGGCATCGTACCACCAGAAATCGAGGTTCCCCAGCGCGTAGGGCGGCAGCGGTTCGGGATAGCCGTACATGTCGTAGTAGGCGACGGTGTGTACGTCCTTGTACCACTGCGGCACCCAGAAGCGTTCTGCCCGCAGAACGCGGTCCAGCGCGCGCACGGTCTGGATCAGTTCGGCCTCCGTCTCGGCGGCGATCACCTTGTCGATGATCTTGTCCACCGCCTCGTTCTTCAGCCCCATCAGGTTGAACACCGAGGTGTCGGCGGTCTTCGAGCCATAGTACTGCAAAAGGCCAGAGCCGGGCTGATAGCCCATCGGGAACTGGGTGGTCAGGATGTCGAAGTCGTAGCTGCGCTCGCGGTTCGTGGCCTCGGCGTTGTCGACCCGGTTGTGCACCGCGTCCACCCCGATGGAGCGCAGGTTCTGGACATAGGGGTTGATGACCCGGTCGAACGTCTGGCTGTCGTTCAGGAACTCCAGCTTCAGCGTTTCGCCCTGGGCGTTGCGGCGCATGCCGTCGTCACCCACGGTCCAGCCCGCCTCGTCCAGCAGGCGCGAGGCCTCGCGCGCATTGCGCCGGTCAAGCTGGCGCTCGCCCGACGTGGGCGCCATCACCGCCTCGTCGGTCAGGATGCTGGCGTCCAGCAGGCCTTCGTCGACCAGCGGCTGAAGGATCGCCAGTTCCTCGGGCGTCGGCGTGCCGACGGCGGCAAGCTCAGAGTTCTCCCAGAACGAGTTCACCCGCTCGTAGAGGCCGTAGAACAGCGTCTCGTTCGACCATTCGAAGTTGAACATCAGCCCGATCGCCTGGCGCACGCGCGGATCCTGCAACTGCGGGCGGCGCAGGTTGAAGACAAAGGACTGGCCCGTGGCGATGGTGCCGTCGGGCAGCTCCGCCTTGACCACATGGCCATCGGTCAGCGCCGGGAAGTCATAGCCGGTGGCCCAGCTTTTCGACGACGCCTCGTTGCGGAAGGTATAGCTGCCCGCCTTGAAGCCTTCGAACGCGGCGTTGTAGTCGGCGTAATACTCGATCCGGATGCGGTCGAAGTTGTAGCGCCCGATGTTCATCGGCAGATCGGCGCCCCACCAGTCGGGGTCACGCTCGTAGACCAGCGTCTGGCCCACGTCCATTTCGCCAAGCACGTAGGGCCCCGACCCCAGCAGCGGCTCCAGCGAGCTTTCCTCGAAGTCGCGGTCATTCTCGATGTAGAAGGCTTTCGAGAAGATCGGCAGCCCGCCCACCGTCGACGGCAGGTCGCGCGTCGGGAAGCCTTCCTTGAAGGTGTATTTCACCCGGTAGGTGTCCAGCACCTCGGCGCTTTCCACCTGTTCCTGCAGCACCGCGCGGAAGCTGGGCAGGCCCTTGTCGCGGAAAAGCTCGTAGCTGAAGACCACGTCCTCGGCCGTGAGAGGAGAGCCGTCAGAGAACCGCGCCTCGGGGCGGATGTCGAAGATCACCCAGCTGCGATCCTCGGGGTATTCCATCGACGACGCCACCAGCCCGTAGTTCGCGCCGATCTCGTCCGAGGTGCCGTCCAGCAGGCTTTCGAAGAAGATCGTCGAAAGGCCGCCGGACCGGCCCTTGGTGGAATAGGGGTGCATCGAGTCGAAGGAACCGAAGCCCCAGATGCTGATCTCGCCGCCCTTGGGCGCGTCGGGGTTCACGTAGTCCAGGTGCGGAAAGTCCGCGGGCAACCGCAATTCCCCGAAGGTCGAGATCCCGTGCGACTTGATGATCTCTTCGGCCTTGGCCGCGGCGGCCATCCAGGCCAGTGCAAGAACCGTGAACGGCACCGCCATCAAGAGGCGGAACATGCGTCCCTGGTCAACATGGCGGGAAAGCGTCTCGGCGCGGGCAAATCGCTGCTGCATCACTGGATCCTCCGTCCTGTCGCGGCGTGACCGACAATAATACCTAAATCTAGGTGCGAAACCGATTTGTCGAAGGCCAGCGTGCGAAAGAATTCGTGAACGGACGGTGAGCGGCCCGTGCGCCCCGGTTTCGCAAAGAAAAGGGCCGCGCCCGGGGGGCACGGCCCACAAGACCGAAGGGCAGGGATCAGCCGCCGATGCCCTGCAGATAGGCGATCAGGTTCGCGCGATCCTCGACGTCGTCCATGCCGCCATAGCTCATCTTGGTGCCGGGCGCCCAACCGCGCGGGTCCTCGAGGAACGCGTTCAGGTTCTCGGGCGACCAGACGTCGGCCACCTGCTCCAGCGCGCCAGAGTAGGAATAGCCGGCCACCGCGTCCACGGCGCGGCCGACGACACCGTACAGGTGCGGCCCGGTGCCGTTGGCGCCGTCTTCCAGCTTGTGGCAGGCCTGGCACTGGCGCCACAGACGCTCGCCGGCAGAGGCGCTGGCAACGGCGAAGGCCTCTTCGAAGGTCGGGCCGGTCTCGACCACCGCTTCGCCGCCCTCGTCTTCGCCCGTGTCGATGGAATAGGCCTGTTCGTGATAACCCCCGTGCGAGTCCTTGTGGTAAAGCGCGT
>JAUIIC010000260.1 GCA_030431935.1 Alphaproteobacteria bacterium | reverse complement strand
AGTCCGACAGCGCGTCCGCCTTCACCCGCTTGTCCACGTGGATCACCACGGGGCACCCCCGGGTCGCCCAATGCCGCGCCACCTGCGCTGCACGGTCGAAGGCGGTGTGGACCAGCATGACGAACCCAACCGTCGTCATGCCCAGTTCCCCCGCGACATGATCCCCAGGATTTCAAGCTGGCGCCAGTTGATGTATTTCTCTGACCACTTGCACCACAGGTCGGGCTTTTCGGCCAGCTTGCTGGCGTAGGACCGGTATTCGTAGCTGTTGGCATAGTGCTGGCGCCGCTTCAGTTCCTCGGCCGACTTTTCCTTGAAGGTGTCGAGGAACTTGGCGTGCAACAGGCAGCCCGAGGCCTTCTCTCCCCCCCATTCGTCGAAGACGAGGTTCAGGCCGCGCGGCAACAGCGTGTGCGTCGAACTGATGAAGGCATAGGGACGGCGCCACTTGACCAGCGGGATCTTGTTCAGCGCCGGGGCGCGTTCCGGACGGTCGGCAAAGAAGGCCCGCGCCCGCGCGCCGCCCTGGATCCACAGGTTTCCGTACTTGTGGTTCCGGGCGATCGTGTAGTTGCCGGAATCGAACCAGGACGCGATTTCAAGCGGATCCTGGCCCTCGCGGTAGGGTTGGGCGTCGATCGGGCCCTTCGGATACATGTCCAGAAGCATCGCGCTGAAGGACCGGATCGACGACGCGTCGAGCCAATCCGTCAACGCCCGCAGCGGGCGCGTGTCGCAGAACGGATAGACCAGGAACTCGTCCACATCGACGGTCAGGATCCAGTACCCATGCGCGTATTTCGACTGGAGCCAGTTCAGCCAGTCGATCCCGAACTTCGCACGCTTGTAGCTGCGTGCCGTCGTCCAGATCGACACGTCGGGCTGGGCGGCCAGGAACTCGCGGCTGCCATCGTCGGAATCGTTGTCGACGATGAAGAAATGGCTGACGCCCATGTCACGGTAGTATTTCAGGAAGTAGTCGAGCCGGACACGCTCGTTCCGAAGCACGGTGAACAGCAGGATATCGTTTCGCGCCACCTGTTCGGCGCGTAGGGCAACGGGCTTCAGCTGACGCCGCTTTCGGAACGCCCTGAGACGCCAGCGCTTTCGCTGCAGCCGCAGCCGGTATGATTGCAAGGGCTTCACGTGCGTCGTGTCTTGACGCAAACCGGCAGATGTTCCGCCGTCTGACCAACGTCACGTCCGGGCGAGCACAACCCCGAAGTGCGACGACCAATCCGGAAGATCAGGTGGAACGCGCCGCGTTCCTTCCCCGCTCTGCCCTGCCTGCATGCTCTCCGCCAAGTTTCGTATTGATTGTTCCCAAAAGTACACATCGTCCGGGTCCGCGTAAACGGGGTAATCGCCAAGAATTTCACGATAAACAGGCAAGTTGGCACAAATTGTGGGGGTACCCCGTGCGGCTGCCTCCATCGGTGGCAATCCGTAGCCCTCGGCGCGGCTTGGAAACAACAGCGCCGCGGCCCCGTCGATCAGGGCGGTGACGGCGCCGTCGGACAGGTTCGACAGCTCCACGATTCCCGCTTTTGGCGAAAGCGCGTCGAGACGGCGGAACACCTCCTCGTTCTTCCAGCCGCGCGATCCCACGATGACCAGCCCGGGCAGGTCCTCGGGCGGCAGTTCGGCGGACAGCGCCTGCCAGACATCCAGCAGAAGCGCGTGGTTCTTGCGTGGCTCTATCGTGCCGAGCGCGAGGAAATACGGGCGCGGCAGGGACAGCCCCGGCGGAAGCGCGGCCTGATCGGGGGGTGCGGGCACGACGCCAAGATGCGCCACCACGCCGGGCGGCACGCGGCCCCAGCGGGCGAACCAGGTCTCGGACGCGGTGCGCGTGGCCTCGGAATTGTAGATGGCCAGGTCCGCCGATGCCCCGACGCGGCGCAGCATCGCCTCGAAGCGGGCGGGCGTGCCGGGACGCTGGAACCCGGGGTAATCCAGCGGAATGGTGTCGTGCACCAGCACGCCGACCCGCGCGCCGGGCAGCGCGCGCCAGGCCTCGAACACCTCGGGGTGAAGGTTGCTGTGGCCCACGTTGAGATAGGCCGTGCCTTCTGGCAGATGGGTGCGCAACAGTCGGGCCAGCCGCCCCCGCCGGGCCCGCGCCACCGACAGGCGCCGCAGGTCGGCCTCGGCCCTTCGCCGCGGCGCGGAAAGCTTGCGCGACAGGAAACCCGCCAGGTCCGGCCCGCCCCAGGCCACCGCGCCCGCCAGCCGCGAGGCCAGCGCAAGCGCGCCCTGTCTGTCCAGCAGGACGTATCCCGTGGCCGTGCGGCACAGCAGGAAAAGCGGCGCGGGCAAGGACAGCAGGTGGTCCAGGTACGCCTGTTCCACGCGGTCGATCCCCGTGTGAGGCCCCCGCCCCACCCGTGACACCAGGCGGGTCACGTCGAGACAGCGGGCCGGGGGCTCAGCGATCGTAGTGGCCGGTCTGGTGCCAGCGCCAGGCATCGGAAATCATGGTTTCAAGCGTCGAGCGATGGGGCCGCCAGCCAAGATCCTCGCCGGCCCGGACACTGCCGGACACGAGCTTCGTGCAATCGCCCGGCCGCCGGTCGCCCTCTGTGATCGGGACGGCCCGGTTGGTAACGGCACGGCTTTTCTCGATCACCTCGCGCACAGAGAACCCGTGCCCGGTCCCGAGGTTGAACACGCGGCTGCCCTTTCCGGCCTCCAGCCACCGGAGGCCAAGGACATGGGCATCCACAAGGTCCATCACGTGGACATAGTCGCGGATGCAGGTGCCGTCGGGCGTGTCATAGTCGGTGCCGAACACGGTCAGCGCGGGCCGCTTGCCGTCGATCGCATCCAGCATCAGCGGGATCAGGTGGGTTTCGGGGCGGTGGAACTCTCCGACCTCGCCGTCGGGGTCGGCCCCGGCCACGTTGAAATAGCGGAAGATCACCGTGTTCAGGCCGTGGCTTTCGCCGAAATTGGCCAGGATATCCTCGATCGCGCGCTTGGACGCGCCATAGGCATTGATCGGATGCTGGGGGCAGTCTTCGTCCAGCAGCACGTTGTCATGCTCGCCATAGGTGGCGCAGGTCGAGGAGAACACGAAGTCCAGGCATCCGGCGGCCACCGCGGCCTCGATCAGGCACAGCGAACCGTAGGTGTTGTTGTGCCAGTACTTCCCGGGGTTCTCCATGCTCTCGCCCACCAGGCTGAGAGCCGCGAAATGCATCACGGCCGCGGGCCGGTAGGTGCGGAACACCTCGTCCAGGCGGGCGCGGTCGGTCAGGTCGCCCTGCTCGAACGGGCCAAACCTGACCGCGTCGGCCCAGCCGGTCGACAGGTTGTCGTAGGTCACGGGCACATAGCCCGCATCGCGCAACACCTTGCATGCGTGCGAGCCGATGTAGCCCGCACCGCCGGTCACCAGGATGTTGGTCACGGGACAGCCCGGCCGCTACTGCGCCGCCCGCTGAACGGCCAGCAGGTCATGCAGGTAGGACGTGAATTCGTCCTTCAGGTCCTCGCGCGCCATGCCGAAGGCGACCGTGGCCTGTAGGAACCCGGCCTTCGACCCGCAGTCGAACCGCTGCCCGCGGAAGCGGTAGCCATAGACGCTGCGCCCCTCGCTGATCTCGGCCGCGATGGCGTCGGTCAGCTGGATTTCCCCGCCAGAGCCGCTCTTGATCTTGTTGAGGTTGCGCAGGACGTTGTTCGACAGGATGTAGCGTCCGATGACGGCAAGGTTGGACGGCGCCTCGTCGACGGGCGGCTTTTCCACCATGCCCTTGACCGACACCATCGACCCCATGTCTTCGGCGACATCGAGCACCCCGTAGGCCGAGGCCTTTTCGGGGGGAACCTCCATTGCGGCGACCATGCTGCCGCCGGTCTCCTCGTAGGCTTCGACCATCTGCTGCAGGCAGGGCGTTTCCGCCGCGATCACGTCGTCCGGCAGGATCACCGCAAACGCCTCGTTCGGGGAAATCAGGCGGCGGGCGCACCAGACCGCGTGGCCCAGGCCCAAAGCCTTGTGCTGCCGGATATAGGCGATGGCCCCGGAATCCATGTTCGTGGATTTCAGGATCTCCAGCAGTTCGTCCTTGCCCTTCTTGCGCAGCTCCGATTCCAGTTCGGGCGCGTGGTCGAAGTAATCCTCCAGCGCGCTTTTCCCGCGTGAGGTGACGAAGATGAATTCCTTGATGCCGGCGGCCCGCGCCTCGTCGATGGCGTACTGGATCAGGGGCCGGTCAACGAGCGTCATGATCTCCTTCGGAACCGACTTGGTTGCCGGAAGAAATCGCGTGCCCATCCCCGCAACCGGAAAGACGGCTTTTGTTACCTTACGCCCCATACTCGCCTCATGCCTTCTTGTGCCTCAAAGGGCTATTTCATGCAGGTTGGATAAAAACATGGCGAAATCGTGAACGAAACCCCGATTTATCGGGAATTGGCTACCAAACGTTAGAGTATGCCCCTTTGGGTTGCGACTCTGCCGCACTCGGCGGCGACAAGAGTTGAAAAGCGGCGCAGGCCGATCAGCCTTCGGGTGTGTCCGGCGCGTCCGAAGATGCCGCCGGTCTGTTCCCAGACACCCCGGCGCGTGAAACGGACGCGGTGAGAAAGCACTGTCGGACTAAAAAGGAACACCGTCGCACGCCGACCCGAGGCGACGGCCTGTTCGGCCTGGCGCCTGGCGCGGCGCCTGTTCCAGCTGCGCGTGGCGATAACCGTCATGCCGGAAAAGGGCGGATCGGGCCGAAAGGGCACGAAGGGCGAAGGATCGCCCGTGATCGGTACGCAGGGGACGACAGGGTGCGCCATCCCGTCCTGCCAGCCCGCGGCCAGCGTCGCCAGAAGCCGACCTACATCCCGCGGCTCGCAGGTGCCGCGCACCATGTGGCGCAGAAGTTTCCGCCGGTGCTCTGCCGACAGCTCGGCCAGCCGGGCCGCCGGATCGGCCCCGGCGGCGTGCTTGCGCAGGAAGATGGCGCTGCTGGCACCGATCCGGTGCAGCGACAGGGGCAGGCGCGCCGCGCTGCGGCGGCCCGA
>JAUIIC010000023.1 GCA_030431935.1 Alphaproteobacteria bacterium | reverse complement strand
GTCTCGCGCACGAAGCCGCGCGAATAGGCCAGGATCGCCGATACGACGATGACAAGCGCCACCACGGCGTCGATGATCGTGAACCCGTCCATGCACTCACCCCTGCGGCCTTCAGCCGGCTCCGAACGTCTCTCCCACGAACCGTGTCAGGTCCGCCACCTCTGTCACCGCGACGCTCGGGTCGGACCCGATCTTGCTGCGCGCTGGCGCGATGGCTTGGGAGAAACCAAGTTTCCCGGCCTCTTTCAACCTGTTTTCCGTCTGACCCACCGGGCGGAGCGCGCCGGACAGGCTGATTTCGCCGAAAACGACGGTCTCGGCAGGCAGGGCGACGTCCTCGCGCGCCGACAGAAGCGCGGCGGCGACGGCGAGGTCGGCGGCGGGTTCGGACACCTTCAGGCCACCCGCCACGTTGAGGTAGACGTCGAGCCCCGCGAAGGGGACGGCACAGCGCGATTCCAGCACGGCCAGGATCATCGCCAGCCGCCCGCCGTCCCAGCCGACCACGGTGCGGCGCGGCTGGCTGTGCGGGGTGGGGGCGACAAGGGCTTGAAATTCAACGAGAACCGGGCGCGTGCCCTCGATCCCGGCAAAGACGACCGACCCGGGCGCGGGCGTGTCGCGGTCCGACAGGAACAGCGCCGAGGGGTTGGCGACCTCGGCCAGCCCGCCGCCCGTCATCTCGAAGACGCCGATCTCGTCGGCGGGGCCGAAGCGGTTCTTGACGGCGCGCAGGATGCGGAACTGGTGACCGCGCTCGCCCTCGAAATAAAGGACGGTGTCGACCATGTGCTCGACCACGCGGGGGCCGGCGATCTGGCCTTCCTTGGTCACGTGGCCCACGAGGATCACCGCGGTGCCGCGCCGCTTGGCGAAGGAGGTCAGCTCGTGCGCGGCGGCGCGCACCTGGCTGACAGAGCCCGGCGCGCTGTCGACGGTGTCGGCCCACATGGTCTGGATCGAGTCGATGATGGCGAGCGCGGGACGCTCTTTTTCAAGCGTTGTCAGGATGTTGCGCAGGCTGGTCTCGGCCGCGAGCCGCACCGGGGCCTGCGCCAGACCCAGCCGTTCGGCGCGCATCCGGACCTGCGCGCTGGCCTCCTCGCCCGAAACGTAGACGGTGGAGATCCCCGCCCCGGCGAAGCGCGCGGCGGCCTGAAGCAGCAGGGTGGACTTGCCGATGCCCGGATCGCCGCCCACGAGGATGGCCGAGGCGGGGACGAGGCCGCCGCCGAGGACGCGGTCAAGCTCTCCCATCCCCGAGGGTGCGCGGGGGGCGGGCGGCTCGGAGGCCGAAAGATCGGTGAGCGTCATGCCCTTGCCGCGCGCGGCGCCGAGCGCGGCGGCGCCGGGGCCGGAGGAGAGCGGGGCCTCCTCGACGATGCTGTTCCACGCGCCGCAGGCGTCGCAGCGGCCGGACCACTTGGTGTGCGCCGCGCCGCAGGAGGTGCAGGTGAAGGTGGGACCCTTGGCCATGCCTCCGGGTATGGCCCGGCGGGCGGCGTGGCGCAAGCGGGCGGTGAACGAAGGGTTGCCGGGGCGGGCGGAACAGGGCGCGAATCGGGGATTAACCCCTGTCGGCCCTGGGAAAACCCTCTGCGGCATCGCGTCGGCACAACGTCGGCATCGCGTCGGCGCCGGGGGCGGCACGGGGCGGGGTTAACGGGGCGCGCGCCGGCGGAGGCGTGCCGAGGGGCGGCGGGCGGGTTTTTGGGCGGAGCCGCGCTTTGCGCGGCAAGATCCTTGTCTCGCGCCCCGCGCCTGCGGCGCCGGCGCTCGGGTCGCCTCCGGCGGGAGTATTTGGGCAGAGAAGAAGAGGGGGGCGGTGCCGCAGGTGGGCGGGATCAGCCCCGGCGGGCGTCGCGGGCGGCGAGATGCGAAAGCGCCAGCGAGGCGAGGATGCAGAAGGTGAAGAGGTAGAGCCCCCAGGCGGGTTCCACCCGTCCGACGCCGATGCCCTTGGCCAGGGTGATGTAGATGGCGATGAGGAAGATGTCGGCCATGGCGAGCTTGCCCAGAAGCGCGATCGCGGGCAGGAGGCGCGGCGGCGCGAGGCCGAACTGGATGGCGGCGAGCCCGGCGGTCTTGGCGATGGGGGCCACCAGCGCGAAGAGCGCGACGACGAGGGCGAGGACGATGTCGGTTTGCCAGAGCGACGCGATGCCCGAGAGGACCGAGATTTCCGACAGCCCGAAGAGCGGCAGGAGGCCCGCGCGCATCAGCGGTGCGGCCCAGGCGACGGGGAAGAGGATCAGGAGCGCGAGGTTGGCGTAGCGGAGGGTGGTGCGCATGACCTATCCGCCCGGGGCAGCAAGGGGTTTCGAAACCCCTTGGCCCCGTCCCGTGGACGGGGCGGGCCCCGGCCGGGGCAGGCGCGCGTCGGTGGCCGCCGGGCGGACCAAGAGCTTTCGAAAGCTCTTGGCGCTCACCGCACGGCCTCGATCGGGCCCTCGGCGCGGCCGTGGATGAACTGCTCGACGAAGGGGTCGCCGCTGGTGTCCATCCGCGCCACCGGGCCGGTCCACTGTATCACCCCATCGTGCAGCATCGCCACCTTGTCGGCGATCGCCCGCACGCTCGACATGTCGTGGGTGATGGTGATGGCGGTGGCGCCCATCTCGACCACGATCTCGCGGATCAGGTCGTTGATGACGCCGGCCATGATCGGGTCGAGCCCGGTGGTGGGTTCGTCGAAGAAGATGATCTCGGGCTCTGCCGCGATGGCGCGGGCGAGGCCAACGCGTTTCTGCATCCCGCCCGAAAGCTCTGCCGGGAAGAGGTCTGCCACGTCCGGCGTCAGGCCCACCCGGCGCAGCTTCTCGATGGCGATCTCGCGCGCCTCGGCCCGAGGGCGTTTCAGCGCGCCGCGCAAGAGGCGGAAGGCCACGTTCTGCCAGACGCTGAGCGAATCGAAGAGCGCGCCGCCCTGGAAGAGCATGCCGAAGCGGGCGAGGAAGGCGTCGCGTTCCGCCCGGCGGACGTCCTGGCCATCCAGCGTGATGAGGCCCGTGTCGGGGGTGACGAGGCCGAGGATGCACTTGATCGTCACCGACTTGCCGGTGCCCGAGCCGCCGATGATGACCAGGCTTTCGCCGCGCGCCACGTCGAGGGTGACGCCGCGGAGGACCTTCTTGGGCCCGAAGGCCTTGTGGACGTCCTGCATGGCGATCATGCGGAAAAGAACACCTCTGTCAGCAGGTAGTTCGACGCGAGAATCAGGATCGAGGAGGAGACCACGGCGTTGGTGGTGGCCCGGCCCACGCCCTGCGCCCCGCGGCCCGAGTTCATGCCGTGGTAGCAGCCCATCAGCGCCACGATGAAGCCGAAGACCGCCGCCTTGACGAGGCCCGAGACCACGTCGGCGGCTTCGAGGAAATCCACTGTGTTGGTCAGGTAGACCGCGGCGTTGAAGTCGAGCCGGGTGGTGCCGACCAGATAGCCGCCGAGGATGCCGATGACGTTTCCGACCGCCGCCAGCAGCGGCAACGCCAGGGTGGCGGCCAGCACGCGCGGGACGGTGAGGTATTTCATCGGGTTGGTGGAGAGCGTCACGAGGGCGTCGATCTGCTCTGTCACCTTCATCGTGCCGACCTCCGCCGCGATGGAGGCGGCGACGCGGCCCGCGACCATCAGGCCGGTGAGGACCGGGCCAAGCTCGCGCACCATGCCGATGGCGACGATCTGGGGCACCACGGCCTCGGCGTTGAAGCGGGCGCCGCCGGCGTAGATCTGCAGCGCCAGCGCCCCGCCGGTGAAGAGCGTCGTCAGGCCCACCACCGGAAGGCTGAACCAGCCGATGGACAAAAGCGCCGAGAGGAACTCGCGCGGATAGAAGGGTGGGCGGACGAGGTGCGTGAGGGTCGCGCCCAGAAAGATCGTGACGCGTCCGATGGCGGCGAGCATGGACAGGGTCGAGCGGCCCACGGCCGTGACGGGGGCAAGGGGGTGCATGGTCTCAGGCCCCGCCCGAGACGTAGCGGCGCGCGTAGCGGGACCCGAGCGAGGTCAGCACCTCGTAGCCGATGGTGCCGGCGATCTCTGCGATGTCGTCGACGGTCTGCATCACCGAGAACAGCTGGAGCGTCTCGGGGTCGCTGTCGAGATGGGTGATGTCCACCGTGATGAGGTCCATCGACACCCGGCCCACCAGCGGGCAGGGGATGTCGTCGTGAAACAGCACGCCCTGGTTCGAGATGTGGCGGGTGATGCCGTCGGCATAGCCCGCCGCGATGGTGGCCAGGCGCGTGGGTTCGTCCGCGGTCCAGCTGTTGGCATAGCCCACGGTTTCGCCGGGGGCGAGGCTGCGGGTCTGGATCACGGGGATGGAAAGCTGCACCACGGGGGCGGCGTCCTCGAAGGGCAGCGCGCCGTAGAGGCCGATGCCGGGGCGGGTGAGATCGAAGTGATAGTCGGGGCCGAGCAGCACGCCGCCGGTCGCCGCGAGAGAGCGCGGCACGGGCAGGCCGTCGGTCATCTGGTGGAAGGCGGCCAGTTGCTGCGCATTCATCGGGTGGTCGGGCTCGTCGGCGCAGGCCAGGTGGCTCATCAAGAGGACGGGGTTCTGCCCCATCACAAGGCGGGTGACGGCGGCCCATTCGTCGGGCTCCATCCCCAGCCGGTTCATGCCGCTGTCCAGTTGCACGCCGAACGGGTGGCCGGGCAGGGCCTCGATATGGCCGGTGATCTGCTCGATCGAGTTGAGCATGGGGATCAGCGCGTGGTGCGACAGGATCCCGGCGTCGCCGGGCATGTGGCCGCTGTAGACGTGGATCGCGGGTTCGGGGCCAAGGGCGTCGCGCAGGACGGCGCCTTCCTCGGCCACGGCGACGAAGAAGCGGCGCGCGCCCGCGGCGTGAAGCGCGCGGGCGACGGGGGCCACGCCGAGGCCGTAGGCGTCGGCCTTGACGGTGGCGGCGGTTTCGACGCCCGGGGCGCTGAGCGCGTCGAGCGCGCGCCAGTTCGACGCGACGGCGTCGAGGTCGATGGTCAGGATGCCGGTGCCCATGGCCCCTGTTGGGACAAAGCCCCGGCCCGCGTCAAGGGCCAAGGGCCCCGCCGGGGCGCTGATCAGGCGGCTTCGGTGCGAATGGGCGTCGGATCGTCCTGGCCGTAGAGCGTTGCCTGCATTTCCGGCATGATCTCCTGCACCTCGGGGCGGGTGCGCATCTCGGCGATCTTGGCGCGGTGCCAGGCGACGGCGGCCTCGTGCAGGGGGCCGAGGACCGGGTCGGCCTTGTATTCGGCGACCAGCGCGTCGGTGGCGGCGCGGTAGCGGTCGATCGTGCCTTCCTCGGTCGCGTTGCGGTTCCACTTGCGCCAGTATTCCAGCCCCAGCACGTCGTCCATGTGGTTGGCGCGGCCGCGGTCGCGCTTGACCAGGTAGCTGTCCATCGAGCGCAGGATGTAGTGGTTGACCTGCGCCACGGCGAAGGACGGGTCGCTTTCGGTCACCAGCGCGCCGCCGGGGCGGGCGATGCGGAACGCCTCGGCGCCCTCGTCGGGCAGGACGGGCACGTGCAGGCCGTAGCGCTTGAACCGGTCCTGCCCGGTGAACAGCGACTTGACCTGGTGGCCCGCCTTGGGGTTCGTCGCGGGGTGGAACGGCATTTCGCAGCGGCGGAAGCGGGTGGTGACGGGGGCGTCCTCGTAGCCCTCGACCCCGCCCGAGCCGAAGATGCGCCAGGGCACCGAGATCACGTCGGCGCCCGCGCTGGCCTCGACCAGTGCCCGCACGCTGTGATCGCCCGTGTGGATGTTGAGAAACTCGTCGGCGTCGCAGACATAGACCCAGTCGGCGTTCTGCACCTCTGGGTAGGTGCGGGCCTGGCGCAGGGCGCTGCGCTGGATGCCGCCCTTGCGGATCGCGGTCGGGTGCTGGGTGACGATGCCCATTTCGGTCAGGCGGGCCAGCATCCTGTCGGTGCCGTCCGAACAGTCGTTCCAGCACACGACCATGTGGTCGAAGCCGATGACCTTGTGGTGGGCGACCCATTCCAGAAGGAAGGGGCCTTCGTTCTTCATGGTGGAAACGACGGTGAAACTCATTGTGCCTGCTCGCTGACGTATCGTGCTGCTTATCGTTCTGCTCTTGGCGACGCATCGTTCGCTCTTTGGAGACAATATGGCCGAAAAGCGCGCCGGAAGATAGGCAGGACCGTGGCGGGGATGGGGCAATCGCGCCGGATGCGGGGCGGGCCGCCTAGAGGTTTTCCCAGTAGTTGCGGTAGCGTTCCCACAGTTTCTCGCCGATCAGGCAGTCGTAGCCGGTGGCCGGGACGATCCGTTCGCCCGGGTCGGGCTGTGGGGGCAGGCCCGCGATTTCCAGCACCAGCTTGCGCCTGACGGCATCGGCAAAGCTGGCCCAGTCGAGCACGGGGATGACGAAGGCGCCGGGGCCGCCGACGACGCAGTTGAGGTAATACTGGTCGAGATCCTCCAGGTGCCAGGCAGAGCCCAGCCCCTCGCGCGTCATCAGCGGCAGGCCGTTGATGGTGATGCCCTTGGCGGTGACCGCGTCGCGCGCCGCCGTCACCGGCCCGCCGTTGTTGTTCGGCCCGTCGCCCGAGATGTCGATGACCCGGCGCAGCCCCTGAAAGCCGTTGTCGCGGAACCGGGCGGCCCCCACGAAGAGCGCCCCCGAGATCGAGGTGCCCACGGTTTCCAGCCCGCCCATGGGCACGATCCGCGATGCCACCCGCGCGGCATCCTCGCGGCTTTCGATCAGGGTCCAGGGCACCACGGTGCGCTGTGAGGCGCTGCCGGACCATTCCACGTAGCTGACGGCGATGCGCCCCAGCATGCCGCCGCCGATGGCGGCCAGCACCTCGGGGCTGGTGAGCGCGGCGCGGTAGCCCTGGCGCTGGATCTCGATCTCGCGCGGGGACATGGAGCGCGAGAGGTCGACCATCAGCATCAGCTCGACGTCCACCTCGATGTCCTGAGCTTGCGCCTGCGCCTGCGCGGCGGCGGGTGCGGCAAGGACGAGGGCGAGGGCGAGAAGCAACTGGCGCATGCCACCATTGGGGGGAGAAGCGGGGCGCTTGTCCAGTGGGGTGTTGGTGGGGGAGGGGGACAAAGACAGACGGAGGGGAGCGGATGGCCGCGGGCAGCCGCTGCGGCGTCTGAGGTCTACGCTTGATCGCGGCCGGGTTCGGACGACCTCAATCCCCGCGCAAACGTCACCAAAGCGGCTGGCCGAGCGGGCGGCCAGCCGCTGCCCGGGCCGCCTTGCGGCGGCTGTTCCGGGCGTGGGTTTTTCCGTTCCGGTGTTGGCGCGCGGGTGTCGCGTGGTTACCCGAACCCGTCCGCCGATCCGCCGCCGCCGCCCTGTTGCCAGGGCTTCACGAGGTTGCCGAAGCGGGTGAAGCGGCCCTCGAAGCTGAGGTCGACGCTGCCGATGGGGCCGTGGCGCTGCTTGCCGATGATGACCTCGGCGCGGCCGTGGAGTTTCTCCATCTCGTCCGACCACTTGGCCATGGCGTCGAGGTCGTGGTCGCCGGGTTTCTCGCGTTCCTTGTAGTATTCCTCGCGGAAGACGAACATCACCACGTCGGCGTCCTGCTCGATCGAGCCGGATTCGCGCAGGTCGGCCAGTTGCGGGCGCTTGTCCTCGCGGTTTTCCACCTGGCGCGACAGCTGCGACAGCGCGACCACGGGGATGTCCAGTTCCTTGGCGATCGCCTTGAGGCCCTGGGTGATCTCGGACACCTCGTTCACGCGGCTGTCCTTGGCGCTGGCGGGGCGGACCAGCTGCAGGTAGTCGACGAAGAGCGCATCGAGCCCGTGGGTGCGCTTCAGCCGCCGGGCGCGGGCGGCGAGCTGGCTGATCGGGAGCGCCGGCGTGTCGTCGATGAAGAGCGGGCAGGCTTCCAGCGTCTTGGCGGCGTCGACGAAGCGGCGGAACTCGGTCTCGGTCATGTCGCCGCGGCGGATCTGTTCGGACGGCACCTCGGACGCCTCGGACAGGATGCGGGCAGCGAGCTGTTCGGCGGACATTTCCAGGCTGAAAAAGCCCACCACGCCGCCATCCACGGACCCCTCGGAGCCGTCGTGCAACTGCCCCCTGCGATAGCGGCGGGCGATGTTGAAGGCGATGTTGGTGGCCAGCGACGTCTTGCCCATCGAGGGCCGCCCGGCGAGGATCAGGAGGTCCGACCGGTGCAGGCCGCCGAGCTTCTTGTCGAGATCGGTCAGCCCGGTGGACACGCCCGCCAGCCCCCCGTCCCGCTGGTAGGCGGCGTTGGCCACGTTCACCGCGTCGGTGACGGCCTTGAGAAAGGACTGGAAGCCCGATTCCGACTGACCCTGCTCGCCCAGCTTGTAAAGCGCCTGTTCGGCCTCGACGATCTGGTCCTTGGGTTCGCTGGCGACGTCGACGCGCGCGGCCTTGGCGGAAATGTCCTCGCCCAGCCGGATCAGTTCGCGGCGGATCGCGAGGTCATAGATCATCTGGGCATAGTCGCGCGCGGCGAAGGACGAGATCGCGGCGGCGGCGAGACGCGCCAGGTAGGCCGCGCCGCCCAGTTCGGCGAGCCCGGCGTCATCCTCCATGAAGGCCTTCAGCGTCACCGGCGAGGCGAGCGCGTTCTTCTGGATGCGGGCGGCGGCGATCTCGAAGATGCGGGCGTGGACGGGGTCGTAGAAATGCTGCGGGCCGACGACGGCGGCCACGCGATCGTAGACGTCGTTGTTGGTCAGGATGGCGCCGAGAAGCTGCTGCTCGGCCTCGATGTTGTGGGGGAGCGTGCCCGGCTCCTCCGCTTGCGGTGCCTTCGCGTCGATGCGCGCGACCTCGTTCATGTGCTGCCCTCACCGGTCGTTGGGGGCCTACCTAGCCCCGCGCGAACCGGCACCGCAACTTGTATGTTTCTGGGGATGATTTGTGTGCGAATCCGGCCCGCCCGAGGGGGTATCTTGCGGTATGGGCCTGCCCCTCGTCAACATCTTGGGGTGTCAGGGCGGCCTGACGGGGCTGTCAGGGCCGTGCGCCGGGCGAGCGGTGGACGAATCGTCAGCCGCCCCGGCGGGCGTCCTGCCAGGGGCGGGGATCGCGCAGGAAGGTCTCCACCTCGGCCAGCGTGGCGGCGTCGAAGGCGCCGCTCTCGCGGGCCTCGGCCAGCACGTCCCACCAGGTGCACAGATGGTGCAGCGCGACCCCGTGATCGGCCAGCCGCGCGGTCGTTTCGGGGAAGATGCCGTAGTAGAAGATCACCGCCGTATGCGCGCAAGCGGCGCCGGTGTCGCGGATGGCGTCGACGAAGGAGAGCTTCGATCCGCCGTCGGTCGTCAGGTCCTCGACCAGAAGCACGCGGTCGCCCTCGCCCATCACGCCCTCGATCCGGGCATTGCGGCCGTAGCCCTTGGGCTTCTTGCGGACATAGGTCATCGGCAGCGCCATGCGTTCGGCCATCAGCGCGGCGAAGGGGATGCCGGCGGTCTCGCCGCCGGCGATGTTGGTGAAGGCCTCGAAGCCCGCCTGGCGCATGACGGTGGCGGCCAGGAAATCCATCAGCGTGGAGCGGATGCGGGGGAAGGAGATCAGCTTGCGGCAGTCGATATAGGTGGGCGAGGGCAGGCCCGAGGCCAGCGTGAAGGGGGTCTCGGCATTGAAATGCACGGCCTTGACTTCCAGCAGCATGCGCGCGGTGAGGCGGGCGATTTCGGCGGGGTCGGGATAGCTGCTGGGGATCATGGGCGGAACCTTTGTCGTTGGCGGGCAAGGATTTTCGAAAATCCTTGCGGGCCGGGGCGGGGCCCCGGCCCTTTTCGGGGATCAGTGGCGCGCGCGGGCGGGGTGGGGGCAGGAATTTTCGAAAATTCCTGCGGTGGGCGGAAGCGGGCGGGTCATCGGGCCACCCGCCAGTGGAGCGGGAAGCCCGGGTCGAAGACGGTGACCGGGCCGTCGCCGGTGTCGATCCTCGCCGGATACTCCACGGGGGCGCCGCGCGTCAGGGTGATCGTGTCGGGGTTGGGGGCGAGGCCGTAGAAGGCCGGGCCGTTCAGCGACGCGAAGGCCTCGAGCCGGTCGAGCGCGCCCTCGACCTCGAAGACCTCTGCCAGCACCGAAAGCGCGTTAGTCGCCGTGAAGCAGCCCGCGCAGCCGCAGGCGGTTTCCTTGAGCGCGTCCACGTGCGGGGCGCTGTCGGTGCCCAGGAAGAAGCGCGGGTCGCCCGAGGTGGCGGCGGCGCGCAGGGCGAGGCGGTGTTCCTCGCGCTTGGCGACGGGCAGGCAGTAGTAATGCGGGCGGATGCCGCCCACCAGCAGGTGGTTGCGGTTGATGACAAGGTGATGGACCGTGATCGTCCCGCCGAGGCCCGCGGGCGCCGCGCGCACGTAGTCGAGCCCGTTCTTCGTGGTGATGTGTTCCATCACCACGCGCAGTTCGGGGATGGCGCGGCGCAGGGGGTCGAGGACGCGGTCGATGAACACCGCCTCGCGGTCGAAGATGTCGACGGCGGGGTCGGTGACCTCGCCATGCACGCACAGCGGCAGGCCGATTTCGGCCATGCGCTCCAGCACCGGGCGGACGCGGTCTATGTCGCGCACGCCGCTTTGGGAATTGGTGGTGGCGCCCGCCGGGTAGAGCTTGACCGCCGTCACGAGGCCCGAGGCATGGGCGGCGGCGACGTCGTCGGGGTCGGTCGTCTCGGTCAGGTAGAGCGTCATCAGCGGGGTGAAGCCGCTGCCCTCGGGCAGGGCGGCGCGGATGCGGTCGAGATAGGCCGCCGCGTCGGCGGCGGTGACCACCGGCGGCACGAGGTTCGGCATCACGATGGCGCGGCCGAAGTCGCGGGCGGTTTCCGGCAGGACGGCGCGCAGCACCGCGCCGTCGCGCAGGTGCAGGTGCCAGTCGTCGGGGCGGCGGAGGGTGAGCGTGTCTGTCATGGTGTTCCGGATACTACCCCGGGCGGCGGCGCGCCATAGGCTCTGTGCGTGATTTCAGAACTGCCCGTTTCATGGGCGCCCTGCCTGCGACTTGTGCGCGGCGGCGGAGGCGGGGCGCGGGCGCGGGCGCGCCGGGGGGCGCCCGATTGCCGCCGCGCGCGGGGCGCGCCTAGCGTGGCCGCGACCACGGAAGGAACCCCTGGCATGTTCGACGCCCCGCCCCCGCCACAGGGCTTGCAGCGCGTGACCGGCACCGCCGCCGTCGCGTTGTCCTGGCGCGGCGGGCGCACGCGGCTCGACCGGCTGCACCAGGCGGGATCGGCCAAGGCGATGCTGCCGCGGGTCCATGCCGCGGACCCCGAGATCGTGTTCCTGAACACCGCGGGCGGGCTGACGGGCGGCGACGTGCTGGACTACCGGATCGCGCTGGGCGCGGGGGCGCGCGCGACCGCGATGACCCAGACCGCCGAGCGCGCCTATCGCAGCACCGGGGCCATGGCGCGGATGACGGTGCGGGCCGAGGTGGGCGCGGGCGGGCGGCTCGACTGGTTGCCGCAGGAGACGATCCTGTTCGAGGGTTCCGCGCTGGCGCGCGAGACGGAGATCTCGCTGGCGGGCGATGCGGTGTGCCTGAGCGTCGAGACGCTGGTGCTTGGCCGCGCGGCGATGGGCGAGGAGATCGGCGCGCTGGCGCTGCGCGACCGGCGGCGGATCACGCGCGATGGCGTGCCGGTGCTGATCGAACCCGTGACGCTGGACCCTCGCGCGCTGGCGCGGCGGGGCGGGCCGGCGGTGCTGGGCGGGGCGCGGGCGATGGCGACGCTGGTCTTCGCCGCGCCGGGCGCGGCGGACGCGGCGGGGCGGTTGCGGGCGCTGGGAGAGGCGCCGGGTGTCGCCTGGGCGGTCAGCGGCTGGGACGGGAAATGCGTGCTGCGCGCGGTGGCGGGCGATGCCCTGCCGCTGCGGCGGCTGATCTCGCGCGCCTTGTGCGCGCTGCGGCCGGGGCCGTTGCCCCGGGTCTGGACGATGTAAGGAGAGGCCGATGAACCTGACCCCCCGCGAGAAGGACAAGCTGCTCGTCAGCCTTGCCGCGATGGTGGCGCGCGACCGGCGCGCGCGCGGCGTCAAGCTGAACCACCCCGAGGCGATCGCGCTCATCACCGATTTCGTGGTCGAGGGCGCGCGCGACGGGCGCAGCGTGGCTGAGCTGATGGAGGCGGGTGCGCATGTGGTGACCGCCGCCGAGTGCATGGAGGGCATCCCCGAGATGATCCATGACGTGCAGGTCGAGGCCACCTTTCCAGACGGAACCAAGCTGGTGACGGTGCATCACCCGATCCGGTGAGGCGCGCGGCACGGGCGGCGCCCGCGGGGCGAAGACGGAGGACAAGCCATGATACCCGGAGAACTGTTTCCCGCCGAGGGCGAGATCGAGCTGAACGCGGGCCGCGCCGCGCTGGTGCTGGAGGTGGCCAACACCGGCGACCGGCCGGTGCAGGTGGGCAGCCATTACCATTTTGCCGAGACGAACGCGGCGCTGTCCTTCGACCGGGACGCGGCCATGGGCATGCGGCTGGATATCGCCGCCGGGACCGCCGTGCGGTTCGAGCCGGGCCAGACCCGCGAGGTGGCGCTGGTGCCCTTTGGCGGGGGGCGGGCCGTCTATGGCTTCAACAAGGCCGTGATGGGCCCCTTGCCGGACGCGGGCTGATGGCGCAGGACGGCGTCCCTTCGGGCGGCGGCGCCCCATGGCGGCTTGCGGTTCAGGTCGCGGCCCCGATGGGCGGCGCGCGCGGTGCGCTTCTGGCGGCGGTTGCGCTCGACCGGACGGACCGGCCCGGGATGGCCCGGGGGGACGGGGCGCATTTGCCCCGGCCAGAGACGGCAACGCGGGAATGAGGGAGGCGGCGCGGCATCTGGACCGGCGGCGGGCGCCGGGGGGTTGCGTCCTAGCGGCGGAAGACCAGCTGGTGGACGACCGCCCAGAGCACGCCGAGCCCGAGGCCCGGCAGAAGGCCGAAGTAAAGGCCGCCGGCGACAAAGGCGATGGCCATGTTGCGCAGGGGTTCGGCGGGCGACCAGGCGTCGCGCAGCAGGATCAGCCCCACCACGAGGCAGGTCAGGAGCGTCACGGCGGCGATCTGGCGAAGCGCGGTCCACATGGCGCGGGGCGGGCGGGTGTCGGGGCGGCGCCGGGGTATCGGCCCCGCCCCTGTGGATCAGCCCGCGTCGGGCAGGGGCGGCAGGCTGCGCAGGTAGAGGATCACGGCGTCGAGATCCTCAGGCGTCATGCGCGCGTAATAGCCGTAGCCCATCGGCGGGAACATCGGGCGACCCTCGGCATGGACGCCCTGGGTGATCATCTGCTTAAGCTGGTCGTCGGACCACATGGCGATGCCGTCCTCGGGGTGGCTGGTCAGGTTGGCCGAGACCGAGACGCCCCACGGGCCGTGGAACTCGAACCCGCCGGCGCCGAGATGGGTGTCGAACATCGGGCCTTGCGGGCCCATCGGCGTGTGGCATTCGGTGCAATGGGCGACCGGCCCGGCGAGGTATTCGCCATAGGCCACCGTCACGCCCTGTTCCGGCGCGGTGACGCTGTCGATGGGCGGGCCGTAGGCGGGCGGCAGCGGGATATTGTAGGTCGACTGGCCCGGGTCGTTGTCGACGGCGGGCACCGTGCGCAGGTACATCACGATGGAGGCGAGGTCGTCGTCGCCCAGCCCGCGGTACAGGCCCATGGGCATGGGCGGGCCGATCACGCTGCCGTCGGGGCGGATGCCCTCGCGGATGGCGCGGGCAAGCTCCGCGTCGGACCAGTCGGCGATGCGCTCGCCCGGCGTGATGTTGGCGGCGATGGCAGTGAAGGCGTCGTTCTGTTCCACCAGGCGCCCGCCGAGGTCCATCGCCCAGACCGGGCCCTCCGGCCCCATCGGCGTGTGGCAGTTGCCGCAGCCGGCGGGTCCCTGCACCAGGTATTCGCCGCGTTCGACGCTTGGTTCGGCGAACGCGGACGCTGTTGCCAGCAGGGTCGCGCCCGCGGCAAGTCCAAGGTGTTTCATGTCGGATCAAACTCCCATTTCCCCCCGTTCTGCGCGGGGGTCGATTGTGAAAACAACATAAACTCAAAACCTTACACCCGTCATCCTGCGCCCCTTCCCGAGTCGTGTCAATCGCGCGCCGGGACCGGGGGCTGCCTGTCCCGCTGAAAGGATCCGCCATGCCTGCCAGAATTTCCCGCGCCGCCTATGCCGACATGTACGGCCCCACCACCGGGGACCGGCTGCGGCTGGCCGATACGGATCTCGTCATCGAGGTCGAGCGTGACCTGACCGCCGAGGCGGTGGGCGCGGCGATGAACGGCGGCGGGCCGGTCTATGGCGAGGAGGTCAAGTTCGGCGGCGGCAAGGTCATCCGCGACGGCATGGGGCAGGCCCAGACCACGCGGGCGGCGGGCGCGGTGGACACGGTCATCACCAATGCGCTGATCGTTGACCATACGGGCATCTACAAGGCCGACGTGGGCCTGAAGGACGGGCGGATCGCGGCCATCGGCAAGGCGGGCAACCCCGACACGCAGCCGGGCGTCACCATCGTCGTCGGCCCGGGCACCGAGGCCATTGCGGGCGAGGGGCGCATCCTGACGGCGGGCGGGATGGACGCGCATATACATTTCATCTGTCCCCAGCAGATCGAGGACGCGCTGCATTCCGGCCTGACGACGATGCTGGGCGGCGGCACCGGGCCGGCGCACGGCACGCTCGCCACCACCTGCACGCCGGGGCCCTGGCACATCGGGCGGATGCTGCAGGCCTTCGACGCCTTCCCGATGAACCTGGCGCTGGCGGGCAAGGGCAACGCCTCGCTTCCCGCGGCGCTGGAGGAGGAGGTGAACGCCGGCGCCTGCGCGCTCAAGCTGCACGAGGACTGGGGCACCACGCCCGGCGCCATCGACTGCTGCCTGTCGGTGGCCGACGCGATGGACGTCCAGGTGATGATCCACACCGACACGCTGAACGAAAGCGGCTTTGTCGAGAACACCGTCAAGGCCATCGCGGGGCGCACCATCCACGCCTTCCACACCGAGGGCGCGGGCGGCGGGCACGCGCCCGACATCATCAAGGTGGTGGAGCGTCAGAACGTGCTGCCGTCGTCCACAAACCCGACGCGGCCCTACACGGTGAACACCATCGAGGAACACCTCGACATGCTGATGGTGTGCCATCACCTCGACAAGGCGATCCCCGAGGACGTGGCTTTCGCCGAAAGCCGCATCCGGCGCGAGACCATCGCGGCAGAGGACATCCTGCACGACATGGGGGCGTTTTCCATCATCGCGTCGGACAGCCAGGCGATGGGCCGGGTCGGAGAGGTCATCATCCGCACCTGGCAGACCGCCGACAAGATGAAGAAGCAGCGCGGGCGGCTGTCCGAGGAGACCGGCGAGAACGACAATTTCCGGGTGCGCCGCTACATCGCGAAATACACGATCAACCCGGCCATCGCGCATGGCGTCTCGGGGCATATCGGGTCCATCGAGGTGGGCAAGCGCGCGGACCTGGTGCTGTGGAACCCCGCGTTCTTCGGCGTGAAGCCCGAGATGGTGCTGATCGGCGGCACCATCGCCTGCGCGCAGATGGGCGATCCGAACGCGTCCATCCCCACCCCGCAGCCGGTCTATTCGCGGCCCATGTGGGGCGCCTTCGGCAAGTCGGTGGAACGCGGCGCCGTCACCTTCGTCAGCGCGGCGGCGCAGGCGGCGGGCGTCGGCGCGGCGCTGGGCCTCGGCAAGGAGACGCTGGCCGTGGCCGGCACGCGCGGCATCGGCAAGTCCGACATGGTGCTGAACGCGGCCACGCCCGAGATGGAGGTTCACCCCGAGACCTACGAGGTGCGCGCCAACGGCGAGTTGCTGACCTGCGAGCCCGCGAGAGTGCTGCCGATGGCGCAGCGCTATTTCATGTTCTAGGGCAGGGAGCCTTACCTATCATGCAGGTCAGATATGCAATCCTGTGCGTGGCAGAGACCGCCCTGCGGGTCTATGTTCCGCCGCAGGGGAGGAAGCATCACGAAAGAAGTGGGGTTTCCAATGGTTTACTATACCGACACGATCAATTCGCCGGCGCCGAAGGCGTCCTTTGCGGCACGGGTCGGGCGCGGGCTTCGCAGCTGGTTCGAGGCCGTGGCCGAGGCCCGCGGACGCGTGGCCGAGTTCGAGGCACTGAACGCGAGGACCGACGCGCAACTGGCCGCGATGGGCCTGACGCGGGCCGATATCCCGCGCTACGTCTGGCGCGACATGATCCACGTCTGAGCGTGGCGGAGGGGATCGCATGATCCCCGCGCGCCTTCTTCTGCGGGCCGGGTCGTGGTCCGGCGCCGCCGTGGATCGGCTGGCGCTCGACTACGAGGCGCGGTTCCTGCGGCGCAAGCGTCTGGTGACGGCGGGCGGGCTGGACCTGCTTGTCGACCTGCCCGAGGCGGTCAGCCTGAACACCGGCGACGCGCTGGAAACGGAAGACGGGCGGCGGGTGGAAATCGCCGCCGCGCCCGAGCCGTTGTTGCAGATCACCGGGCCCGACCTGGTGCGGCTGGCATGGCACATCGGCAACCGTCACACCCCCTGCCAGATCGAGGCCGGGCGGCTGCTGATCCGGCGCGACCATGTGCTGGCCGACATGCTGGCGCGGCTGGGCGCGACTTTGGCCGAGATCGAGGCGCCGTTCTCGCCCGAGGGCGGGGCCTATGGGCACGGGCGCACCTTTGGCCACGATCACGGGCCGGGGCCGGGCGCCGGGCACACCCACGACCATTCCCATGACCACGGGCACGGCCATGCGCATTGAGGCCGCCGACAGCGGCGCGCTCCTGACGCTGGCGCAATGGCTGTCGCCGGCCTTTCCCGTGTCGGGGTTCGCCTATTCCCACGGGCTGGAGGCCGCCATCGCCGACGGGGACGTGACGGATGCCGCCGGGCTGGAGGGCTGGGTGGGCGACCTGCTGGCGCTGGGGTCGGGCCGGGCGGACGCGATCCTGCTTTGCGCCGCGCTCCGGGGCGAGGATGCCGACACGCTGGCGGCGACGGCGCGGGCGCTGGCCGCCAGCGCCGAGCGGCTGGAAGAGACCGAGGCGCTGGGCCGGGCCTTTGCCGCGACGCTGGCGGCGCTGGGCATGGACGTGCCCGCCGCGCCCTACCCGGTGGCCGTGGGGGTGGCGGCGCGAACGCTGGGCCTGCCGGCCGAGGTGGTCGCGGCGCAATACCTTCAGGCCTTCGCCGCGACGCTGATCGGGGCCGCCGTGCGCTTCATGCCCTTGGGGCAGAGCGCGGGGCAGGGGGTGTTGACGCGCCTGCGGCCTGTGGTCCTTGCGGTGGCGGCCGAGGCCGCTGTCTCCGCCCCCGAGGACATCGCCACCTGTGTGCCCGGCGCGGATATCGCGGCGATGCGGCACGAAACCATGGACGTGAGGATCTTCAGGACATGACCAGCCCGAACGGACCCCTGCGCGTGGGCATCGGCGGCCCGGTGGGCGCCGGCAAGACGACGCTGACCGCCGCCTTGTGCCGCGCGATGGCGGCGCGCCATTCGATGGCCGTCATCACCAACGACATCTACACGCGCGAGGACGCCGAGTTCTTGATGCGCGCGCAGGTCCTGCCGCTGGAGCGGATCCGCGGCGTGGAAACCGGCGGCTGTCCGCATACCGCGATCCGCGAGGATGCCTCGATCAACCTGGCCGCTGTGGCCGACCTGACGGCGGCGATCCCGGATCTGGACCTGGTGCTGATCGAATCGGGGGGCGACAACCTTGCGGCGACGTTCAGCCCGGAACTGGCGGACCTGACGATCTACGTGATCGACACGGCGGCGGGGCAGGACATCCCGCGCAAGAAGGGGCCGGGGCTGACGCGCTCGGACCTTCTGGTGGTCAACAAGACCGACCTGGCCGAGGCGGTGGGCGTCGACCGCGCGCTTCTGGAGGCCGACACCGCCGCGGCGCGGGCCGGGCGGCCCTATGTGATGGCCGGGCTGCGGGCCGGGATCGGCGTGGACGAGATCGTCGCGTTTCTGGAGCGCGAGGGCGGTTTGGTGCCGGGGTTGGTCGAGGCGTAGGCGGGTATTTACGGGGGGTGAGCGGAGAGACCCCGCCCGGAACAGCCGCCGCAAGGCGGCCCGGGCAGCGGATGGCCGCCCGGACGGCCAGCCGCTTTGGTGACGTTTGCGTGCGCTCGGGGGTCGGCCGGACCTGGCCGGGATAAAGTGAAGACCTTGGGTGTTGGAGCGGCTGACCGCGGCCATCCGGTGGCCTTTGTTGGGGTTCTGTCCCGGCGCGGGTTGTGCGGAGAGATCCCGCCCGGAACAGCCGCCGCAAGGCGGCCCGGGCAGCGGATGGCCGCCCCATCGGCCAGCCGCTTTGGGGACGTTTGCGCGCGCTCAGCGGTCGTCCGGACGTGGCTGGGATAAAGTGAAGACCTCAGTCGTTGGCAGCGGCTGACCGCGGCCATCCGGTGCCCTCGGTTAGGGCTCTGTCCCGGCGCGGGTTGTGCGGAGAGACCCCGCCCGGAACAGCCGCGCAAGCGGCCCGGGCAGCGGATGGCCGCCCCCACGGCCAGCCGCTTTGGCGACGTTTGCGCGCGCTCGGGGGTCGTCCGGACTTGGCGGGGATAAAGTGAAGACCTCGGGCGTTGGAGCGGCTGACCGCGGCCATCCGGTGCCCTCGGTTGCGCGTGACCTGCCCCTAGCCCTGCTTTGCCCCGTTGGCGCGGGCGATGAAGTCGGCGAGGTGGGGGACGTAATCCTCTGGCCCGGCGCCGCCGGTGTTCACGGCAAGGGCGAAGCTGTTCTTGACCGCGCTGCCGACGGGGTTGGCGACGCCCGCCGCATCGGCCATCGCGGCGAGGTAGCGCATGTCCTTCAGGCCGTTCGTCAGGGTGAAGCGGTGCGACTCTCGGTTGCCCTCCAGCGCGTAGCCCATGAACGTCTGGTAAAACCCGCAGTCCATGCGGCTGCCCCGGATCACGCTGTCGAACTGGGCGGTGCTGATGCCGGTGCGGGCGGCCAGCGCCAGCGCCTCGGAATAGATCGCGGCATATCCCAGCGACAGGAAGTTGTTGAGCAGCTTCATCTTGTGGCCCGTGCCCGTCGGGCCGAGATGGACCACGGACGCGGCCCAGGCGCCCAGCACGGGGCGCAACCTGTCGAACACGGCGTCATCGGCGCCGACCATGGTCGACAACTCTCCGGCCTCGGCCTGCACGGGCGTGCCGCCCAGCGGCGCGTCGGCCATGTGGTGGCCCGCCGCCGTCAGGCGCGCGGCCAGCGCCAGGGTGGAATTGGGGTCGGAGGTGGAGCAGTCCACGACCACGCTGCCGGGGGCGAGCGCGGGCAGGAGCGCGTCCACGATCGCCTCGACCTGTGGCGAGCCGGGGGCGCAGATGTGCACGATGCTGCTGCGCGCGGCGAGGTCGGCGAGGCTCGCGGCCTCTGTCGCGCCCTGCGCCACGAGGTCGTCCACCGGCGCGCGGTTGCGGTGCGCCACCACGGTGACGGGGTAGCCCGCCGCCAGCAGGTTCTTCGCCATGCCGTGGCCCATCAGGCCCACGCCCACGAAACCGATCGTCTCTGCCGTCATCTGTCGCCCTCCCTTGCTGCCCGAGTTCTGGCGGCGCGGGGGCGCAAACGCAAGACGCCGGGCCCGCGGGGGCCCGGCGCCGGTGCCGAAGGGATCGGCGGATCAGGACGACAGGTCGTAGGCGCGTTCGCCGTGCACGGTGATGTCGAGACCGTTCGTTTCCGTCTCTGTGTCCACGCGCAGGCCGGTGATGGCCTTGACCACCAGAACCAGGATGGCGGTGACGACCACGGTGAAGACGCCCACGATCACCAGCGATCCCAGCTGCGCGGCCCAGGCTCCGGCGCCGAAGACGGCGATCATCAGCGTGCCGAAGATGCCGCCCACGCCGTGGACCGCGAAGACATCCAGCGTGTCGTCGATCTTGAGCGCGTTGCGGATCAGGTTCACTGCCTCCTGGCAGAGGATGCCGGCGACGCCGCCGATCACCAGCGCCTCGACCGGGCCGACGAAGCCCGAGGCCGGCGTGATCGAGGCGAGGCCCGCGATGGTGCCCGTGACCATGCCGACAAGCGACACCTTGCCGAACTTGATCCGTTCCCACAGCGCCCAGGTCAGCGAGGCGGTGGCCGCCGAGATATGCGTCACCGAAAGCGCCATGGCCGCGCCGCCGTCGGCGGCCAGCTGCGAGCCGCCGTTGAAGCCGAACCAGCCCACCCAGAGCATCGAGGCGCCCAGCATCACGTAGCCCGGGCTGTGCGGCGGGATCGTGCGGTTGCGGCGGGGGCCGAGAAGGACGGCGATCACCAGCGCGGCAAGGCCCGCGGTTTCATGCACCACGATGCCGCCCGCGAAGTCGCGCACGCCGGTCTCTCCGAAGATGCCGCCATCGGCCAGCATGCCGCCGCCCCACACCCAGTGGACCACGGGCGCATAGACGATCAGCATCCAGAGTGCCGAAAAAAGCACCACGAAGCCGAAGCTGACCCGTTCCACATAGGCGCCGACGATCAGTGCGGGGGTGATGATGGCGAATGTCATCTGGAAGGCGAAGAACAGCACCTCGGGCAGGGTGCCCGACAGGCTGTCGGCGGTGACGCCCGACAGGAAGGCGCGGTCGAGCCCGCCCCAGAGACCGCTTTCGCCCGGTCCGAAGGCGATGGAATAGCCCAGGGCGAACCAGAGCACGCTCATCAGGCAGGCGATCACGTAGCAATGGGTGAAGACCGACAGCACGTTCCGGGCGCGCACGAGGCCCCCGTAGAACAGCGCCAGCCCCGGCAGTGTCATGAACAGCACAAGCGCTGTGGCCACGATGATCCAGGCGGTATCCGCTCCGTTCATTTTCGTTCCCCTTCCTTGGTCAGGGTCAGAAAGCCGAGGCGTGGCGCCGGGAAAACAGGCAGATGGCGGTCAGGCCTGATGAATTATCATGCGTTTTCGATTTGCCTTGAATATGGGCGGAATGAGAGGTGAATGCCCGTCATTCGACCACGATTGAAATGGCCGGTGCGAGAGCTTCAGGCGTCCTCGGGGCCATCTTCCAGCGCGGCGGGCACGGGGATTCCGTCGGCGCGCAGCTCGTCGAGCAGTTCGTCCCGGCGGCGGCGGAAGCGCGGCGCGCCCAGTTCCCGCCATGCGAAGTTGCACAGGATGGCGCCGCGCAGGGTCTTCTCGGCCTCTTGGGTCTGGTCGAAGAGGCGCATCAGGTAGGACCTGCTGCCGCGGCGTGCGCGCAGGACGCGCGCGAGCGTGCCCGTGTCGAGACGGCCGTCGTCCCAAAGCTCGAAGATGCGCGGCAGGGCCTCCATCTGGGCGAGCATCTGTTCCGGGTTCTCGCCGAAATGACGCAGCCGGTGCAGCCGGATATGGGGCGCGTTGAACTGGGCTGCATGGGCGGCGTCCTCGTCGATGCGGGGATCGTAGAGGATGTGGACGGTGCCCGCGGCCTCCAGCATGGCGGGGGCATAGCCATAGCGGCTGGTGAAATCCATGCGGCGGGCCGGGCCGAAGCGGTGGTCGAAGCCGGCGCGGTCGGGCGACAGGGTGGCCTGCGGGCTGATGGCGATGACATCGTCGCCGGGCGCGGCCACGGCGAAGGCGCAGGCGGCGTGGGCCTGGGTGCCCGCGCCATAGAACAGCACCCGTTCGAACCCGTCGAAGAGGCCCCGGTCGATCAGGTCGTCGAACAGCGCGTAGACCGCGTCGCTGCGCGCCCAGGTCGAGCCCGTGACAAGGATCGTCAGGAAGGACCAGCCGAAGGTGTCCGACAGCCAGTGGCCCAGCGGCATCGGCGCCTCGCCGGTGGCAAGGATGCTTTCGGTACGCTCGAAGGTGACGACAAGGGTGTCACCGGCCTCGGCATAGGCGGCGGCATGGGCGTCGTCGAGCACGCGGAAGAACCGCCGCTCGGCCGGCAGTTTCGCCAGCCGCCGGAACAGCGCCGCGGTTTCGGGGTCTTTCCTGGCCTGCACGTCTGCGCCCTCGTCGAACATCTGAACCCTCGGCTTTCGTCGAACTCTTGCCGTTATTTGCTGTGACTATGGCACGAGGATGGAGATTTGCCGGGGATTTGGCGGTTTCTCTGGGCTCCTGCAAGGTGGCGGTATTTGTTTTGGGAATGGTTTTTGCGTAGACTGACACCAAACACCAAGAACGCGGCGGCGGCAGGCCGACCGCTGGGCGAGCAGTAAGATGGACGTGCTGACGCGGCGCTGGACGCCGGTCGAGACAGAGGATGGCATCCTGCTGGATGCGGTGCGCCCCGATCCCGAGGGCGCAGGGGCGATCTGTTTCTTCAAGACAGGGCTGGCGTCCGAGGCGGTGGAATCCTCGGCCGATTTCAGCGTGTCGGCCGTGCGCCAGATCGGCGGCGCGCTGGCGGTGCACGGCCAGACCGGGCCGGATGCGGCCTTTGACCTGCCGCTGGCGGGCATGCCGGTGGACATCACGCCCGAGCCGCCCGAGACCGAGTTGTTCGCCGGGCTGAACACGGCGCTTGTCATCACCGGGGCCGAGGGACCGGGGACGCTGCGCGACTGGCTGGCCTATCACGCGCGCACCCAGACCCTTCAGGCCGCGCTGATCGTGGACCGCGCGCCGCCCGACGCGCCCTCGGGGCTGGCCGAGGCGCTGCGCGCCGCGCCGGTGCCGGGGATCGAACGCGTGGTGGTGCTGGACCCGGGGCTGCCGCTGGGCAAGGAGGGTCTGGGCGACGAGGCGCACCGTTTCAACGCCCCCGACGCGCCCGGCAAGGACCGGATGGAGCGGCCCGCGCCCGACCCGTGGCGCGCGCCCCTGGGCGAGGTGCTGATCTACGAGGCGCTGCGCTACCGTTTCCTCGACCGGGCGCGGGCGGTGCTGAACCTCGACGCCAGCGACCTGTTGCTGCCGCCCAAGGGGCAGGATGTCTTTACCCTTGCCGTCAACGCCACCGGCGGTGTCGTGGCGCTGGTGGGCACGCGCATCTTCCCCTGGGGCCTGCGCAAGGACGCCGCGCCGACCTTCGCCGACCACATCTGCCGCCGCTTCGACGCGGGCGCGGGCAATCCGCGCTGGTGCGTGGCGCCGGGCCGCGCGGGCGCGGCGTCGGTCTGGCGGCTGGTGCGCGTGGTGGGCACGCCGGGGCCCGCGGCCGGCCCCTTGCCCTATCTGCGCTGCATGGCGCTGCGCCACCCGGCCGAGGCCGTGGGCGCCATCGTCCCCAAGACCAGCCTCGTGGAAGAGGAAACGCTGATCGCGCTGATGGGCGAGCAGTTCGGCGGCAAGCCGGTGCGCGCCCCCGAGGAGGAACTGAAACCGGCGGCGGTGCGCGACAGCAACCTGACCGGCATCGTCACCACGATGAAGAACGAGGGGCCCTTCATCCTCGAATGGCTGGCGCATCACCGCGCGATCGGGGTCGAGAAGTTCCTTGTCTACACCAACGACTGCACCGACGGCACCGACACCATGCTGGAGCTTTTGCAGGCGCGCGGGCTGGTCGAACACCGCGACAACCCGTTCCGCGACACCGGGCTGAAGCCCCAGCACGCCGCGTTGCAGGCCGCCGAGGACGAGCCGCTGGTCAAGGCGCTGGACTGGGTGATCTGCATGGACGTGGACGAGTTCATCAACATCCACGCGGGCAAGGGCCGGCTGGAGGACCTGTACGACGCGGTGGGCGATGCCAACCTGATCTCGATGAACTGGCGGCTTTTCGGCAACGCCGACGTGCACGACTATCAGGACCGCTTCATCACCGAGCAGTTCACCCGCTGCGCGCCCGAGTTCATCCGCAAGCCGCACCAGGCCTGGGGGTTCAAGACGCTCGTCCGGCAGGTGGGGCTGTTCAAGAAGCTGGGCGTGCACCGTCCCAAGGGGCTGAAGCCGCAGCTGGTGGACGAGGTGCGCTGGGTCAACGGATCGGGCCGGCGGCTGCCGCAGACGATGTACCGCAACGCCTGGCGGTCGGGGCCCGACACCTATGGCTACGACCTTGTGACGCTGAACCACTACGCGGTGCGCTCTGCCGAGAGTTTCCTTGTGAAACGCGACCGGGGCCGGGTGAACCACGTCGACCGCGACCAGGGCACCGCCTACTGGTTCCGGATGAACAACAACGCCGAGGAGGACCGCTCGATCCTGCGGCGGCTGGACGCCACGCGGGCCGAGTTCGACCGGCTGATGGCCGACCCCGAGATCGCCGCCGCGCATCAGGCCAGCGTCGCCGCCCACCGCGCCCGCGTCGCCGAGCTGAAGGAGCGGCCCGACTACCTGGCGCTTTACGATGAACTGACGGGCAGCCGGATGCAGCGGCTCTCGCGGATGCACGGCCATTTCGGCGCGGGCGTCTTCCTGGCCGGCCCCGACGTGGTGCCGCAGGATGTCGTCGATGCCGATCATGCGCCCGATTTCTTCTTCACCGTCGACCGCGCGGAGCAGGCCCATTGACCCCGCTCGCGCCCCTCACAGGAGGACCCGCTGATGGCCGAACTGCCAAGGATCTCTAGCCTCTGGATCGGGGGGCGGCTGTCGTGGCTCGAACAGCTGTGCCTTGTGTCCTTTGCCCATGCCGGGCATCCGACCACGCTTTACAGCTACAGCCCCATCGACAACGTCCCCGAGGGCGTCGAGAACAAGTCGGCCGAAGAGATCTTTCCGGCAGAGCCGATGCTGCGCCACGCGCGCACCGGCAGCCCGGCGATCCACGCCGATTTCTTCCGCCTGCACCTGTTGAAGAAAACGGACGAGATCTGGGTCGACGCCGACATGTATTGCTGGCGGCCCTTCGACTATGGCCGGGCGCATGTCTTCGGCTGGGAAAAACCCGGCGTCGTGTGCAACGCGGTGCTGGGCCTGCCAAAGGACAGCCCGGCGCTGGACGCGATGCTGGCGTTCTTCGCCGACGAATACGCCATCGCGCCCTGGCTGAAGCCCTGGCAGCAGCGCGAACTGGAGGAAGAGCGTGACGCGGGCCGCCCGGTCCACATGACCGAACAGAACTGGGGCTTTACCGGGCCCGCCGCGGTGACGTGGTTCCTGCACCAGTCGGGCGAGATCGAGATGGCCGAACCCGAGCCCGCCTTCTATCCCATCAGCTTCAAGGAGCGGAACCAGATGATCGCGCCGCGCTTCGACATCGAGGCGCGCCTGTCGCCCGACACCCGCGGGGTGCATTTCTGGGCGCGTCGCATGAAGCCGCGGCTGGAGGAAAAGGAAGGCGGCGTGCCGCGCCCGGGCAGCTTCATGGCCGGGCTGATCGAAAAGCACGGCATCGTGCCAGAGGACGCGCCGATCCCGCCCAAGACGAAACCTGCCGATACCCGCACCCATGATCCGGAGTTCTGCGCCGAACTGGGGATCGAGGCGTTGCAGGGCGAGGCGTCGATCGACGCGCTCTCGCGCAAGCACCTGGTCGAGAAGGCCTTCGTCAGGGAATGCCGCGACCGTGTCATTCAGGGCGCGCCCATGCTGTTCCGTCAGCGCGCCTGACGCGCGCATCTTGCGCGGGACGCGATCCTTGGCGATACCCGGGACGGCCCCGGCCAAGCTGCGCTTCAAGGAGCCGCGAGCGTGCGCATTGCCTATCACATCGGTGCCCATTGCACCGACGACAACCTGCTGGTCGCGTCCCTGCTGAAGAACCGGGACGCGCTGGCCGAGCGCAGCGTGTTCGTCCCCGCCAACCACATCTACCGCGCCGTGATCCGCGACGTGCTGTTGCAGCTGCGCGGCCAGCCCGCGAACGAGGAAACGCAGGATTTCGTCCTGTCCGAGATCATGGGCGACCGCGAGGCCGACCGGCTGGTGCTGTCCTTCGACCATTTCCTGTGCGGCCCGGCCAAGGTGCTGGGCGAGGGGATGCTTTATCCCACGGCGGCCGAACGCTCTGCCTGGCTGACCAACATCTTTCCCGACGATCCCTGCGAGATCTTCTTTGCGATCCGCGACCCGGCGACGTTCCTGCCGGCGCTCTACCAGAAGGTGGCCGACAAGATGAGCGTGGGCGAGTTCCTGCAGGGGATCGACCCGCTGGCGCTGCGCTGGACCGAGGTGGTGGAACGGATCCGCGACGCCAACCCCGAATGCCCGCTCACGGTCTGGTGCAACGAGGACACGCCGCTGATCTGGCCGGCCGTCCTGCGAGAGGTGGCCGACGTGGACCAGCTTGTCCCGATGGAGGGCGGCTACGACGTGATCCAGACGATCATGTCGCCCGAGGGCTTCAAGCGGATGCAGACCTATATCGAGACGCACCCGCCCCAGACCGAGGTGCAGCACCGCCGGGTGATGGCGGCGTTCCTGGACAAGTTCGCGCTGGAGGACGAGCTGGACGTCGAGATCGACCTGCCCGGCTGGACCGATGAGATGGTCGAGGAGTTGTCGGCGCGCTACGAGGAAGACGTCTACGACATCGAGCGGATGTCGGGCGTGACCCTGATTTCGACCTGAGCCGCCCGCCTCAGGCGTTCAGCACCCGGTCGATGGCCGACAGGAAGATCCCGGCCCCGACCGGGATCAGCGCGTCGGGAAAGTCGTAGTCCGGCGCGTGCAGCGGCGGGTGATGGGTGCCCGCGCCGACAAACACCATCGCCGCCTCTGCGCCGTCCCGGAACCGTCCGAAATCCTCGGACGCGCGCATCGGCAGGTCTCCGGGCGCGTGCGAAATGCCCGTGGCGTCCAGCGCGCCGGCCAGGATCGCGGTGGCCGCCGGGCTGTTCTCGCAATGGCGGAAGACGTCGTGCCATTCGGTGTGAAGCGTCAGGCCGTCGGCCCGGGCGGCCGCGCCGATCAGGGCAAGGGCCTCGGCGGCCAGCCTGTCCATGCGGTCGTCGGTGCGGGTGCGCAGGGTCGCCCAAAGCTCTGCCTCGCCGGGGGCGATGCCGAAGGCGGGCGCCCCCAACCGGGCATGGGTGACGGTGACAAGGCGAAATTCCGGCCCCTCGGCGGGGTCCGACAGCGCGGCGAGTGCAGGCATCAGGCGCGCCAGCGCGGGCATGGGCGAGGTGGCCTTTTGCGGCTCCGACGCGTGCGAGGTGCGCCCCGTCAGCACCGCGCGCAGGCCCTGGCTGGCGCAGTTCACCACGCCCGGACGCAAGAGCGCGGCGCCCAGCGGCACGCCGGGCATGTTGTGCAGCGACAGCGCGATGTCGGGGGCGAGCCCGGGCCAGCGCGGATCGGCGAGGACCAGCGCCGCGCCCGCGCCGGTTTCCTCGGCGGGCTGGAACAGCAGCACAACGCGCCCGCGCGCGGGCCGGTTCCGGGACAGCCCCCGCGCCACCCCCGCCACGATCGCCATGTGCCCGTCATGCCCGCAGAGATGCCCCTTGCCCGGCACCCGGGAACGGTGCGGCGGCGTGCCGGTCTCGGCAATGGGCAGCGCGTCGAGCTCGCAGCGGATCATCACCGTGGGGCCGGGGCCCGCGCCGTCATAGACCGCCGCGACCCCATGTCCGCCGAGATCCGTGACCACCCTGTCGGGCGCCGTGGACGCCAGGACGCGCGCCACCTCGGCCGCGGTGGCGGCCTCTTCGCCCGACACTTCGGGCGCCCGGTGCAGCGCGCGGCGCCAGGCGGTGAGTTCGGCGATGTCGCTGTCGGTCAGTCGGGTCATCGGCAGGCCCGGGGCAAGGGGGCAAGGGCCTTGGAAGGCCCTTGCGGCGCGGCGCTGCCGCCGCGCCGGGACGCCGTTTCGAAACGGCGTCGCCCGCTCAGAAGAACGCCTGCAGCCCGGTCTGCGCGCGGCCGAGGATCAGCGCGTGCACGTCGTGGGTGCCCTCGTAGGTGTTCACCGTTTCCAGGTTCGCGGCATGGCGCATCACCTGGTAGTCTTCCTGGATGCCGTTGCCGCCGTGCATGTCGCGGGCCATGCGCGCGATGTCCAGCGCCTTGCCGCAGTTGTTGCGCTTGATGAGCGAGATCATCTCGGGCGCGCCGCGGGCGTCCTCGATCAGCCGGCCCACGCGCAGCGCGGCCTGCAGGCCCAGCGTGATCTCGGTCTGCATGTCGGCCAGCTTCTTCTGGAACAGCTGCGTGCCCGCCAGCGGCTTGTCGAACTGCTTGCGGTCGAGCCCGTATTGCCGCGCCGCGTGCCAGCAGAACTCGGCCGCGCCCATCACGCCCCAGGCGATGCCGTAGCGCGCGCGGTTGAGACAGCCGAACGGGCCCTTCAGACCCTGCACGCCGGGCAGAAGCGCATCCTCGCCCACCTCGACCCCGTTCATCACGATCTCGCCGGTGACGCTGGCGCGCAGCGATAGCTTGCCGCCGATCTTCGGCGCCGACAGCCCGGCCATGCCCTTTTCCAGGACGAAGCCGCGGATCTTGCCGTCATGCGCCTCGGACTTGGCCCAGACCACGAAGACATCGGCTATGGGGCTGTTCGAGATCCACATCTTGGACCCGGTCAGCACGTAGCCGCCGTCGGTCTTCTTCGCCACGGTCTTCATCCCCGCGGGGTCGGAGCCGGCGTCGGGCTCGGTCAGGCCGAAACAGCCGATCCATTCGCCCGAGGCCAGTTTCGGCAGGTATTTCAGGCGCTGTTCCTCGCTGCCGTAGGCATAGATGGGGTACATCACCAGCGAGGACTGCACGCTCATCATCGAGCGATAGCCCGAATCCACGCGCTCGATCTCGCGCGCGACGAGGCCATAGGTGACGTAGCCCGCGCCCAGCCCGCCGTATTCCTCGGGCACGGTCACGCCCAGAAGGCCGGCCTCGCCCATCTCGGCGAAGATCGAGGGGTCGACCGTTTCCTCGCGGTAGGCGTCGATCACGCGGGGCGCCAGCCGGTCCTGGGCAAAGGCGCGCGCGGCGTCCGACAGCATGCGCTCGTCCTCGGTCAGCTGGTCGGACAGAAGAAAGGGGTCGG
>JAUIIC010000259.1 GCA_030431935.1 Alphaproteobacteria bacterium | reverse complement strand
GCGGTGCTGTGCCTGCGGGTCTGGGGCGACGGCAGCGCGGCGCAGACGCGCCTGCGCCGCGAGTTCGACCGCAGCGTGGGCGCGGCCTCGGGGACGGCCGCCCTGCAGGCACTGGATGAGTTGTGGGTGCTTTGCCTTGCGCATGGACGTCGGCCGCTGGCCTGCCACGCGGCGGGCTGTCCGCTGGTGGGCGTGGACGAGGGCTGTTTCGCGCACATGATCGCCGCGGCGGCGCGCGGCGACCGGGACGAGGCCCTGCTGATCGCCTGCAACATCGTGCGCGCCGATGTGGCGCCGGTGGTTGTGGCGCTGGCCGAACAGCTTGGCCTGGCATTGCACCGGATGGCCCTGGCCGAGCGGGTGCGGCCCGGCCCCGGCGGGCGGCTTCACTGAGACAGGGGGCGCGGGAATGATCGTCTGCCACTGCACCGGGATCAGCGACGCCGAGATCCATTCGGCCATCGACTGGATGCGCGCGGCGGATCCCGACACGCTCATCACGCCGGGCAAGGTCTATCGCGCGCTGGGCCGCCGCGCTGACTGCGGCGGGTGCATGCCGCTTTTCCTCGAAACCATGCGCGGCAACGCGAACCTCGAAGTCCCCGCCGAGCTGCGCGGGCTGAGACATACCGACACCAGAACAGAAAGGGAGATCCGCCGATGAAGGGCGACGCCAAGGTCATCGAGTACCTCAACCGCGCGCTGCGCAGCGAACTGACGGCGGTAAGCCAGTACTGGCTGCACTATCGCCTGCAGGAGGACTGGGGCCTGGGGGCGATGGCCCGGAAAAGCCGCGAGGAGAGCATCGAGGAAATGCACCACGCCGACCGGCTGATCGCGCGGATCATCACGCTGGAGGGGCACCCGAACCTGCAGAAGCTGGACCCCCTGCGCATCGGCCAGACCCCGCGCGAGAGCATCGACGCCGACCTGGCCGCCGAATACGAGGCGCGCGCGCTTTACACCGAGGCGCGGGCCCATTGCCAGTCGGTGGGCGATTTCGTCAGCATGCGGCTTTTCGAAGAGCTCATCGCCGACGAGGAAGGCCACATAGATTTTCTCGAAACCCAGGTCGACCTCTATGAGAGGCTGGGGGCCGAGCGGTATGCACAGCTGAACGCAAGCCCGATGGACGCGGCGGAATAGCCTTTAGGTCGGGGTCAGCCGGCATCTTCCCGGCCGACGCCGACCCGCGCGCGGTGCGGCGCGAACAGACACGCCAGCCCCAGGATGAGCCCGGACACAGCCGCGATCATGCCCGCCGCGCTGACGGCATTGCTGCCGCCCAGCCAAAGCGGCCCGTAGCCCGCCAGCACATAGCCCAGAACCGCCGACAGCGTGGCGAAGCCCACCGACCAGAGCACCTGGTGTTCCAGCCGGTTGGTCATCAGCCGGGCCGCCGCGGGCGGGCAGATGAACATGGCGATCACGATGATCGAGCCGACCGCGTCGAAGGCCGCCACCGCCGCGACCGCCGCGGCGATCACGAGCCCGAGGCCGATGGCCCCCACCGGCAGGCCGAGCGTGCGGGCAAAGCCCTCGTCGAAGGTCGAGATCTTGAGCCAGCGCCAGAAGACCAGCGTAAGAACCGTGAGGATCGCGGCGGTGACGGCCATGCGCGGCAGTTCCGGCGGCAGGCTGGCCAGTGCAACCGGGTCCAGAAGCGAACCCCAGCCGTCGGCGCGGAACCAGATCAGCGTTTCGAGATTGCCCATCAGCGCGTGTTCCACGTCGATATGGACGCTCGAGGTATCGGTCTGTTCGAGCAGAAGGACGCCGCCCGCGAAAAGCGTGGTGAAGGTGACGCCCATCGCCGCGCCCGGCTCGATCCGCCCAAGACGCTTGATCGCCTCGATCAGGATCACCGCGACAATGGCCGCGCCCGCCGCGCCGATCAGCATCGGCAGCGCCGCCACACTGGCCGTCAGCAGGAAGGCCACGACGATGCCCGGCAGGACCACATGGCTGATCGCGTCGCCGATCAGCGCCTGCCGGCGGAGCACGAGGAAATTGCCGGGAAGCGCGCAGGCGATGGAGGCGAGGACGCCGATCAGGATGGGCGTCAGGCTGAACTGGACGAACTCTGCCCCCATCACGCGCCCCCCACCGGCGTGGGCCCGCCAAGGCGGCGGTCGAACTCGGCGATCTCGTCGGGGGTGAAGACCTGCTCGATCGGGGTCAGGCCGTCATAACGGCCGGTCAGGCCGCTGTCCTGATGGACCTCGCGCGCAACGGCCCAGCGGCGTTCGTCGCGCGCGATGCGGGCGGCGCGGGCGCGTCCGGCCTCTGTGGCGACGCCGTCGGCGCGGGCCAACCCCTCGGCCTGCAGGACACGGATCGTGTAGGGTTCGAGGATGCGGTCGCCGCGCGCCAGCGCGAGGAGACCCTGGCGCAGGTGAACCCTGTGCTGGAAGCGGCGGTGGCGCAGAAGGGCGGCAAGGACCCCCCGTACCGGGGCAAGAAACAGCGAGACGATGAAGAGCGCGGCAGCGACCAGCACGATGATCGGCCCGGTCGGCAGCGCGGGCGCCGAGGCCGAGATCGCCGCGCCGAAGTAGCCGGCAAGGCCGCCCGACGCCCCGGCGACCCAGATCAACCGGTCGCTGCGGTCGGTCCAGAAGCGCGCGGTCACGGGCGGGATGATGAGCATGGCGACGATCAGGATCAGCCCCACGATCTTGAGCCCGATCACCGTGACGGCCAGCACGAGGCCCATCATGGCAAGATCGATGCGGCGCACGTCATAGCCGCTGGCCGCGGCATACTCGGCATCGAAGGCCACGAGCGTCATCGGACGGCGCAGGATCCACGTGGCCAGCACCGCAAGCGTTCCGCCGGCGGCGATCACCACCGCATCCTGGTAGAGCATCCCCGCGGTGGCGCCGAGCAGGAAATCCTCCAGCCCCGCCTGCCGGCCGCTCGACATCGACTGGATCACGGTCAGAAGGACGATCCCGATCCCGAAGAAGACAGACAGAACCGCGCCTATCGCGGTGTCTTCTGGCAGGCGGGTGCGGCGGGTGATCCACTCCACCACCAGAAGCCCGACCCACGCCGAAAGCGCCGAACCGGCCAGAAGCCCGGGCAGCCAGCGCCCGTCGCCGCCCAGCATGACCATCGCGATGAAGGCAAGCCCGACGCCCGGCAGGGTGGCATGCGCGACGGCATCCGAGACCAGCGCACGCTTGCGCAGGAACATGAAACTGCCCGAGGCCCCGGCGGCGAAGCCCAGGAGCGCCGCGCCCACGCCGACGAGCGCGGCGTTGTAGCCCGCGCGCAGAAGCAGCGCGTCGGCGAAACCCTCCATCACCCTAGACGCCCGTCAGCGACAACTGGTCGAGATGGGTGGCCGCCAGCTTGCCGCCATAGGTGGCGTGCAGCGTTTCAGCCGTGAACGCGGTCTCCACCGGCCCCTCGGCGATGCTGCGCACGTTGATGAGGAAGACATGGTCGAAGTAGGCGCGCACCGTGGCAAGGTCGTGATGCACCGCGATGACGGCCTTTCGCTGGGCCTTGAGCGCCTTGAGCACGTCGATGATGGCGCGCTCGGTCGCGGCATCCACACCGGCAAAGGGTTCGTCGAGAAGGTAAAGCTCCGCATCCTGCGCCAGTGCGCGGGCGAGGAACACGCGCTGCTGCTGGCCGCCCGACAGCTGGCCGATCTGGCGATCCGCGAACTCGGCCATTCCGACCCGGTCGAGACAATCCTGCGCCTTGGCGCGATGCGCCCCGGTCATGCGCCCCAGAAGCCCGACGCGGCGGTAAAGCCCCATCAGCACCACGTCCATGACCGTCGTGGGAAAATCCCAGTCCACGCTGGCCCGCTGGGGCACATAGGCGATGCGGTCCCGCGCGAGGTCCACCGGATCGCCGAAGACGCGGATATCGCCCGACAGTCGCGGAATGACGCCAAGCGCGGCCTTCAGGAGCGTGGACTTGCCCGCGCCGTTCGGGCCGATGATGGCCGTCATCGCCTCTTCCGGGAAGGTGGCGTCGACGGAAAAGACCGCGGGCCGTTCACCGTAGGAGACGGTCAGCCCGCGGATTGCGAGGGGCGCGCTGGCCGGGATCGCGGCCGGGCTGGCCGATGCGTCCGAGGTGAGAACCAGCCGCGGTTCGGAGGCCTGCGCGCCTTGCATCAGTTCAGAAGCCCCTGCATCCCGCCCTCGGGCACCTGCCCGCCAAGCGCCGCGGCGATGGTCGTGACATTGTGGTCGATCATGCCGACATAGGTGCCTTCGTAGGTGCCGGGCTCTCCCATCGCGTCGGAAAAGAGCTCTCCTCCGATGGTGACGGTATGGCCAGCGGCAGCGGCCCCCTCGATCAGGGCGCGAATGTTGCGGTCGGACACCGAGCTTTCGACGAAAACGGCGCCGATGCCACGGGCGACCAGCAGATCGACGAGTTCGGCGATCCGCTGCAGTCCGGCCTCGGATTCGGTCGAGATGCCCTGGATGCCCAGCACCTCGAACCCGTAGGCCGCGCCGAAATAGTTGAAGGCGTCATGCGCCGTGACGAGCACGCGGGCCGGTTCTGGGACACTTGCCAGCATGTCGGCCGCATAGGTGCCGAGCGCGGCGATCTCGGCCTGGTGCGCGGCTGCGTTGGCGGTGAAGCTGTCGGCGTGTTCCGGCGCGACCTGCACCAGCGCGTCCCGGACATTCTCTACCACGCGCGACCAGAGCTCTGGCACCATCCAGACATGGGGATCGAGCTTGTCGGCATAGTCGTCATGCGCCAGCAAGAGATCCCGCGGCAGGCCTTCGGCCACCGCGACGACGGTGCGGTCCGTGGCCAGATCGCGCAGGAAGTCCTCCATCTGCGCTTCGAGGTAGAGACCGTGCCACAGCACCAGGTCGGCGCGGGCGAGCGCGACGATGTCGCTGCGGGTCTGGCGGTAGGCATGCGGGTCGACGCCCGGCCCCATCAGGGCCTGCACCTCTACAAGGTCGCCCCCGACCACGCGGGCGGCGTCGGCGATCATGCCTGTCGTTGCAACCACGGTCACACTGTCCGCGGAGGCGGCGGAAGAAG
>JAUIIC010000022.1 GCA_030431935.1 Alphaproteobacteria bacterium | reverse complement strand
GGGTCAGGGCGAATATCGCGGTGGCATAGCTTTCGCCCCGGTCGCAGAACTGCCCGCCCGCATCGGTCGGGTCCACGGACCGGAAGAACATGTGCATCAGCTGCGCATAGCTGACGCGGCCGGGATCAAAGGTGATCTCCACCACCTCCAGATGCCCGGTGCCGCCGCGCACCACGTCCTTGTAATCGGGGTTCGGCACATGGCCCCCGGCAAAGCCCGACACCACCTCGATGACGCCCGGCACCTTCTCGAAGTCGGCCTCGACGCACCAGAAACAGCCCCCCGCGACAATGGCCGTCTCGCGCCCGGCCGCCTTGGCCTGTCCGCATTCGGCCACCAGCCCGATCAGGATCGCCACCGCCAGAAGCGCGGGTTTCATATTGTTGAAGGTCAGGGTCATTTCAGCCTCCTCCGTGCCTGCCGTCAGCATGCGCCCGCCGGTCCCCGTGGAACAAGCGCCTCGCTCGAACCTCACGCAAGGGTGACAACGGGTGATCGCGTGTGGCTTGCGGTCCGGAACCCGAGAAACGGGGCTTCCGGGCCGTTCGCGAAGCAGCTAGCGTCCGGCGCATGAAGAACCGCGAAACCCCATCGTTTCCAGCCCGGTCGTCGTCCATATCCGGGCGCCGACGTTATGCCGACGTTGTGCCGACGTGATGCCGACAGTGAAAATCGCCATGTGGTCGGGCCCCCGCAACCTGTCCACGGCCATGATGTATGCCTTCGCCGCGCGCGGCGATTGCGCCGTCCGGGACGAGCCGTTCTATGCCGCCTACCTCGACCGTACCGGCCTGATCCACCCCATGCGGGACGAGATTCTGGCCGCCGGCGAGCGCGATCCCGAGGTCGTCGCCGCCCAGTGCGCCGGGCCGGTTCCGGATGGAAAACCCGTTTTCTATCAAAAGCATATGGCACAGCATATGGTGCCGGGGATGCCCACCGGCTGGATGGCGCAGGTGGTGAACGTCTTCCTGATCCGCCACCCCGCCCGCGTCGTCGCCAGCTATGCCGCCAAGCGCGAGAACCCGACAGAGCCGGACCTGGGGTTTACCCGCATCGCCGAGCTTTACGACCACGCCCGGTCACTGGGCCAGACCCCCGTCGTCATCGACGCCTCGGACATCCGCGCCAACCCCGAATCGGCCCTTTCCCAGTTGTGCGAAAGCCTGGATTTGTCGTGGAATCCCAAAATGTTGTCATGGCCAGCCGGCGGACACCAGGACGATGGAATATGGGCCCGTCACTGGTACGGCGCGGTCCACCAAAGCACCGGTTTCGCCGGTCCCGAAGGCCCCTTGCCCGACCTCGATGGCCCCTACGCCGACCTCGCCCGCTCCGGCCTTGACGCCTACCACCACCTCGCGGCACGGCGGATCGCGGCAAATCCGTGACAACCGGGCACGTTGCTGCCGGGAAACGGCCAATTTTCCACAGTTTTGCCACAATAGCTCATAAAGTTGTTTCCTAATTGGCGACAATGACGAGGAAAACGCTTCTGTCTCTGGCAGTGTGATGACAGTCGCCGTGGACGTTTGGGCAGTTCCGTATGGGTTACAATATCAGTGAGGTCAGCGGCGGGTCCACCGGCGGTGTCAGTGATTGGTTCTTCGAAGCGACGCTGAACGGCACGAGCGTGACCACCGTGTCCGGCGATTTCGACGAGGTCCCCCTGTTCGGCGGTGGCGGGCCCAGCGAATCCGACCAGGGCTACGACTTCGTCATCACCAGCGGCGATGCTTACGGCGACATCGTCTTCGATGCGGTCACCGGCGAATTTACCTTCGTGATCGACCGCGACGCGGTATTCGATTCCGGGTCGGATCAGGTCATCACCATCCTTGTGACCGGCACTGACACGCAAGGTGTCGACGAAGATACCATCACCATCACTCTTCTGATCTGCGTCGCACGCGGCACGCTGATCGAGACAGAGCATGGCCCCGTCCCAGTGGAAATGCTGACCGAAGGCGCTCTGGTCAGGACACGGGACGGGCCGTCGCAGCCGGTGCGCTGGATTGGATCGCGCAGGATTCCCGGCGCAGAGCTGCGCGGCGACCCGTCGCTGCGCCCGATCCGGATTTCCGCCGGGGCCCTGGGCCCGAACCGCCCGTCCCGCGATCTTCTGGTGTCACCGCAGCACCGCATCCTCGTCGAGGACTGGCGCGCGGAACTGATGTTCGGAGAGACCGAGGTGCTGGTGCCGGCCAAGGCGCTTCTGAACGACACGACGGTGCGCATCGACCATGACGCGCCGCAGGTCGAGTATTTCCACGTGCTGTTCGACAGCCACCAGATCATGATGACCGAAGGGCTGCCGACCGAAAGCTTTCATCCCGGCGACTATGCCCTGCGCGAGATCGACCGGGGCGCGCGGGACGAGCTTCTGCGGCTGTTCCCCGAGCTTGCCACGGGGCATGGCGTCGGTGACACGGCGCGCAAGGCGCTTCGCCCGTGGGAGGGCGCCTTGCTGCGCGGCTGCGTGTCCTGCGATGTGACCGAGGACTTGCGGCTGGCCTCATGACCACGCTGACAGATGCACGCGGGCGCCCCCTGCCCGAGATAGAGGCACCGACGGCAGAGCGGCTGCGCGCCTATGGCGACATGCTGTTTCTTGCGTTCCGAAGCGACCGGCACACCCAGATGCCGGTAAGCGTGCTGCGGACCTACCTTGAACCGGCGCTTGTGCGCGGCCAGTTCAGGATCTTCCGCTTCGATGGCGTCCCGCGTGCCATGTACACCTGGGCCTGGCTGACCCCCGAGGCAGAGCGGCGTCTGGTCACCGGCGAACCCCTGTCACCCGAGGACTGGAGCGGCGGAGAGCGGCTTTGGCTTGTCGACCTGATCGCGCCCTATCGCGGGCTGATGGGCAGCATCGGGCGCTGGATCATGCAGCGGGGCAACCTGACCGATACGGAATTCCTGTTTCGACGGGTTACCGGCGAAAACACCACGCGCCGGATCGTCCACGTGGACTTCCGGCGCGATCACCTGGCCAAGATCTACGGCCAGGACGATTTCCTGGCCACGCTGCCCCAGTTGCCCTAACCGCCGAGGCGGCGCTTGCGCGTCGCGATCAGCTTCAGCCGCAGGGCGTTCAGCTTGATGAAGCCCGCCGCGTCCTTCTGGTCATAGGCGCCGGCGTCATCCTCGAAGGTCACATGCGCCTCGGAATAGAGGCTGTGATCTGACCAGCGGCCGACGGTGCGGGCCAGGCCCTTGTAAAGCTTCAGCCGGACGGTGCCCGTCACATGCTCCTGGCTCTTGTCGATCAGGGCCTGAAGCATTTCGCGTTCGGGGCTGAACCAGAAACCGTTGTAGATCAGTTCCGCATAGCGCGGCATCAATTCGTCCTTCAGGTGCGCCGCACCCCGGTCCAGCGTGATCTGCTCGATCCCGCGATGCGCCTCCAGCAGAAGGGTGCCGCCGGGGGTCTCGTAGATCCCGCGCGACTTCATCCCGACAAAGCGGCCCTCGACCAGGTCCAGCCGCCCGACGCCGTGCTTGCCGCCGATCTCGTTCAGCCTGGTCAGCAGCGCGGCGGGCGTCAGCGCCTCGCCGTTGACCGACACCGCGTCGCCCTTCTCGAACCCGATCTCGATGTATTCGGGCGTATCGGGCGCCTTTTCCGGGTCGACCGTGCGCTGGTAGACGTAGTCGGGCGCTTCCTCGGCGGGGTTCTCCAGCACCTTGCCCTCGGACGAGGTGTGCAGAAGGTTCGCGTCGACGCTGAACGGGGCCTCGCCGCGCTTGTCCTTGGCGATCGGGATCTGGTGCTTCTCGGCGAAATCGATCAGCCGGGTGCGGCTGGTCAGGTCCCATTCCCGCCAGGGCGCGATCACCTTGATATCGGGGTTCAGCGCATAGGCCGAAAGCTCGAACCTCACCTGGTCGTTGCCCTTTCCGGTGGCGCCATGCGCGACGGCATCGGCGCCGGTTTCAGCCGCGATCTCGACCAGCCGCTTGGAAATCAGCGGCCGCGCGATCGAGGTGCCCAGCAGGTACAGCCCTTCATAAAGCGCGTTCGCCCGGAACATCGGATAGACGAAGTCGCGCACGAATTCCTCGCGCAGGTCCTCGATGTAGATGGCGGTGGCGCCCATCATCTCGGCCTTGGCGCGCGCCGGTTCCAGCTCTTCTCCCTGGCCGAGATCGGCGGTGAAGGTGACCACTTCGCAGCCGTACTCGGTCTGCAGCCACTTCAGGATGATCGAGGTGTCGAGGCCGCCGGAATAGGCAAGGACGACTTTCTTGGGCGCGGACATCGCTGGCTCCGTTTCATATCGGTCGGGGCGGTTTACAGCGCCGCCGGGTGGCGGGCAAGCGGCGCCGGGTTGCGCAAGGGCAAAGCTGCTGCTTCCCTGTGGCCAGGCAATTCGGGAGGATCAGATGGCAGATCGGATAGAGGTGTATCGCGGCGTGGTGCATCCCTGGCACCATGACCAGTTCGGGCACATGAACGTGCGCCATTACGCACCGTTCTTCGATGACGCCACGTTTCACCTGTTCTCCAGCCTCGGGCTGACCTACCCGGTGATGATCGCCGAACACGGGGTCCATACGGTGACGGCGGTGGCGACGACCACCTTTCGGCAGGAACTGGTGGCGGGCGACCTTGTGGTGATAGACGGCGCGGTGACGCGGATCGGATCGAAAAGTGTCACCTTCCAGCTGCGGATGCGCCATGTGGCCACCGGGACGGTCCATGCCACCTATGACACGACAGAGGTGTTCTTTGACCCCGAGACGCGCGGATCGGCCCCGATTCCGGGCGCGATACGGCAGGTTCTGGCCCGCCATCTGGTGCAGGAAGACTGAGGGCGATTGGCGCACGGCCCCGGTTCTGATAGCCCCGGGGCATGAGCGAGTTTTCCGATGCCGCCCTTGTGGCGCAGGCCCGCATGCGGGTGCTGTTCCCGCCCACGCCCCTGCAGCGCAACGACTACCTGTCGGCGCGCTATGGCGCAGACATCTGGCTGAAGCGCGAAGACCTGTCGCCGGTGCGGTCCTACAAGATCCGCGGTGCGTTCAACGCCATGCGCAAGGTGCTGGAGGCGATGCCCGAACAGCGGCTTTTCGTCTGCGCCAGCGCCGGGAACCATGCGCAGGGCGTGGCTTTCGCCTGCCGTCATTTCGGGGTGCATGGCGTGATCTTCATGCCGGTGACCACGCCGCAGCAGAAGATCGGCAAGACGCGGGTTTTCGGCCAGGACGCGATAGAGGTGCGGCTGACGGGCGACTATTTCGACGACACGCTGGCCGCCGCCAAGGCCTATTGCGCCGAGGCGGGCGGCCATTTCCTTGCGCCCTTCGACGATCCCGACGTGATCGAGGGGCAGGCAAGCGTCGCCGCCGAGATCCTGACAGAGTTGGGCCGCGCGCCCGATATCGTGGTGTTGCCGGTGGGCGGCGGCGGGCTGTCGGCCGGTGTGCGCAGCTATTTCGCGTCCGAGGCGCCATCGACCCGCTTTTTCCTTGTCGAGCCGGAAGGCGGCGCCAGCCTGACCGCCGCGCTGCGGGCCGGTGCGCCGGTGACGCTCCCGCGGGTGAACACCTTTGTCGACGGCGCCGCCGTGGCGCGGGTGGGCGAGACCACGTTCCGCCACCTCAAGGACACCGACCCCGACACGGTGCTGACCGCGCCCGAGGATCGGATCTGCGTCACGATCCTCGATATCCTGAACCATGAGGGCATCGTCCTGGAACCGGCGGGCGCGCTGTCGCTGGATGTGCTCGACACACTGGTCGACGAGATCGCGGGCAAGACCGTGGTGTGCGTCACCTCGGGCGGGAACTTCGATTTCGAGCGCCTGCCCGAGGTCAAGGAACGCGCCCAGCGCTATGCGGGGCTGAAGAAGTATTTCATCCTGCGCCTGCCGCAGCGCCCCGGGGCATTGCGCGACTTTCTGGAAATGCTCGGCCCCGACGACGACATCACCCGGTTCGAGTACCTCAAGAAATCGGCGCGCAACTTCGGCACCGTGCTGATCGGGATCGAGACCGTGAACGCCGCGGCCTTTCCCGCCCTGTTCGAGAGGCTGGATCATGCCGGGTTTGCTTATCGCGATATCACGTCCGACGGCGTGCTGTCCGAATTCCTGGTCTGACCGGGCCCCGGAACGGTCAGGCCGCCCCGGCAAGTCCAGCCGTGCCGCGAAGAAACTCTGCGCGCGCCGCCTTGTAGGCGTCAAGAAGGGCCGCCACGCCTTCGGCATCCCTGTCGCCGCCTGCGATCCGTGTTTCAAGCGTCTGACAAAGCGCGCTGACCTGCCTGAACCCAAGGTTCAACATGGCCCCCCGCAGGAAGTGCAGGTCGTCGGTGCTGATGTTTTCGGGCGGGCCGCCCAGCCTTGCCGTGACCTCGTCCGCCTCATCGAGAAATATGTCCACGAGCGCGGCAAAATCCTCTGCCCCGACATCGTCGTGCAACTCTCGCACCCTGTTCCAGTCTATCATCCTGCACCTCCACCCGGTGGTGCCCCCAGCGCGATCGTTCTAGGGGGCGATGATTGCCAGAATCTTACGCGACATCGCAAAGTGACTAAGATGCCGCGATTAGCGCGGCGTTAGCGAATGGCCGCTAATCGCGGGGCATGACACGCGCGACAGCAATACACCCGGACGCCCAGGCGGGGGACGTTCGCACCAAGACGGATTTTGGCGTTCTTGTCGTCGATGACAGCCGCCTGCAGCGGCACATCCTCGTCACCTTGCTGCGTCGCTGGGGCTATCGCGTCGAAGAGGCCGCGACCGGGCCAGAGGCTTTGCTGCGCTGCCGGTCGCCGGGAATCGACGTTGTCATAAGCGACTGGATGATGCCCGGCATGTCCGGGCCCGAACTGTGCCGCGCGTTCCGCCAGCTGCCACGGCGGGGTTACGGCTATTTCGTCCTGCTCACGTCCAAGGCGGAAAAGGCGGCCGTCGCCGAGGGGCTGGAAATGGGCGCCGACGATTTCGTCGGAAAGCCAGTCAACGGCGGAGAGCTTCGCGCGCGCCTGCTGACCGGTGAACGCATCCTCCGGATGGAGCGGGAGCTTCAGGGCAAGAACGCGCAGCTGACCGACGCCTTGGCAGAGGCGCGGCGCCTGCACGACATGCTGGGCAAGGACCTGGCAGAGGCGCGAAGCCTGCAGACCTCTCTGGTGGGCGACCGGTTCCGCCGCCTCGGCCGTGTCGAGGTCGCGCTGATGCTGCAGCCGTCGCACCACGTGGGCGGCGACCTTGTCGGCGTGCTGCCCGGTCCCGAGGATGAGGTCACGGTCTTTTCGCTGGATGTCTCGGGACACGGGATTCCCTCTGCCCTGATCGCCGCGCGCCTTGCCGCCTACCTGTCTTCGGATGCGCTGGCCGCGGGGCCGCAGACCCCACCTTCCGAGGTGGCGGCCCGGCTCAATCAGCTGATCCTGGAGGATGTGGGCAGCGATCATTTCGCCACGCTCGTGCTAGCCCGGATCCACATGGAAAGCGGTGCGGTGGTCCTGGCGCAGGCCGGGCATCCCTATCCCGCCATCCACCGGTTGGACGGAAGGGTGGAATTCATCGGCGATGGCGGCCTGCCCGCCGGCCTTGTGCCCGGCGCCACGTATGAGGACGTGCCGGCAAGGCTCTCCCCCGGCGACAGGCTTGTCCTTGTATCGGACGGCCTGACCGAAAGAGAAGGGCCCGACGGCCAGCAACTGGCAGAGGTGGGGCTGGCGCGGCTATTGCGCCGGTCCGGCCATGTCCCGGCGAGCGAACTGTTCGATGCGTTGCTGTGGGACGTCCATGCCCGAACCGGCGACACCGAGTTCGAGGACGACGTGTCCGGCGTTCTGGTCGACTATTGCCCCGAGGCAAGGCGCTCGGCAAAGAACCTGTCGCCGGAATTGCCCAGCGCGCGCGCCGCATCGCCCAATGGCAGCCAGTGCGCCGAATGACCCGGCTCTGACGGCGGGCCAAGCCGCCGCACGGGGCGCGCCGCATAGACGGTGCAAAGCTTTTCCGCCCAGAGGTCGTATTCGGGCATGTAGGTGAACCGGCGAAAGGCCCCCAGCCGGCGCGGCGCCGCGATATGCCAGCCGGTTTCCTCGAACACCTCGCGGTGCAGGGCCGTCAGGGGCGATTCGCCGGCGTCGACGCCGCCGCCCGGAAGCTGGAATTCCGGAAAGGGCTCTCGCTGAAAGGTCACCAGCAGCGACCCGTTCAGCGGCAACAGCGCATAGACCCCGTGCCGCAGGGTGTAACGGACGTCCTTCGAAGGTGCCTTCCCAAAGCGCCGGATCATGCCGCCTGTCCCTTTCACATCAGGTTGCCCGCCATATATGAAGGCGGTATGCCAATCCCCATCCGTCAAGGAAAGCCCATGTCACTCGGTGCGCGCATCGCGTGGGACGACACCGTCCTGCCCTTTCAACTCGACAGGTCCGACGTGCGCGGCCGCGTCGCGCGGCTGGATGGCGTGCTTGACCGGATTCTCGCACAGCACGACTACCCGCCCGCGATCGAGGCGCTGGTGGCGGAGGCCGCGCTTCTGACCGCGCTGATCGGCCAGACGATAAAGCTGCGCTGGAAGCTGTCGCTTCAGGTGCGGGGCAGCGGTGCGGCGCGCCTGATCGCCACCGACTATTTCAGCCCGAAGGCCGAGGGTGAACCGGCGCAGATCCGCGCCTATGCCAGCTATGACGCCGAACGGCTGGAGTCCGATGCCCCCGCGTTCCCGCAGATCGGCAGCGGCTATTTCGCCATTCTGATCGACCAGGGCGCGGGCAGCGTGCCCTACCAGGGGATCACGCCCATCGCCGGCGGGTCGCTGGCCAGCTGTGCCGAGACCTATTTCGCCCAGTCCGAACAGCTTCCGACGCGATTTGCGCTCAGCTTCGGGGCGTCGCGGACGCCCGGCGCCGATGAAACCTGGCGTGCCGGTGGCGTGATGCTCCAGCACATGCCCAAGGCGTCGCCCTTCGCCACCGGCGGCGGATCGGGCGAGGGCGGGCTGCTTCTGGCAGAGGACGTGGTGGACGGAGACGACCTCGAGAACTGGAACCGCTCCACCACCTTGCTTGAAACCGTCGAGGCGCTGGAGTTGATCGGCCCCAGCGTGGCGCCGACCGAGCTTCTGGTGCGGCTGTTCCACGAAGAGGCGCCGCGCGTCTTCGATCCGCAGCCGGTGGCCTTTGGCTGCACCTGTTCCGAGGATCGCGTGCGCCAGAGCCTGTCGATCTACTCGGCCAAGGACATCGGCACGATGACCACCGATGACGGGCGGGTGACGGCGGATTGCCAGTTCTGCGGCGCGCATTACGAGTTCGACCCCGGCACGCTGGGGTTCGAGGCAGAGCATGCCCCCGGCGATGGCAACTGACCTCGCCGGGGTTCTGCGCGCCGCTTCGGCAGGGGCGGGGCCGGGATCGTCGGATTTCGATCTCAATCCGGACGTGATCCTGCCCGAGGGGCGCAAGCTGCGGCCCGCCGGCGTTCTGGTCGCGGTGGACTGCACGGGGGTCGAGCCTTGCGTCATCCTGACCAAGCGCGCCTCGGGGCTGAAGCACCACCCCGGCCAGATCGCCTTTCCCGGCGGCAAGGTGGACCCCGGCGACGCCGACGAAACCGCCGCCGCCCTGCGCGAGGCCGAGGAAGAGGTGGGCCTGCCCCGCGACGCGGTCGAGGTTCTGGGGCGGCTGCCGTCGCATGAAACCGTCACCGGGTTCGTCGTCACGCCCATCCTCGGGCGAATCACGCGGCCCTTCGTTCCCGTGGCCGAAGCCGGCGAGGTGGAAGAGGTGTTTTCTGTCCCGCTGGCGCATGTCACCGACCCGGCACGGTTCAGCATCCAGTCGCGGCGCTGGCGCGGACAGCGGCGGCAGTATTACGCCGTGCCCTGGGGGCCCTATTACATCTGGGGGGCCACCGCGCGCATCCTGCGGGGGCTGGCCGAAAGGATGCCGCGGTGACACGGGTCGGGGGCGGCTGGATCGAGCGGGCGGAAACCCAGGCGGTCTGCCGCATGCTGACCGACGCCGGCTATCACGCGCTGTTCGTCGGCGGCTGCGTGCGCAACGCCCTGCTGGATCATCCGGTGTCCGACATCGACATCTCGACCGAGGCGCGGCCCGAGCGTGTCGTCGCGCTGGCCGAGGCCGCGGGGCTGAAGCCCGTTCCCACGGGGATCGAGCACGGAACGATCACCGTCGTCGCCGATGGCCTGCCGCATGAGGTGACCACGTTTCGCCGCGACGTCGAGACCTTCGGTCGTAGGGCCGTCGTGGCTTTTACCGACCGCCTGGAAGAAGACGCGCGGCGGCGCGATTTCACCATGAACGCGCTTTATGCCCGGCCGGATGGCACCGTCATCGACCCGCTGGACCAGGGCCGCGCGGATCTTGCAGCGCGGCGGGTGCGGTTCATCGACGACCCGAAGGACCGTATCGCCGAGGACTTTCTGCGCATCCTGCGGTTCTTTCGCTTCCATGCCTGGTTCGGCGATCCCGCGGCGGGCCTCGATGCCGAGGGGCTGGCGGCCTGCGCGGAGTTGTCCGACGGCCTTGAGGGGCTGTCGCGAGAGCGGATCGGCGCAGAGATGACAAAGCTCTTGTCCGCCCCGGATCCCGCGCCTGCCGTCGCGGCGATGGCGCAGTCGGGCTGCCTGATCCATGCCATTCACGGGGCCGATGCAACGGCCCTGCCCGTTCTGGTCCACCTGGAGCAGGGCGCCGGGCTGGCGCCCGACCCGATCCGCCGGCTTGCCGTGCTGGGCGGGCAGGACGTGGCCCGGCGCCTGCGGCTGTCGCGCCAGGACGCACGACGCCTGCAGGTCCTGCGCGACGGGATCGGCAGCGGCGCGGATGCGCCGGAACTGGCCTATCGCCATGGCGCGGACATGGCGCTGGACATCCTGTTGCTGCGCAGCGCCCTGATGGGCGTTCCCCTGCCAGAGGGTGTGCGCGATGCGCTCGACCTTGGCGCGGGGGCGCGTTTTCCCGTCACCGCGCGCGACCTGATGCCCGCCTACCAGGGCGCGGCGCTTGGCGAACGGCTGGCAGAGCTTGAAACACGCTGGATCGCATCGGGGTTCCGGCTGACCCGGCAAGAGCTTCTGTCTTGACGCCGGGGCGGTTCTGACGTCATATAGGTCAGTAATACAGACCTAAAGGCGCCCAATGCCCCTCGACATGTTCCTCAACCTCGTCGTCCTTGCGGCTGCGTCCGCGTGGACGCCCGGCCCGAACAACGCGATGGTCGCCACCTCGGGCGCGCTGTTCGGCCTGCGCCGCACCCTGCCGCATGTCATGGGCATCTCGCTTGGCTATGCGCTTCTGATCTTCGTCGTCTCGCTGGGATTGGGAGAGCTGTTCCGCCAAAGCGAGGCGATGCGCCTGGTCCTGCGCTGGGCGGGCGCGGGGCTTCTGCTGTGGGTGGCCTGGCGCATCGCGACCGCCGGCGGGCTGAGCCTTGCCCGGCGTGAACCGCGCCCGATGACCTTTGCCGAGGCGGCGGCGTTCCAGTGGATCAACCCCAAGGGCTGGGCCTTTGCCATCGCGGTGACGGCGCAATACGTGGTCGTCGGGTCGCCCTACCTGAGTGCCCTTATCATCGCGGCGGTCTATGTCGCCGCCGGCATCGGCAGCGCGACGACATGGGCGCTGGCGGGGCGCGAGATCACCCGGCGCCTGTCCGGCCCGCGCGCGCAGCGGCGGTTCAACATCGTGATGGGCGTGCTGATCGCGGCCTGCGTGCTGCTGCTGTTCGTCGATCCCGCCTGACGGCGCGCCGCGCGCGCGGTTTTCCCGCCGCGCGAATCCGACTATATGCCGTGGGCAACCCGAAAGGTTTCCCTTGCTCGGCTTCTTCGAAAGACTGGTCGATCCGTATGTGGCCCATGCGGATGACGACACGCCCCCGCAACGGCTCTGGCCGTTCCTGAAGCTGTATTCGGAACCCTTCCGCAAGGTCTTTGCCGTCGCCGCCCTTCTGTCCGTGGTTGTGGCGTCGATCGAGATCGGGCTGATCTGGTACATGGGCCGCGTCGTCGACATCCTGTCCCAGGGCCAGCCGGCAGAGGTCTGGGCGCGCTACGGGGCAGAGCTGATCCTGGCGGCCGCCTTCATCCTGGTCCTGCGTCCGGCGATCCAGTTCCTCGACGTGGCGATCCTGAACAACACGATCCTGCCCAACTTCGGCACGCTGATCCGGTGGCGCGCGCATGGTCACGTGCTGCGCCAGTCCGTCGGCTGGTTCGAAAACGATTTCGCCGGGCGGCTTGCCAACCGCATCATGCAGACGCCCCCCGCCGCGGGCGAGGCGGTGTTCCAGGTGTTCGACGCGATCACCTTCGCGCTTGCCTATCTGATCGGGGCGGCGGTGCTGCTTTGGGGGGCTGACGTCCGGCTGGTGCTGCCGCTTCTGGTGTGGTTCGCGCTTTACGGCGTGCTGGTGCGCTGGGTCATCACCCGCATCGGCCCGGCGTCCAAGGCCGCATCCGATGCCCGAAGCGCCGTCACCGGGCGCGTGGTGGACGCCTATACCAACATCCACTCGGTAAAGCTGTTCGCCCAGCAGCGGCGGGAACTGGACTATGCGCGCGCGTCGATCGAGACCGCGCGCCAGACCTTCGCCGCCGAGATGCGGCTTTACACGGTCATGGACGTTTGCCTGGTGTTCCTGAACGGGCTTCTGATCGTGGGGGTGGTCGGCTGGGCCGTCGCGCTCTGGATGACGGGGGCGGCCAGCGTGGGCGTGGTGGCGGCGGCCACCGCGCTGGCGCTGCGGCTGAACGCGATGACGGGCTGGATCATGTGGGCGCTGTCATCGTTCTTCCGCAACCTCGGCGTGGTGGTGGAAGGCATGGAAACCATCGCCCAGCCCATCGCGCTGACCGACAAGCCCGATGCCGCGCCCCTGGCCGTGACGCGCGGAGAGATCACGTTCGACGCGCTGTCGCACCACTATGGCCGCGGCATGGGCGGGCTCGACAGCCTTTCGGTGACGATCCGCCCGGGCGAGAAGGTGGGGCTTGTCGGGCGCTCTGGCGCGGGCAAGTCGACGCTGGTGAAGCTGCTTCTGCGGTTCTACGACGTCGAGAAGGGGCGCATCCTGATCGACGGGCAGGACATCGCGGGCGTGACCCAGGACAGCCTGCGCGGCGCCATCGGCATGGTGCAGCAGGACAGCAGTCTTTTGCACCGCTCGATCCGCGAGAACCTGCTTTATGCCCGCCCGGATGCCAGCGAAGAGCAGATCGTCGCCGCCGCGCGGCAGGCGCAGGCGCATGACTTCATCCTCGACCTGCAGGATTCCGATGGGCGAAAGGGCTATGACGCCCATGTGGGCGAGCGCGGCGTCAAGCTGTCGGGTGGCCAGCGCCAGCGCATCGCGCTGGCCCGCGTGATCCTGAAGGACGCGCCGATCCTGGTGCTGGACGAGGCGACAAGTGCACTCGATTCCGAGGTCGAGGCCGCGATCCAGGACACGCTGGCCGGCATGATGGACGGCAAGACCGTGATCGCCATCGCGCACCGGCTGTCCACGATCGCGCGGCTTGACCGTATCCTGGTGCTTGACGGTGGCCGCATCGTCGAGGATGGCACCCATGCAGAGCTTCTGGCGCGGGGCGGGATGTATGCCCGGTTCTGGGACAGGCAGTCGGGCGGTTTCATCGGAACAGAGGTGGCGGCGCAATGATACCCAAGGGCTTTTCAGCCTACCTGTCCGGCCTGATCGACCCCGAGGTGCGCGCGGGCGACCCGCCACCGCGCCGCCTGGGCCCGTTCCTGCGCTGGGCGCTGTCGGGGTCATGGCGCGTGCTGGGCATCGCGGCGGTTCTCTCGATGATTTCGGGCCTGTTCGAGGTGGTGACCTCGCTTCTGCTGGGGCGCGTGATCGACGCCGCGCTCGAATCGGGGGGCGGCGCCTTCTTTGCCGACAACTTCTGGCTTCTGGTTGGGGTCGTGCTGTTTCTTGCCGTTCTGCGCCCGGTGTCCTTCGGCCTGTCCTCTGCGGTGCAGTCGCTGGCGCTTGCGCCCAACATCGTCAACCTTGTCCTGTCGCGGCTGCACCGCTGGACGCTCGGCCAGCCGGTCACCTTCTTCGACGACGATTTCGCGGGGCGGATCGCGCAAAAGCAGATGCAGACGGCGCGGGCGATCACCGACGTGGTGGTGGAAACCATCAGCGCGCCGCTGTTCGCGTTGTCGACGCTGATCGCCTCGGCGGCCCTGCTGACGTCCATCGACGGGACGGTGGCGCTGGCGCTGGCGATCTGGATCGTCCTTTACCTTGCGCTGATCCGCTTCTACCTGCCGCGCATCCGCGCCCGGTCGGCCAGCCGCGCGGCGGCCCGTGCCATGGTGTCCGGGCAGGTGGTGGACACGATCACCAACATCAAGACGGTCAAGCTGTTCGCCCATGCCGATCACGAGGACGAGGCCGCCCTGTCAGCCATGCGCCGGTTCCGCGAACAGTCGCGCGCCTTCGGAGAAGTTTCCGCCAGTTTCCGCTTTGCGCTGATGCTGCTGGCCGGTGTGCTGCCGGTGATCCTCGTGGGCATGACGCTTGCGCTCTGGTCGGCGGGGACCGCCACGGCGGGCGACATCGCTGCCACCGGCACCATCGCCATCCGCATCGCGCAGATGAGCGGTTGGGTCAGCTTCACCATGATGGGCATCTACGCAAACATCGGCGAGGTCGAGGACGGGATGAATACCCTGACGCCCCCCTACACCCTGACCGACCGGCCCGGCGCCACCGAACTGGTGGGCCCCGGCACAATCGCCTTCGAAGGCGTCGGCTTTGCCTATGGCAAGCGGACCGGGGGCGTCGACGGGATCGACCTGCGGGTGGCCGAGGGCGAGAAGCTGGGCGTCGTCGGTGCCTCGGGGGCGGGCAAGTCCACGCTGGTGGCGCTTCTCCTGCGGATCTACGACACCGAATCGGGGCGGGTTCTTGTCGGTGGGCAGGACGTGCGCGACGTGACGCAGGAAAGCCTGCGCCGCACCATCGGCATGGTCACGCAGGAAACCGCCATGTTCAATCGCTCGGCGCGTGACAACATCCTGTACGGTCGTCCCGATGCGACCGAGGCAGAGGTGTTCTCGGCCGCGGAACGGGCGCGCGCGCATGAATTCATAGAGGCGCTGGAGGATCACCGCGGCCGCAAGGGCTATGACGCCCATCTTGGCGAACGCGGTGTGAAACTGTCGGGCGGACAGCGGCAGCGCATTGCCCTCGCCCGCGCCATCCTGAAGGACGCGCCGATCCTCGTCCTGGACGAGGCGACAAGCGCGCTCGATTCCGAGGTCGAGGCAGAAATCCAGGAGGCGCTGATCGACGTGATGAAGGGCAAGACGGTGCTGGCCATCGCCCACCGGCTGTCCACGATCGCGCACATGGACCGGATCGTCGTGCTGGACCAGGGCCGCATCGCAGAGCTTGGCACCCATGAAGAGTTGCTGAAGCGCGGCGGCCTTTACGCGCGCTACTGGGAACGGCAGGCGGGCGGCTTCATCGGACTGGCAGAGGCGGCCGAGTGAGCCTGACGATCGAACGGCTGGGCCATCGCGGCGACGGCATCGCGCCGGGGCCCGTGTTCGTGCCGCTGACCCTGCCCGGCGAGGTGGTCGAGGGCGACGTCTCTGGCGACCGCATCGCCGCGCCGCGCATCGTCACGCCCTCGGCAGACAGGGTGAAGGCGCCCTGCCGCCATTTCCGCCAATGCGGGGGCTGCGCGTTGCAGCATGCCTCGGACGGGTTCGTCGCGGCGTGGAAGGCCGACGTTGTGCGCACCGCCCTGGCCGCGCAGGGGCTGGAGGCGCCGGTGCGCGGCATCGTGACCTCGCCGCCCGCGTCGCGGCGGCGCGCGGTCCTGTCGGCGCGGCGCACGAAATCCGGCGCGCTGATCGGGTTCCATGCCCGCGCGTCGGACACGCTGGTCGACACGCCGGACTGCCTGCTGCTGTCGCCCCGGATCATGGCGCTGCGCCCGGCGCTTGACCGGCTGTTGGCGCTGGGCGGGTCACGCAAGGCAGAGCTTTCGGTCACCGTGACAGAGACCGAAACCGGCGCCGACGTGCGTGTCACGGGCGGAAAGCCCGCCGATGCCGCCATGCGGGCCGACCTGGCCGCCATCGGGGCCGATGCGGGGCTGGCCCGGCTGACCTGGGAAGACGAGCAGATCGCGACCCATGTGGCGCCCGTCGTCCGCTTCGACGGGATCGCCGTCGTGCCGCCGCCCGGCGCGTTCCTGCAGGCCACGGCAGAGGGTGAGGCAGCCCTGCGCCGCTCTGTCGCCGAAGCCGTGGGGGACGCGGCACGCGTGGTGGACCTGTTCGCCGGATGCGGCACCTTTTCCCTGCCGCTGGCGCGCGGCGCAGAGGTCCTGGCCGTCGAGGCGGAGGACGCGATGCTGCATGCGCTGGACGCAGGCTGGCGCAGGGCGACGGGGCTGCGGCGGGTGACGACGTTGCGCCGCGACCTGTTCCGCCAGCCGCTTCTCGCCGTCGAGCTTCAGGGCTTCGGGGCCGCCGTCATCGACCCGCCGCGCGCCGGGGCGGCGGCGCAGGTGCAGGCACTGGCGGGCGCGTCCATCCCGCGCATCGCCTTCGTAAGCTGCAACCCCGTGACCTTTGCCCGCGACGCCCGGACGCTGGTCGATGCGGGTTTCGGCCTCGACTGGATCGACGTGGTGGACCAGTTCCGCTGGTCCCCGCACGTGGAGCTTGCGGCGCAGTTCACCCGGGGCCATATGCCCGTCTGACCCCGACCCCAAGCATGGAGAAGAAGGTGCGGCAGACGCTGGCGGACTGGCTCGACAAACCCATCGTGCGAAACGCGATTCTCGGCGTGATCCTGTTCAACGCCATTCTCCTGGGGCTCGAGACGTCCGAGCGCGCGATGGCGCAGGCCGGGCCGCTGATCCGCGCGCTGGACCTGGCTTGCCTTACGATCTTCGTTGCCGAGATCGCGGCCAAGCTCGTCGCGCACCGACTGCGGTTTTTCCGCTCTGGCTGGAACATCTTCGATTTCCTGATCGTCGGCATTTCGCTGGTACCGGGGGCGCAGACGCTTTCGGTGCTGCGGGCCCTGCGCATCCTGCGTCTGCTGCGTGTCATCTCTGTCGCGCCACGCCTGCGCCGGGTGGTCGAGGGCTTCATCACCGCGCTGCCCGGCATGGCGTCGGTGTTCCTGCTGATGGCGCTTATCTTCTACATCGGCGCGGTCATGGCGACGAAGCTGTTCGGCACCAGCTTTCCCGACTGGTTCGGCACCCTGGGCCAAAGCGCCTATTCGCTGTTCCAGATCATGACGCTGGAAAGCTGGTCCATGGGCATCGTCCGCCCGGTGATGGAAACCTACCCCTATGCCTGGGCGTTCTTCGTCCCCTTCATCATGGTGACGACCTTTGCCGTGGTGAACCTTCTGGTGGGTCTGATCGTGAACTCGATGCAGGACGCGCATAACGTCGAAGAGGCCGAGGCCACGGAAACCTACCGCGATGAAGTCCTCAAGCGGCTGGAGGCCATCGAACGCCGGCTGGACCGGCAGGACCGCTGACGCCGAAGTGACGTGCAAGGGCGACGCGCCCGCTACCCTGGCGGGCGCGTTTGCCGTATGATCGGCCCCAACAACAAAGAACTCGACCGGGGCAAAGACAGTGATCCGATTCGTCCTGATGCTGGTGGTGGCGGTGGCCCTTTCGGGCTGTGCGTCCAAGTTCTGGACCTACAACGGCCCGGAAGTGACGCGAATCATCGTCTACAAGTCCGAACGCGTGATGTACCTGATGCACCACGACCGCATCCTCGCCGAACACCGGATCTCGCTTGGTTTCGCGCCCGAGGGCCACAAGCAGGTCGAGGGCGACGGGCGCACGCCGGAAGGCCAGTACATCATTGATCGGCGCAACCCGAACAGCTCGTTCCATCTGTCGCTGGGCATCAACTATCCCCGGCCCGAGGACGTGGCCGTGGCGCGGGACCTGGGCAAGTCCCCGGGCGGCGACATCTTCATCCACGGCAGCACCAAGGGCACAACGGGTCCGCGTGCGATCGGCAAGGACTGGACATGGGGCTGCATCGCCGTCACCGACCGTGAGATCGAGAAGATCTATGCGATGGTCGCCACCGGAACCGTGGTGGATATCTATCCCTGACGGACGGCGGGGCGTCAGCCGCCCATTACCAGCGTCCACCAGATCTTGCCACCCGATTCCTGGTACCAGCTGAAGCCCATCGCGCGCGCGGCGGGGTTCATGATGACCTCTCGCGTGCCCGATTGGTCCATCCAGGCCGACAGCGTTTCAAGCTCGGTCTCGAAGGTTTCCGAGATGTTTTCACCCAGAACGGTGCCATCGTAGCCCGCGCGCAAGGCCCGGTCGATCGGCGAGGATCCGTCGGACCCGAAGTGCCAGGGCCGGTTCTGCACCGCCATGTCGCGCGCGTGGGTCGCGGCGGCGGCGTTCAGCCTTGCGTCCAGCTCGACCGGGACAAGACCTGCCGTCTGCCGCAGCGAGTTGACCGAATCGAGCATCCGGAACTGGACCCGGGCCGCGTTGGCGCCGGACAGGCGGTAGACCTTGGCGCGCACCGGCTCGCCGCTGGCGTCCACCGTCGTGGGGATGGGCGCACAGGCCCCGAGCGCGACAAGCCCGATGGCAAGGAACAACGCAAGACGAGTCATGGTGCCGGATCTCCGAGTATCGGTCAGTGGCCGGAATACATCGTCCGGACAGGGAAGGAAAACCCATCTTCGCGTGAACGTGTTCGTTCAACCCCGATTGATTTGCGCCGGGGCGGGCTTGACCGTATATCTTTGCCCGTCCAACCGAAACCGTGATGGAGGTCGGCGATGGCCGGAAAATCTGACAAGGATCTCAGCCGCCGTGGCTTTCTTGCCGCGGGTGCCGCTGCGCTGGGCAGCGCTGCCGCCGCGCCCGCGCTTGCACAGGATGCGTTCGAACAGCTGGAACGCCTGGAAACCTCCGAGGGCGTCTGGCAGGTTCCGCCGCCCGCCAAGCGCAACATTTCCAGCTTCCGCACCCTCAGCTGGGAGCCGTATTTCTCGAACCTGCGCAACGGGGCGATTCTGGTCGATACGCAGTCCCGTGCGCTGCACTACTGGTCCGAGGACAAGTCGATCTACCGGCTTTATCCCACCAGCGTGCCGCTCAGCGAGGAAATGACGCGCCGCGGTCGCACCAGCGTCATCCGCATGGTCGAAGGACCGGACTGGCGTCCGACTCCCTCGATGAAGCGGCGCAACCCCGAATGGCCGGACTATGTTCCGCCGGGGCCCGACAACCCGCTTGGGACCCATGCGCTGTACCTCAGCTGGCAATACTACCGAATCCACGGCACCCACGACACCCGCAAGATCGGGCGCCGGTCTTCCAACGGATGCATCGGTCTCTACAACGATCATATCTCTCAGCTTTACGCGCTGACCAAGGTGGGCACGCAGGTGTTGCTAATTTGACGATATCCGCGTTTCTTGCGGGCGGGGCCGATAGACAAGCGTTTGCATTCGCCATTGGCCGCTGTGTATACCCGCCTTACGAGGTACAGTTCGCGTCCCGTCCGTGGTGAGCCCGCGGCGGGGATTACTGGAGGAAGACATGAAGAAACTCGCACTCGCTGCCGCGCTCGCTTTCGTCGCCACCAACGTTGCCGCTGGCAACATGGAGCCCCCGATTGTTGCGCCGGAAATCATCGTCGAAGAAACCGCCAGCTCGTCGGCCGGTGGTCTGGTTGTGGCTCTGCTGCTCCTGGCCGTTGCCGCTGCTGCGGTGATCGCGTCGAACTAAGGCACACGCCGAATTCGAATGGAAAAGGCGGTCCTTTAGGACCGCCTTTTTCATTTTGTACCGATGTTCCTTGAACGCCGAGGGCGGGATCAGTCCAGCCAGCCGCGCAGGTTCGCCTCGATGACCTCGCCCAGCGCCGCGACATGCGCCGCATCGTCGTTCAGGCAGGGGATGTAGGTGAACGATTCGCCGCCAGCCTCTTCAAAGCTCTCGCGAATCTCCTCGTTGATCTCCTCCAGCGTCTCGATGCAGTCGGCCGAGAAGGCGGGCGCGATGACCGCGATGCGCTTCTTGCCGGATTCGGCCAGGCGCGCGACCTCGTCCACGGTGTAGGGCTGAAGCCATTCCTCGGGGCCGAATCGCGACTGGAAGGTGGTGGTGATCCGGTCGTCGCCCCAGCCCAGCCGCTCCTTCAAAAGGCGCGTCGTCTTCAGGCACTGGCAATGGTAGGGGTCGCCCTCCATCAGGTAGCGCTTGGGCACGCCATGGTAGGAGGTCACGAGGATGTCCGGCTTGACCTCCATCGCGTCATAGGCCCGCTCCACCGATTGCGCCAGCGCGTCGATGTAGGTCGGATGCTCGTAATAGGCGGGCACCGTGCGGACCGGCGGCTGCCACTTTTCCTGCATCAGCGCGCGAAAGAACTGGTCGTTCGCGGTGGCGGTCGTGGCGCCGGCATATTGCGGATAGAGCGGGAAAAAGAGGATCTTCTGGCAGCCCTGCTCCATCAGCGCGCGTACCTTCGACTTCGTCGAAGGATTGCCATAGCGCATGCAGAAATCCACCACCACGCTGTCGCCATAGCGTTCGGCCATGCGGTCCGCGATCCGGGCGGTCTGCGCCTTGGTGATGGTCATCAGGGGGCTTTCGCCCGCCTCCTCGTTCCAGATGGACTTGTAGGCGGCGCCTGACGAGAACGGACGCTTCGTCAGGATGATGAGCTGCAAGAGAGGCTGCCAGATCCACGGGCTGTAGTCGATCACCCGCTTGTCCGACAGGAACTCGTTCAGATAGCGCCGCATCGACCAGTAGTCGTAGTTGTCCGGCGTTCCTAGGTTGGCCAGCAGGATGCCCACCTTGGCCGGCGGCACCCGCGGATGGTCGGCGGGCGCGAATTCGGACACGCCGCTGGGTTTGCCCGCGGCGGAACGTGCCGGCATCGCGGCGTCTTCGTCGAACATCTTGGCCTGCCCGTCTGTCATCTGTGTGTCTGCAGCAGGTGAGGACATATGCTTGAATCCCAAACCGTCAATTCGAATCGCCCATGCCGCGCGTCGGCAAGGGCCGTTCCGGAACGCCCAACACATCGGCAAGCCGGCTTTTCGCACTGCCGGGACGCAGTGGCTGTGGTTGTCCCGGGTCCGGCGCCCAACCGGTCAGAACGATAAGCTCGAAGGTCGCCGGAACGCGACCGTCAGGCAGCGCGAAGGCCTGTTCATAGCGGTGCGAGGCCTCGGCGAACAGGGCGCGCGGCGGGATTTTTCGATGCCGGGCGGCCAGGGCGTTGCCTTCGCCCATCGCGCGCAGGTCATGCATCAGCCGCAGCGCGCCGTCATAGGTCACGGTCAGCGGCACGCTGTCGGCCACGGGCAGGGCCAGCCCGGCCCGCTGCAACAACCCGCCAAGGTCGCGAATCTCTGCCATCGGGGCGACGCGGGGCGACAACCCGCCGCAGACCGCGATCTCGGCCTCGGACAGCGACTGCCGCAACTCGGTCAGCGTCTGACCCCCCGGCAGCACGCCAAGGAACAGCCCGTCCGGCCGCAGCGCGCGCCGGCACTGGATGATCTGCCCCACGGGGTCGTTCGCCCAATGCAGCGCCATGGCATGCACCACCAGATCATGCGCCCCCGGCTCCAGCTCCAGTGTCTCGTCGTCGGACACGATACCGGCGCCGGGCATCCGTCCGCGCCAGACTTCGGCGAAAGGCGTCACCACGGCCGGCGCCGTAAACCGCCTGTTAACCAGGGCCAGCCTTTCCTCGATCTCGTCGGCGGCGGCCTCGTGAAGGAAGAAAGCGGTCGCGCGCCGCCTGTGGCGGGACAGCGTGGCGCGGTCGGTCATCTGCGGCGCTTGGGTCATGGGGGCTATCTAGCCGGGACGGACGATGATGCAATCACTCCTTTCCCTCGCCTTTCCCCCGCGCTGCAGCGGCTGCGGCGGCCAGGTGTCGCAGGACTTTGCCCTCTGTCCCGCCTGCTGGCGCGATGCGCCCTTCCTGACGGGGCTTGTCTGCGATGCCTGCGGTGTCCCGCTGCCGGGTGAGGACACCGGCACGCCCGAACGTTGCGACGATTGCCTTGCCATCGCCCGCCCATGGGACAGGGGTCGCGCCGTATTCGTCTACAAGGGCGCGGCACGGCGCATGGTTCTGGCCCTGAAACATGGCGACCGGCTTGATCTTGCCCGGCCTGCGGCGCGCTGGCTGGCACGGGCCGCCGCGCCCCTTCTGCGGCCCGACACGCTCATCGTTCCGGTGCCGATCCACTGGCGCAGGCTCTTGTCGCGGCGCTTCAACCAGTCGGCGGAACTGGCCCGTGCGCTGGCCCGCGACACCGGGCACACCTGCGTGCCGGACCTTCTGACGCGCAGCCGCGCCACGCCCGTCCTCGACGGGCTGGGGCGAGAGGCGCGCTTTGCCGCGCTGTCGGGAACGATCCGGCCGCATCCGGGGCGGGCCGCCGCCGCCAGGGGCAAGCCGGTGCTGATCGTCGACGATGTCATGACCTCGGGCGCCACACTTGCCGCCACGGCAGAGGCCGCGCGCGCCGCCGGGGCGGGGCGGGTCGACATGGTGACGCTGGCACGCGTTGCGAAGGACGCCTGAATGCCTATATTCGCCGGGCAATCGGAGCGTGATGATGGCCAACGTCGAAATCTATACCACCCCCACCTGCGGCTTCTGCTTCATGGCCAAGCGGCTTCTGACCAGCAAGGGCGTGGCGTTCACCGAAATCGACGTGGCGCGCGATCCGCAGCGCCGGCAAGAGATGACGGGCCGCGCCAACGGCGGCTACACCGTGCCGCAGATCTTCATCGGCGACACCCATGTGGGCGGCTGCGACGACCTGTATGCGCTTGACCGCGCGGGCAAGCTCGACCCGCTCTTGGCGACCGGGTGACGCGGGCCGCCCTGATCCAGCTGTGCGCGTCGGATGATCCCGCGGCCAATCTCGATGTGACCCGCGGCCTTGTCGCGCAGGCCGCGCAGGCGGGCGCAAGCCTTGTGCTGACCCCCGAGGTGACGAACTGCGTCTCGGCAAGCCGCAGCCACCAACGCCAGGTGCTGACCACCGAGGAAGACGACGCCACCCTTGCCGCCTTGCGCGCCGATGCCGCCGCGCTTGGCCTCTGGATCGTGATCGGGTCGCTTGCGCTGAAGACGGACGATCCCGACGGGCGTTTCGCCAACCGCTCCTTCCTGCTGTCGCCCGACGGCGGTATCGCCGCGCGGTATGACAAGATCCACATGTTCGACGTCGAGATCTCGGACACCGAAAGCTACCGCGAATCGGCGGGCTTCCGGCCCGGTGAGCGCGCGGTTCTGGCCGAGACGCCACTTGGCCGGATCGGGATGACTGTCTGTTACGATATCCGCTTTCCGCATCTCTACCGCGCGCTGGCCCAGGCCGGGGCGGATATCCTGACCGTTCCTTCGGCCTTTTCCCCCGTCACAGGCGCGGCGCATTGGGAAACGCTGCTGCGGGCGCGGGCGATCGAGACCGGCTGTTATGTCCTGGCCCCGGCGCAGACCGGCACCCACGCCTGCACCGCCGGCAAGCCGCGCCGCACCCATGGGCACAGCATGGCCGTCGCCCCCTGGGGAGAGGTTCTGGCAGATGCGGGCATCGAACCGGGCGTCACGCTTGTCGATCTGGACATGGCCGAGGTCGCGCGCGCCCGTGCCCGCGTGCCCTCGCTGCAACATGACCGGCCCTACGGAGGCCCGGCATGAGCACGCAGACCGATTCCCTGTCCATCGCGCTGTTTTCGGAAATCTTCACGGCCGACCAGCTGGCCCGCAACCGGCTGTCCCGCGCCCTCCCCAAGGGGATGGAGCTTAGCCATTTCTCGGTCCTCAACCACCTGGCGCGCACGTCCGAGGAAAAGACGCCCGCCCAACTGGCCCGCACCTTTCACGTCACCCGCGGCGCGATGACCAACACCCTGTCCAAGCTGGAATGGGCCGGGCATATCCACATCCGCCCGGACTGGGACGACGCCCGGCGCAAGTTCGTGGCGATAAGCCCGTCCGGCCGCCGTGCCCGCGACGCGGCGCTGCAGACCATCGCCCCGATCCTGGCCGAGGTGGTCGAGGCCATCGGCCCCGACAAGGTGCGCGCCGCCTTGCCCGTGCTACGCGAGATGCGCGTGCGGCTGGGCGAGGAATAGGCGCGCCGCCGCCACGGCGCGCGTTCCCGCATGCGAAACAGCGTTCCGAAAATTCTGCGCCTCCAAGGGCACCGCGCTATTCAGGAAGAATCCGAAGGAAACCGGTCGACGCCATGACTGCCAAACGAAGCCCGCGCCTCGAAGATTTGCGCCTGACCACGGGCCGCGGGCGCTACGTGGGGGATCACCTGCAGCCCGGCACCGCGCATGCCGCCTTCCTGCGCGCCGACCGGGCCAGCGCGCGGATCGTGTCGCTCGACGTGTCGCCGGCGCGTGACATGGACGACGTTCTGGCTGTGTTCACCGCCGAGGATCTCGCGCGCGCCGGGATCGGCGACATGGAGCATGCCGACCTGCCGCGCGAGGATGGCGGCACCCCGGGCCAGTACCCCGAGCCGATCCTGTGCCGCGATGCCATCCGCCATATCGGAGAGCCCGTCGCGCTTGTCGTCGCCGAGACGCCCGCCGCCGCCCTCGACGCGGCCGAGGCCATCCTGCTGGAACTGGCCGAGGACACGCCCGTGTCGGGGCGTGCCTTCTACCGCGCCTTCGGCGCGCAAGAGGCCACGCAAGCCGCGCTTGCCGCCGCCGCGCACCGGGTCACCGTCCGGGTCGACATTCCCCGCGTCACCGCCTTCGCGCTGGAGCCGCGCGGCGCCATCGCGACGCCCTTGCCCGATGGCGTCCTGCAGTACCGCGCCAGTACGCAAAGCCCCTTCGCGCTGCGTGACCAGCTTGCCGCGCAGCTTGGCCTGTCGCGGGACAGCCTGCACTGTGTCGCCGCGGACGTGGGCGGGTCTTTCGGGCTGAAGGGCTACATGACGCGCGAGGACGCGGCGCTGGTCTTTGCCGCGCGCGCGCTGTCGCGCGAAATCGCCTGGCTGCCGGGCCGGTCCGAAACCATGCTGGCCGACGCGCAGGGGCGCGGGGTCAGCGGCGAGGTGACGATCGGTCTTGGCGCCGACCTGTCGATCCTTGGCCTGTCCACCAGCCTTACCGTCGATGCCGGGGCCTATCCCAGCCGCCGCGCCTTCGGCATGATGAACAACATAAACGGGATCACCGGCTGCTACCGGATGGGCGCCGTCTGGGCCGAGGTCGAGGGCGTGCGGTCGCCCCGCGCGCCCATCGTGCCGTTCCGTGGCAATGGCAGGCCCGAGGCCACGCAGGTGATCGAGGGCGCGCTCGATGCCGTGGCGCGCGCCATCGGGGCCGATCCGCTGGACCTGCGCCGCCGCAACATGATCGGCCCCGAGGCCATGCCGGTCACGACGGCGCTTGGCGTCACCATCGACTGCGGCGACTTTCCCCGCGTGATGGAGACCGCGCTTGCGCTGAACCAGGGGTCCGAGGCCCGGCGCCAAGCCGCCGAGGCGCGCGGCATGCTCTACGGCGTGGGGCTGGCCAACTGCATCGAATCCGCCGCTGGCCCCCTGCGCAAGCCGCGCCCGGACCATGCGCGCCTGACCGTGTACCAGGACGGACGCATCGCGCTGGCGCCCGGCGTCATGTCGGTGGGGCAGGGGCATGAAACCGCCCTGTCGCGCATGGCGGCGGACCGCTTGCAGGTGGACCTCGCCCGCATCGCCTATCGCAACGGCGACACCCGCGCCGTCAGCTCTGGCCGGGGCAGCGGCGGGTCCGCGGGCATCGGCGTGGCCGGCGTGGCCGTCTGGTGCGCGCTCGACGCCCTGATCGCCGAGGGGCGGGACCGCGCCGCCGCCGCGATTGGCTGCGATGCCGGGGACCTGACGTTCCGCGACGGCGGATTTCACCGCGACGGCAGCAACGAGACCCTGACGCTGGCCGACCTGGCCGCCGCCGCCGGGGGCGCCTGGCAGGTGGAACAGGTCTTTGCGCCCCCCGCGGCGACCTTTCCCAACGGCACCCATATCTGCGAGGTCGAGATCGACCCCGAAACCGGGCAGACCCGCATCGCCCGCTATGTCGGGGTCGAGGACGTGGGCACCGTGCTGAACCCGGTGCTTGTTGCGGGGCAGCTGCACGGCGGCATCGGGCAAGGCCTGTCGATCGGGCTGGGAGAGCGCATGGCCCATGACGACGCCGGTCAGGTCCAGACCGGAACGCTGATGGACTACCGGATGCTGCGCGCCGATGACGTGCCGATGTTCTCGCTCGAAACGGTCGAGGTGCCCACGGCCGTCAACCCGCTTGGCGTCAAGGGCGTGGGCGAGGCCGGAACGGTCGGCGCGGTCGCCGCGATGGCCTCTGCCGTCGGGGACGCGCTGGCGCGGGCCGGCGTCGCCGAGTTCCAGCTTCCGGCATCGCCCGGGCGCGTCTGGGCCGCGCTGGCGGCGGCGCGGGCTGGGCGCGACGGATGACGGACGCCCAGGTCGGGCAGCTTCTTGCCGTTGCCTCGGCCCTGTCCTTTGCGCTGGCCAGCACCTTCGTGTCCCGCACCACCGCCTCTGGCGGCGACAAGGGCGTCATGTTCTCGGTCCTTGTCACCGTGGTCATGTCGGCAGCGCTTTGGGCCGTGCTCGAGGCCGACCAGGGCGTGGGGCCGATGGGGCCCGCCGAATGGCGCGCGATCGGCATGTTCGCCCTTGCCGGCATCCTGGCGAACGTGTTTGGGCGGACGCTGGTGTTCGAATCCATCCGGCGGCTGGGGGTCAGCCGGGCTTCTTCGGTCAAGCGCCTGAACCCGTTCTTCTCGGTGGGGCTGGCCGCGCTCTTGCTGGGCGAGGCGGTCAGCGCGCCGGATCTCTGGGGGATGCTGGCCATCGGGCTCGCCTTCGGCCTTCTGATGCGCGAAAGCCTGTCCGGGCGGGTCGGCGCCGCGGGCCCCGCACCGCCGCTCGGTGCCTACAGCTTCGGCGTTCTCGGCGCGCTTGCCTATGCCGCCACCTACATCACGCGCAAGTCCGGGCTCGAGGACTGGTCCGTCCCGGCGCTGGGCACCCTTGTCAGCGCGCTGGCGGGCTTTGCCGGCTTCCTCCTGCTGGCGCTGGTGATCCCGCGGCAACGCGCGAACCTGATGGGCATGTTCCGCCACCTCGACCGGTGGATCGTCGCGGCGTCGGTCATGGTCTCGGCGGGGCAGATCCTTCTGTTCACCGCGCTTGCCTTCGAGAAGGTGTCGACGGTGGTCATGATCGCCTCTCTGGAAATCTTCCTGTCGATCCTGCTGGCGGTCGTGGTCTTCCGGACCGAGAAGATGCCGGGACCATCGGTTCTGTTCGCCGCGGCCCTGGCGACGGCGGGCGTGCTGCTGGTGGCCATGCAGTGATCGGCCGTTCGCCGGAACGCCTCCGAGACCCCGGTGTTCACGTTCTCTCATATGGAACACTGTCCCGTTGACGGAACGCGGGAACCCGCATTACGCTTTCCGGAAGCACGCCGAATGGCGGCGAGGGTTTGGGAGGCCCGACATGCCGACGAACGGGATGAACGCCGGTAGACCGCGAATGTCGCATGCCCTTGGCGTGCCATGTGCGATGTCCGCGTCCGTGCATTCTTCGCGATCGCGTTGCCGGTGCTGTGTCCATTGTCCGGAGTGCCTTTCCGATCACCTTTGCCGCAACGCTTCGGCGAAGTACCCGCCCCCGCTGCGGGAAGTGCAATGACCGTGGGACCGGCGCTTCCAGCCGCCCGCGACAAGGGCCCGCGCAAGCCGGGCCTAAACCAGGGAGGAAGAAGATGAGACGTACATTTCTGAAAGGTCTGGCCGCGACGGCGGTTCTGGCCGGTAGCCTTGCAGGTGCCAGCGTTGCGACGGCCCAGGACGCGGCAGAGTTCTTCAAGGGCAAGACGATCAAGTGGATCGTCCCCTATCGCCCGGGCGGCGGCTATGACGAGTATTCGCGCGTGATCGCGCCCTACATGGAGAAATACACGGGCGCCCAGATCGAGATCATGAACATCCCCGGGTCCGGCGGCATGCGCGGCGCGGTGGAAATCTTCAAGGCGCCCGCCGATGGCCTGCATATCGGGATCATCAACGGCTCGGCCATGATCACCAACGAACTGGCCGAGATCGAGGGCGCCGACTACCGGGTGGCCGACTACAACTTCCTCGGCCGCATGGTGGCCGACGTCCGCGTGATGGTCGCCAGCAAGCTCAGCGAGATCGAAACCTTCGACGATCTCATGAACAACGGCCGCCCCGAGGTCATCGGCGCCACCGGCCTTGGCGGGTCCACCTACGTGGATGCCGTGATCGTGGCCAGCGTGTTCGGCATGGACCAGCGCGTGGTGCATGGCTTCAACTCTTCGTCCGACATCCGCACCTCGATGCTGCGCGGCGAAGTGCAGGGCATGTGGGGCTCTCTCGGGTCCGCGGCGTCGGGTGTCGAGGACGGCGACCACAAGATCATCCTGCACGGCGAGCGCGAGTCGACCGGCATGCTGGAAGGCATCCCCAGCGTCTTTGACATCGCCGCGACCTCTGCCGATCCCGAGCGTGCGATGCGCGTTCTCGAGGGCTGGGAAGGCCTGTCGGCCGTGGGCCGTCCGGTCGCCGCGCCTCCGGGCGTTCCGGAAGACCGCCTTGCCTTCCTGCGCGACGCCTTCGCCAAGGCCATGAACGACCCCGAGTTCGTCGCCTCTGCCGAAGCCGCGGGCCGCGACCTTGCGTTCCGGGACGGCGAAGCCACGGCACGCCTCGCCAAGTCCGCGACGGATCTCGACCCCGAAACGCGCGCGCTGTTCGTTGCCGCGATCAAGGGCGAACTCTGATCGCCATACGCGCGCAAGCGTGACGATACCGCCGGGCGCATCCAGTCGATGCGCCCGGTTCCTCTCACCCCAGTCTGGCGGCAGGTGCCCTGATGACAGTTATCGAAGGAATGCTGAGCGGTTTTTCCCAATCCGTCAGCCTTTCCGTTCTGCCCTATATCGGCATCGGCGCGATGTTCGGCCTCATCATCGGCGTGATCCCGGGCCTGTCCGGGCACTTCGCCATGGCGATGGCGGTGACGTTCCTCTACACGATGGAACCCGGCGCCGGCATCGCGTTCCTGCTGGCTGCCCATGCCACGGTCGCCCAGGGCGGCGGCCTGACCGCGATCCTGTTTTCCACGCCCGGCACAGGCCAGAACGCCGCCACGCTGATCGACGGGCCGCCGATGCGTGACAAGGGCCAGGCGGGCCTCGCCGTGGGCGCCGCGATGACGGCCTGCACGCTGGGCGCCACCTTCGGCGCCATCGTGCTGGGCCTTCTCATCCCGGTCCTGCGCGAGGTCGTGCTGTTCTTCGGCC
>JAUIIC010000258.1 GCA_030431935.1 Alphaproteobacteria bacterium | reverse complement strand
CCACGTTGGTGTCGTGGTTGGGGTTGAAGAAGAGCGGGATGGAAATCCGCTCGTTCGCGCCGCCGACCACGCGGTGCAGCGTGGCGATCACCCGCCCCTCGGTCCAGAACTCCAGCATCTCGCCGAAATTGATGACGAACTCTCCCGGCGGCGCGGCCAGCGGGATCCATCCGCCGTCGCGGCCCTGCACTTCGAGCCCCGGCGCGCCGTCGGTGGCCAGGAGCGTCAGGCAGCCGTAGTCCGTGTGCGGCGCGATGCCGAAGTCGCGCTCGGTCGCCGCCGCCGGTCGCGCGGGATAGAAGTTGCCCCGCAGAAGCGCCATGGGCCGGTCGAACTTGTCCTCGAAATAGTCCCAGGGCTGGCCGATGGCGCGCGCGATCCCCCCCAGGAGGCTCAGCGCCACGCCCATGGCGCGCCCGTAATACGCCTGGACCGTCGGCGCGAAATCGGGCGGCGAAGCGGGCCAGAGGTTCGGCGCGTAGACCGAGAGCGCGCTGAGCTGGTCATCCGCGGGAAGCGTCAGGCCGTTGTCGAACACCTCCTTGAAATCGGGGTTGGCGGTGGGATCGACCCGTTCGGACATGGGCGCGCCCCAGCCCCGGTTCGATCCGGTCCGCGCCATGTCGACCACGGCCTTTTCCTCGGGCGGCAGGTGGAAGAACCGGCGGTAGGCGTCGATCAGCGCCTCGACCTCGGCGCGCGGGATCGGCGTGTTGTGGACCGTCATGAAGCCCACGACATGGGCGGCATGGGCCACGCCCGCCAGCGCCGCGGCATGGCCCGGATGCGCGGTATCGGTCAGCGCGGCGAAATCCACCCTCGGGATCGCGTTGGACATGGGCCGGTCCTTTCCTCGTGCGGTAACGGTGCAAGAGTGTCGGCTTTCGCGCGCCGCGTCACTTCCCGAATGCGACGCGACGGGCTAACAGGCGACATCGGACAGAGAAATGGAGGCGGTCATGCCCAAGTTGGCGGCGGGAAACTGGAAGATGAACGGCACGGGGGCGGACCTGGGCGAGATCGACGCGCTGGTGGCGGCGCATCCCGCGCCGGGCTGCGAGGTGCTGATCTGCCCGCCCGCGACGCTGATCGCGCGGATGGCGGCGAAGGCCGCCGGATTGGCCGTCATGGTGGGCGGACAGGATTGCCACGCGGCGGCCTCTGGCGCGCATACCGGCGACATCTCGGCCGCGATGCTGGCCGAGGCGGGCGCGGGGCACGTGATCCTCGGCCATTCCGAGCGGCGCGCCGATCACGGCGAGACCGATGCCGAGGTGCGCGCCAAGACGCACGCGGCCTGGGACGCCGGGCTTGTGGCCATCGTCTGCGTCGGCGAGACGCTGGACGAGCGCGAGGCCGGACAGACGCTGGCCGTTGTGGGCGGGCAACTGGAGGGCTCGCTGCCCGACGGGGTGACGGCGGCGAACACGGTCGTTGCCTATGAACCGGTCTGGGCCATCGGCACGGGCAAGGTGCCGACGCTGGACGAGATCGCCGAGGTGCATGGCGCACTGCGCGCCGCGCTGGCCCAGCGCTTCGGCGCTGAAGAGGCGGCGGGCGTCCGGCTGCTTTATGGCGGGTCGGTCAAGCCCGGCAACGCGGCCGAGATCTTCGGCGTGGCCGACGTGGACGGCGCGCTGGTGGGCGGCGCCTCGCTGAAGGCGGCGGATTTCTCGGGCATCATCGCGGCGCTGGCGGCCAATTGAGACCGGGGAACGCGCCCGCGTGTCCAGACCGGCGGCAGGTCAGGCGGCGGTGACGTCGTGGCCCCAGAGCCAGGCGTAGCGCTTCAGCGCGGCGCCGGGTGCCACGGCGCCCCCGAGGCGCAGCGCGGCATGGGCGATGGTCCGGGCCGGCCCGGACAGGTGGTAGTTCCGGGCGTTGGCCGTCGCCGCGTCGATCACCCGCACCGCACGGTCGCGGCGCAGCGCCTGGTAGCGCGGGAGCGCCCGGTCGGGCGCGTCCGACGCAAGGCAGGCAGCGAGCGTCCAGGCATCCTCGAGCGCGAGGTTGGCCCCTTGGGCGAGGAAAGGCAGCGTGGGATGGGCCGCGTCGCCGAGGATCGCGAGCCTCTGGCCATGCCAGCGCGCGGCGACCGGATGGCGGAAGAGGCCCCAGAGAAAGACCTGGTCGAGGTCATCCAGCCGCGCGCGGATATCGGGCGCGAAGCCCTTGAAGGCATTCCGGAAATTCTCGGGCGTATCGGAGTGGTTCCAGCCTTCGTCGGCCCAGGCCGCACGCTCTTCGACGCCCACGAGGTTCAGGAAGCGGCCGTCCCGCAGCGGATAGGCCACAAGGTGCCGGCCCGGTCCCATGTAGACGCGCGCCTCGGGCGGGGTGCCTTCGGGCGCGGGCACGAGCGCGCGCCAGGCGACCTGGCCGGTGAAGAACGGCGCGGCGTCGCCGTTCAGCGCGGCACGCGCGCGTGAATGCAGCCCGTCTGCGCCGATCACGAACGCTTCGGTGTCCGTCCGGCCGTCGGCAAGGGTGAGTTCGACACCTTCGGCGGCATCCGCGACAGACAGCACCTCTACGCTGGTTTCGATGGCGATCCCCGCCCCCCGGGCCGCATTCATGAGGATCGAGATCAGGTCAGCGCGGTGCATCAGCAGGAAGGGCTGTCCCGGAAGGCGGCCCGCCAGATCGAGGGTCAGGACATCCCGGCCCGTTGGCCCGTCGACAAGGCGCACGGCGCGGCTGGCGATGGCGGCGGCGCGCGCGACCTGCCCGAGCCCAAGGGCGTCGAGCACGCGCATTCCGTTCGGGCTGATCTGCAGGCCGGCGCCGACCTCTGCGATCTCGGGCGCGCGTTCCAGCACGCGCACGCGGGCGCCGCGCGCGGCAAGCGCCAGGGCGGCGCAAAGCCCGCCGATCCCTGCACCGATGACGGTGATGCGTGCGGATGTCAGCATGGTTTCGCCGGTTGCCCGGCGCGCAGGTCCCTGCCCCGCGCGCCGCCCCGGCAGGTGCCGCGATCAGTCGTCGCGATGCACCTTCTCGCGGCGTTCATGGCGTTCCTGCGCTTCGAGCGTCATGGTTGCGATCGGGCGCACATCGAGGCGCTTGAGCGAGATCGGCTCTCCGGTGACCTCGCAGTAGCCGTATTCGCCCTCGTCGATCCGGCGCAGCGCGGCGTCGATCTTGGCGACCAGCTTGCGCTGGCGGTCGCGCGTGCGAAGTTCCAGCGCGCGGTCGGTTTCCTCGCTGGCGCGATCGGCGATGTCGGGGACGTTCCGGGCGCTGTCCTGCAGGCCCTCGATCGTGTGCTTGCTGTCGTCCAGCAGGTCGGCCTTCCATTCGAGCAGCTTGCGGCGGAAGTACTCAAGCTGGCGCTCGTTCATGAACGGTTCGTCTTCGGCCGGTTGGTAGTCGTCAGGAATAAAAATCTCGGCCTTCATCCCGCTTTCCCCTTGCTCGCCGGACGCATCGATTCTTTCAGGCTGTGTCATCCGGACCCTCCACGGCGCTCGTGTAGCGGATGGTGCAACCCTTGTCACGCCCCGAAAGCCATGCCGGACTGCCCGGCTTGCGGCGCGGTCGCCCTGTGGTAAGGTTAGTTGAAAATAACGTCTCAGAGCTCTGAAATTCACATGAAATTTACCGGAACGGACGCCTATGTCGCGACCGACGACCTGACTGTTGCGGTCAATGCCGCCGTCACGCTGGAACGCCCCTTGCTGGTCAAGGGCGAGCCCGGCACCGGCAAGACCGAACTGGCGCGGCAGGTGGCCGAAAGCCTGAACCTGCCGATCCTTGAATGGCACATCAAGTCGACCACCAAGGCGCAGCAGGGACTTTACGAATATGACGCCGTCAGCCGCCTGCGCGACAGCCAGCTGGGCGACCCGCGCGTCAACGACGTGGCCAACTACATCCGCAAGGGCAAGCTGTGGCAGGCCTTCGAGGCCGAGGGAAAATGCGTCCTTCTGATCGACGAGATCGACAAGGCCGACATCGAGTTCCCGAACGACCTGTTGCAGGAACTCGACCGGATGGAGTTCCACGTCTACGAGACCGGCGAAACGGTCCGGGCGCGCACGCGGCCCATCGTCATCATCACCTCGAACAATGAGAAAGAGCTGCCGGACGCCTTCCTGCGGCGCTGTTTCTTTCACTACATCCGCTTTCCGGACATGGACACGATGCGCCGGATCGTCGAAGTGCATCATCCGGGCCTGAAAGATCACCTTTTGACCACGGCGCTGACACAGTTCTACGAAATCAGGGAGATTGACGGGCTGAAGAAGAAGCCCTCGACGTCCGAGGTTCTGGATTGGCTGAAGCTGCTGCTGGCCGAGGATCTGACGGCGGAAGACCTGAAGCGGGAGGGCAAGAGCGCCCTGCCGAAGTTGTATGGTGCGCTCCTGAAGAACGAGCAGGACGTGCACATGTTCGAGCGGCTGGCCTTCATGGCCCGCGGGCAGAGGTAGGTGGTGGAATGACGCTGGAGATTCGTCCGGTCTCGAAAGACGACGAGCCCGCCTGGCGGCGGCTTTGGACGGATTACCTGTCGTTCTATGAAACCTCGGTCGGGGAAGACGTTTATCGCATGTCCGTCTCAAGGCTTCTTTCGGACGATCCGGCAGAGTTCCGGGGCCGCCTTGCCGTGCTCGACGGCGCGCCGGTGGGGCTGGTGCATTTCGTCTTTCACCGGCACATGTGGCGCGTGGAAGACGTGTGTTACCTGCAGGATCTCTATGCCGACCCCGAGGTGCGCGGGCGCGGCATCGGGCGCGCGCTGATCGAGGCGGTGTATGGCGCGGCGGACGCGGCGGGGTGCCCGACGGTCTACTGGCTGACGCAGGAGTTCAATGCGACGGCGCGCAGGCTCTATGACCGGATCGGCACCGTGACGCCGTTCATAAAGTACAATCGGGGCTGAACGATGCGCAGGTTCCTTCTGCTCTGCACCGCCCTTGTGCTTGCCGGATGCGCCACCGCCCCGCAGACCGAGGTCGCGGCGCGCCTGTCGACGGCGCCCGATGCCCTGCCGCCGATGAAGACCTTCGCGGGGTCGGGCGCGGTGGTGACGCAGCGGTCGAACGCGGATATCGCGCGGGATTTCCTCGACCTGAGTTTCCAGCTGGAAAGCGGCCGTGCGCTGCCGGTGCTGTC
>JAUIIC010000257.1 GCA_030431935.1 Alphaproteobacteria bacterium | reverse complement strand
GGACCAGGTCTGGTGGAGCCTCCCCGATGCAGCCGCTTCGCGGCATTCTCATGATGATGACGGCGGTCTCGCTGTTCCTGGTGATGACCGCGATGATAAAGGCCGTGCCCGAGGCGCCGCCGGGGCAGGCGGTGTTCTTCCGGTCGTTCTTTGCCTTGCCGGTCATCATCGGCTGGCTTCTGGTCCAGAGGCAGTTTCCCGCGGGCCTGCGCACCCGGAACTGGCGCGGCCATGCCGTGCGGGCGCTGGCGGGCACGACTGCGATGGGGCTCGGCTTTGCCGGGCTGCACTATCTGCCGCTGCCCGAGGTGACGGCGATCCGGTTCGCCTCTCCCATCCTGATCGTGATCTTCGCCGCGATCATCCTCGGAGAGCGCCTGCGCGTCGTGCGCATCACCGCCGTCCTAGTCGGGCTGGTCGGCGTGATGATCGTGATGTGGCCGCGGCTGACCTTCGCCAGCGGCGACGGCGCGCTGTTCGGCGCGTTGATGACGCTGGCCTCGGCCAGTTTCGCGGCCCTTGCACAGGTCTTCATCAAGAGCATGTCCGAGGTCGAGAGAACCGAGGCCATCGTGTTCTACTTCACCCTGACCGCAGCACTTCTGTCGCTGGTGACCATCCCCTTCGGCTGGGTCTGGCTGGAGGGCTGGGACTGGGCCCTGCTGATCGGGGCGGGAATGATCGGCGGCGTCGGACAGATCATCCTGACGGGCAGCTACAGGTTTGCCGACGCCAGCACGCTGGCGCCGTTCACCTATATCTCGATGCTATGGGCGATCATCGTCGGTTTCGTGTTCTTCGACGAGATCCCGACGCTGCCGATGCTGGGGGGCGCGGCGCTTATCATCGCGGCGGGTGTCGCGATCGTGCTGCGCGAGCGTCAGTTGGGGCTGAAGCGGACGGCAGAGCGCAAGGTGAACGCGAAGGGAATGTAGCGGGTCAGCCCCTGGGCGCGAACAGCAGCACAAGGCCCGTGCCGATGAACCAGACAATCGCGCCAAGACCAAAGACGGCGCCCGCGACATCGCCAAGGGGTGGCAGAACGGTGACAAGGCCGGCCGCGCCGACGATGCCGCCGAGGATCGCCAGAAGCCGAGGCAGGACCGCACCCAGAAGTCCGGCAAGGCTGACGGTCAGGATCCAGACACCGCCCGCGATCTCGTTGCCGCCGCCAAGCCCCAGTTCCACCGCGTGCAGCGTGGCCCACAGGTCGGCAGCAGCCGCCGGATCCGAGGGATAAAGCACCGCGGCGCGTTCCACCGCGACATTGGCCAGCATGCCTGCCGCCAGGACAAGGGCCGCCCAGATCAGACCGAAGGCCAGCGAGACATCGGCCAGCCCCGGGCGCACGGGGGACAGCCGGGTGCGAAGCGCGACGACCAGAACCGCCAGCGCCAGGGCATTGACGATGTAGATGGCCGTGTTCCAGGCGATCAGGATGCCGGGCCTGGCGTCGATGAAGGCGACGACCCCGGCCACGTCGATGTCGGCGCTCCCAAAACCGAGGGGCGCAAGCAGCGTGACCAGCAGCGCAAAGCCGATCAGGTAGGTCGCGGCGCACACAAGCCCGGCAAGACCGCCGGCGCGTTCAATCGTCATGACAAATACCTTTTGGCAATCAGCCGGGCAGAGGTGGGGCCGTCAGGCCCGCACCAGCTTTTCGTAGCTTTCGGCCACCTCGCGCGTCAGGGCGCCGACCTCGAAATTGTAGTCGCCGATCTGGCCGACGGGCGTGACCTCGGCCGCGGTGCCGGTCAGCCAGCACTGCTGAAAGCCTTCCATCTCGCCCGGCTCGATCCGGCGCTCTTGGACCTTGATCTGGCGGTCCTTGAGCATCCCGATCACGGTCTGGCGGGTGAGGCCGTTCAGGAAGCAGTCGGCCAGCGGCGTGTGCACCTCTCCGTCCTGGACGAAGAAGATGTTGGCGCCTGTCGCCTCTGCCACGTAGCCGCGATAATCCATGAAAAGCGCGTCGGAACAGCCCTTGGCCTCTGCCGCGTGCTTCGAGGTGGTGCAGATCATGTAAAGGCCGGCGGCCTTGGCGTGGACCGGGATGGTTTCGGGGCTGGGCCGCTTCCACTTGGAAATGTCGAGCTTGGCGCCCTTGAACTTGGCGCCGCCGTAATAGGCGCCCCATTCCCACGCGGCGACGGCCATGCGCACCGGGTTGCGGGCGGAACTGACACCCATGTCGGGACCGGCGCCGCGCCAGGCGACGGCGCGGACGTAGGCGTCGGTCAGGTTGTTGGCCTTCAGGACCTTGTATTTCGCGGCCTCGATCTCGTCCACGGTGTAGGGGATCGGCATGTCGAGCTGGTCGCCGGAAAAGCGCAGGCGTTCGGAATGCGCGCGGCTGAGAAAGATCTTGCCGCCATAGGCGCGCTCGCCCTCGAATACCGACGAGGCATAGTGCATCGCGTGGCTGAGAATGTGCACGTTGGCCTCGCGCCAGGGCACGAGCTTGCCATCCAGCCAGATGAAACCGTCGCGATCGTCGTATCCGCCTTCCATGTCCCGCCCCTTTCAGTTTCGCGTGACTTTTTCAGAAGTTGCGCGCATTAGGTCCGAACCGGACAGAAAGTTGCGCAAAAACCGAGCGACTCGCTAACATCCGGGGGTTGGAATGTCAACAAGCCTGACGTAAACTGCATCGGACACGCGGGAGGAGATGGCACCATGGCCGAAGGGGGTGGGCCGGGGGGACCCGGTGGCGAGAACCTGCTGTTCCTGACGGATGACCAGCTGCGCAAGGGCATCGAGGCGATGTTCTTCGCCTATCGCGGGTTCACCGCCGACCCTGACCGCATTCTTGCCGAGATGGGCTATGGCCGGGCACATCACCGGGCGATCCATTTCATCAACCGCAGTCCCGGCACCACGGTGAACAACCTGCTGTCCATCCTGGGCGTGACCAAGCAGTCGCTGAACCGCGTGCTGCGGACGCTGATCGACGACGGGTTGGTGGAAAGCCGCGTCGGCACGCGTGACAAGCGCGAACGCCACCTGCACCTGACCGAAGAGGGCGCCGCGCTGGAACGGCGCCTGTCCGACGCCCAGCGCAACCGGATGCGCAGCGCCTTCCGATCTGCCGGGCCAGACGCCGTGGCCGGTTTCCGCCATGTGCTGGAGGCGATGATGGACCCCGACATGCGGCGGCATTTCAACACGCTGAAGGACGGTGGCGGATGAGTTTTGCCGATGAGGCGCATCTACTTCTGATCGAGGACGATGCGGATCTGCGAAAGCTGCTGATGCGCTATTTGACCCGGCAGGGCCTGTGGGTGACGGGCGCGCGGTCGGCCGGGCACGGGCTTCGGCTGATGGACGGGCTGGCCTTCGATCTTGTGCTGCTGTCGGTCAACGGGTCCTTGCCGCCAGAAGCATCTGCCGTCGCCGCGCGGGCGTCCTGCCCGGTGATCGGGCTGGCCGGGGGCGGTGCGGTGCTGGAGGGTCTGGACCCTGCCGAGGTGATCGCCAAACCCTTCGAGCCCGCCGTACTGATGGAGCGGATCAATGCGCGGCTGGACCGGCGCCCGGGCCCCACCACGGCGGCTGCGCCGCGCCGGATGAGGCTTGGCGCGCTTGTCTACGACGTGGACCGGGGAGAGATGTGGCACGGCGACGATCCGGTGCGTTTGACCGCGACCGAAAGCCTGTTGATGCGCATCTTCGCCGCCCGCCCGGGAGAGGCGCTGAGCCGCGAGCGGCTGGTCACCGACCTTGGCCGCGGCGGCGGGCAATCCCAGGAACGGGCGGTGGATGTCCAGATCACGCGGCTTCGCCGGAAGATAGAGCCCGATCCGAAGATGCCGAAGTACCTGCAGACGGTGCGCGGCGCGGGGTATCTGTTCGCCCCGGATTGAGCCTTTGCCGGGGTCAGCCGTCGCGGCAGGCCGAAGGTCTCGGCGCGTCGTCCTTCCATTCGGTCACGGGGCGCGCCCGCACGTCCGTCCGCACGGCACTTTCCGGGCGCTCGGCGATGGTGAGCACGCCACGGCCCGTCAGAAGGTTCAGATCGCAGGTGCCCCGGTCCGGAAGGTTCAGCGTGTCGTACCAGGAATAGGTGTAGCCCGCGACGCGGTAGGCCCCGTCGCGATGGGCGATGGTCAGCGTCAGGCGCCAGCGGTTGCGGCCTATGGCCTCGTTCATCGAGGTCAGCCGGACCGAACCGTTCGGCGCAAGCGTCAGTTCCGGTTGCTGGCCGATGCCGCCGACCCAGGCGATGTCGCGCGCCACGATCCGCGTGCCGCCGGAGTCGATCGTCAGGTCGGCGCGCCCGTCGTCCATGCCGGTCAGCGTGAAGGTCTCTGCCCGCCCGTCCCCGTCGAGATCCGAGGCGACGGATTGCGCCTTGGCAGGCCCGGCGGCCAGCATGGCGAGCAGGAGGCATCTTGCCAGCAGGGGCGCTTTCCGGTTGGGTTGCCGCATGAGCACGATCCTTTATTCCCACGACGACAGTTTGCGCCATGAAACGCCGCCGGGCCACCCCGAACGGGTGGATCGCTATCGCGCGGTGATGCGGGCGCTGTCCGCCCCCGCCTTTACCGGGCTCGACCGGCGCGAGGCACCTGTCGCGGCCCGCGACGAGGTGTTGCGCTGCCATCCCGAGGATTACGTGGCTGCGATCGAACGGGCGATCCCCGGGGCGGGTTCCGTGCCGCTCGACCCAGATACGCATGCCTCGCCCGGCACGCTCGATGCCGCGATGCGCGCGGTCGGCGGCGTGGTGGCCGCCGTCGACGCGGTGCTGGGCGGCGAGGCGAAGGCCGCCTTCAACGCGATGCGCCCGCCCGGGCACCATGCCGAGACCGCGCGGGCGATGGGGTTCTGCCTGTTCGGCAACGTCGCCATCGGGGCGAAGCGCGCGCTGGACCATCACGGGCTGGAACGGGTGGCGGTGGTGGATTTCGACGTCCACCATGGCAACGGCACGCAAGACCTTCTGTGGGACGAGGCGCGGGCGATGTTCGCCTCGACCCACCAGATGCCGCTTTATCCCGGCACCGGCCATCCGTCCGAGGTGGGCACGCACGGCACGATCCTGAACGTGCCGCTGGACCCCGGCAGCGGATCGGCGGCGATGCGCCGCGCCTATGACGACGTGGTGCTGCCCGCGT
>JAUIIC010000256.1 GCA_030431935.1 Alphaproteobacteria bacterium | reverse complement strand
CGGCCTTTGGCGAGGAGGACGAGCTGGCCGACGCCTACGAGGCGCGCAAGTCCTTCGCCTATGGCCGCAACGGCAAGGCGGTGAAGCAATCGGCCCTGTTGCAGCAGGCGCTGAAGGACGTGGACCTGGCCTATCAGAACCTTGAATCGGTCGAGCTGGGGGTGACCACGGTCGACCACTACTTCGACACGCTGGGCGGGATTTCCCGCGCGGTGAAGCGGGCCAAGGGGGTCGAGGCCCCGGTCTACATCGGCGACCAGACCCGCGGCGCGGGCAAGGTGCGCACGCTGAAGGACCAGATCGCGCTTGAGACACGCTCGCGCAGCCTGAACCCCAAGTGGTTCGAAAGCCTGCTGAAGCACGGCCATGAGGGCGTGCGCCAGATCGAGGCCAGCGTGACCAACACGCTGGGCTGGTCGGCCACCACCGGCGAGGTGGAACCCTGGGTCTACCAGCGGATCAGCGAGACCTTCGTGCTGGACGAGGCGATGCGCCGGCGGCTGGCCGAGCTGAACCCCGAGGCGAGCGTGCGCATGGCCAACCGCCTGCTGGAAGCGTCGGACCGCAACTACTGGCAGCCGGACGCCGAGACGCTGGCCGCGCTGCAGGGCGCGGCGGACGAGCTGGAAGACCGGCTGGAAGGCATCGACGGGATCGCGGCGGAATGAGCGGCCTGGGCACATATCGCGGCGTGCTGCCGGTTTCGCCGCCTGCGGCGGCGACCCATGCGAGGGGGCCAGCCCCCTCGCGCTCCCCCGGAGTATTTTCGAACAGAAGAAGCACAAGGGACTTGCCCTTGCGGAAAGGACGGACATGAGCCCGCTTGACGTGAAATCGCCCCCCGCCGCCCGTGCCGCCCAGCGCGAGGCCGAGGGGCTGCGCGCCCGGGGTCTGGGCACGCCGCCCGTCCTGAAGGGCGAGGATGGCGAGGGATCGGTGCAGGTGCACCAGGACGCCAGCATGAAGATCGAGGGCGCCAAGGTGTTCTCGGTCTACGGCAAGGGGGGGATCGGGAAATCGACCACCTCGTCGAACCTGTCGGCGGCGTTCTCGAAGCTGGGGCGGCGGGTGTTGCAGATCGGCTGCGACCCCAAGCATGACAGCACCTTCACCCTGACCGGGCATCTGCAGCCCACGGTCATCGACATCCTGAAGGAGGTGGACTTCCACGCCGAGGAACTGCGCCCCGAGGATTTCGTCACCGAGGGCTACAACGGCGTGATGTGCATCGAGGCGGGCGGGCCGCCCGCCGGCACCGGCTGCGGCGGCTATGTCGTGGGGCAGACGGTGAAGCTGTTGAAGCAGCACCACCTGCTGGAAGAGACCGACGTGGTGATCTTCGACGTGCTGGGCGACGTGGTCTGCGGCGGGTTCGCCGCGCCCTTGCAGCATGCCGACCGCGCCGTGATCGTGACCGCCAACGATTTCGATTCCATCTACGCGATGAACCGGATCATCGCGGCGGTGCAGGCCAAGTCCAAGAACTACAACGTGCGGCTTGCGGGCTGCATCGCCAACCGCAGCCGCGACACCGACGAGGTGGACCGCTATTGCGCCGAGGTCGGGTTCAAGCGGATCGCGCACATGCCCGACGTGGATGCGATCCGGCGGTCGCGCCTGAAGAAGAAGACGCTGTTCGAGATGCCCGACGACGAGGACATCGTGCAGTGCCGCGCCGAATACATCCGGCTGGCCGAGACGCTTTGGGCGGGGACCGATCCGCTGGCGCCCGCGCCGCTGGAAGACCGCCACATCTTCGAACTGCTGGGCTTCGATTGATGAGCGACGCCGCGACATATGCCGCCACGCGCGAGCGGGTCGAGGATTATTTCGACCGCACCGCCACCAAGACGTGGGAGCGGCTGACCTCGGATGCGCCGGTGAGCCGCATCCGCCAGACCGTGCGCGAGGGGCGCGACACGATGCGCGCGCTGATGCTGTCGCGGCTGCCTGCCGACCTGACGGGCGTGCGGGTGCTGGACGCGGGCTGCGGGCCGGGGGCGATGACCGCCGTGCTGGCCGCGCGCGGGGCCGAGGTGACGGCGGTCGACATCTCTCCGCAGCTGATCGGGATCGCTGAGGCGCGGCTGGACGCGGCACTGCGCGGGCGGGTGCGTTTCCATGCCGGCGACATGCTGGACCCGTCGCTGGGCCGGTTCGACCATGTCGTCGCGATGGACAGCCTGATCTACTACGACGCCGCCGACATCGACGCGGCGCTGTCCCGGCTGGCCGAGCGCACCGCGGGGACCATCGTCTTTACCGTCGCGCCGCGCACGCCCCTGCTGATGGCGATGTTCACGGTGGGCAAGCTGTTCCCGCGGTCGGACCGCTCGCCGGTGATGCAGCCGCATGCGCCGCGCGACCTGGCGCGCGGGCTGCCCGGCACGCTGACGAAGGTCGAGCGGGTGAGCCGCGGCTTCTACATTTCCGAATGCCTGGAGTATGCCCCGTGATCGTCGGACGCTCCCAGATCAAGGCCCTGTCGCTGCGGTTCCTGCCCTTCGCGGACGCGGCGTCCGAGGGTCTGCCGCTGGGGCAATTGCTGCGGCTGTCGCTGTTCCAGATCTCTGTCGGCATGGCGACGGTGATGCTTCTGGGCACGCTGAACCGCGTGATGATCGTGGAGTTGAGCCTGCCGGCCATGATCGTGGCGGCGATGATCGCGTTGCCGGTGCTGGTGGCGCCGTTCCGCGCGCTGCTGGGGTTCCGGTCGGACACGCACAAGTCGGCCATCGGATGGAAGCGGGTGCCCTACCTGTGGTTCGGCACGCTGTGGCAGATGGGCGGGCTGGCCATCATGCCTGCCGCGCTGCTTGTTCTGGGCGGGGACGTGGTTCATGACGTGCCCTTCGCCGGAGAGGTGCTGGCCGCGGTCGCGTTCCTGTTCACCGGGATCGGGCTGCACATGACGCAGACCGCCGGGCTGGCGCTGGCCAGCGACCGCGCCGACGACGAGACGCGGCCGCGGGTCGTGGCGCTGCTTTATGTCATGTTCCTGCTGGGCATGGGGATTTCCGCCGTGGTGATCGGCTGGCTGCTGCGCGACTTCAGCGGCATCCGCCTGATCCAGGTGGTGCAGGGCGCGGCGCTGATGACCGTCTTCCTGAACGTGATCGCCCTGTGGAAGCAGGAGCGCGCCCGCCCGATGTCGCAGGAGGAACGCGCCGCGCCGCGGCCGAAGTTCCGCGACGCCTGGGCCGACTATGCGGCGGGCGGCGATGCGGGGCGGCTGTTGGCGGTGGTGGTGCTGGGCACCATCGGCTTCAACATGCAAGACGTGCTGCTGGAGCCCTACGGCGGCGAGATCCTGGGGCTTTCGGTGTCCTCGACCACGCTGCTGACGGCGATGTGGGCCACGGGCGCGCTGATCGGGTTCGGCCTGGCCGCGCGCTGGCTGGGCGGTGGAATGAACCCCTACCGCATGTGCGCCACGGGTATCCTGATCGGGATCGCGGCGTTCTCGGCGGTTGTCTTCGCCGCGCCGTTGGGCTCCACCGCGCTGTTCTTCGCGGGCGCGGGCGGGATCGGTCTTGGCGGCGGGCTGTTCGCGGTGGCGACGCTGACGGCGGCGATGACGATGCCCGCGCGCGGGATCGCGGGGCGCGGCCTGGCGCTGGGCGCCTGGGGCGCGGCGCAGGCGACCGCGGCGGGCCTGTCCATCGCGCTGGGCGGGGGCATTCGCGACGGTGTCGGCGCCCTGGCCATGTCGGGCCGCCTGGGTGAGGCGCTTGCCCTGCCCGCGACGGGCTATTCTGTCGTATATCACATTGAAATAGCGCTTCTTTTCGTGACGCTGGTGGTTCTTGGGCCGCTGGTGAAGGTCGCGTTTCATGCACATCCCAACCAGGAGACGGGCGGCAGGATTGGTCTTGCCGACTTCCCCACCTGAACCTCGGAGGACCAAATATGGTTGGCGTAAACTTCTTCGGAAACTTCGATCTGGCGAGCCTCGCCATATGGTCGTTCTGGTTGTTCTTCGCGCTGCTGATCTACTACCTGCAGACGGAGAACATGCGCGAGGGCTTCCCCCTCGAGAACGAAGAGGGTGACATCGCCCCGAACCAGGGGCCGTTCCCGCTGCCGAAGGACAAGACGTTCCTTCTGCGCGACGGGCGCGGCGAGCTGACGGTGCCCTCGGGCCAGCGCGGCGACCGCCCCGACCTTGCCCTTGCCCGCACCTCTGCATCCGAGGGCTTTCCCCACGCGCCCACCGGCGATGCGATGGCCGATGGCGTCGGCCCCGCGGCCTGGGCGCCGCGCCGTGACGTGCCGGAACTGGACGGCCACGGCCACCTGAAGCTGGTGCCGATGTCCAAGCGGCCCGAGGTGATCGTCTCGGCCGGATATGATCCGCGCGGCCTGCCGGTCCTGGGCGGCGACGACATGATCGCCGGCACCGTCACCGACATGTGGATCGACGTGCCGGAACAGATGGTCCGCTATATCGAGTTCGAGCTGAAGGACGGCGGCGGCAAGCGGCTGGTCCCGATCCAGATGGCCAAGATCAAGCCCAAGTTCGTGATCGTGCGCTCGATCTCGGGAGAGCGGTTCAAGGGCGTGCCGACGATCAAGTCGGACGACCAGATCACCCTGCTCGAGGAAGAGAAGGTCTGCGCCTACTACTGCGGCGGCACGATGTACGACCCCTACGGATCCAAGGGCTTCTGAACCGGAAACAGGAAAGGGGCAGAGCCATGCCACACGACGATTTCGCCATAGAACCGGTCAAGGGACTGCCGGCCGAACCCCCCAAGGGAGAGGCGGTGCTTTGGCAGGGACGCCCCGACACGCTGGCGCTCGCCCGCGAGTCGATGGGGCTGACCTGGGTCGCGGGGTACTTCGCGGTCCTGATCGTCTGGCGCGTCGTGTCGGCAGCCTCCGAGCTGCCCCTTTCCACCGCGCTGCTGTCCGGGGTGCCCCTGCTGGTGCTGGGGCTGCTGGCCTGCGGGCTGATCCTTGGCATCGCCTGGGTGCAGGCCCGCAGCACCGTCTACACGATCACCAGCGCGCGGGTGGCCATGCGTATCGGCGCGGCGCTGACCGTGACGTTCAACCTGCCCTTCACCAGCATCGCGAATGCCGGGCTGGACCTGCGCAAGGGCGGCACCGGCACCATCGCGCTGGA
>JAUIIC010000021.1 GCA_030431935.1 Alphaproteobacteria bacterium | reverse complement strand
CTCCAGCCCCGGGTTCACCTGCCCGAGGAAGGTGTTCCACTCGTAGGTCTCGATCTTCACGTCGAAGCCCACGGCCTCCAGGTCGGCCTGGATCGCGGTGCCCATCGCCACCGGGTCGAGCATGCCCGATCCGCCCTCGGTCACGTAGAAGGTCAGCTCGGCGCCCTCGGCCCCCGCCTCGGCAATCAGCGCGCGCGCCTTGTCTGGGTCGTAGGGATAGGGCTCCAGCGCCTCGTTGTAGGCCCAGGCAAAGGCCGGCGGGGTCGGGCCTGCGGCGATCTCGGCGGTGCCTTCCAGCACGTCGTTGACCAGCGCGGACTTGTTGATCGCATAGTTCGCCGCCTGGCGCACGCGCACGTCGGTGAACGGGCCTTCCTTGAGGTTCAGGATCAGGAACCAGACGTGCGGGCCGGCCTGTTCCACGACACGGAAATCGTCGCCCTGGAACTCGGACAGGGCCACGGGCGGCACCTCGACCATCATGTCGATGCCGCCGGCCAGCATTTCGGCCACGCGGGTGTTGGCGTCGGTGATCGGGCGGAAGACCACGGCGTCGAGCGCGGCCGCGCCGTCCCAGTAGTCGGGGTTCTTCTCGATCACGACGGCCTCGTTAGAGCGCCACTCGGCGAAGCGGAACGCGCCCGTGCCCGACGGGTTGCGCCCGAAATCGGCGCCATGCTCCATCACCGCGGCGGGCGACACGATCAGGCCGGTGGGATAGGCGAGATTGGACAGGAACGGCGCATAGGGCGCGTTCAGCGTGAACCGCACGGTGCGGTCGTCCAGCGCCTCGGTCGAGGTGATCGCCGAGAAGAAGAACGACAGCGGGAAGGGTCCGGTGTCGTGGTAGGGGTGGGCTTCGTCCAGCATCCGGTCGAAGTTGAACTTGACCGCCTCGGCGGTCAGCGGCGTGCCATCGTGGAACGTCACGCCCTCGCGCAGGGTGAAGGTGTAGACGGTGCCGTCGTCGCTGATCTCCCAGCTTTCGGCCAGCGCCGGCTCGACCTCCAGCGTGCCCGACTTGTAGCGCACCAGCCCGTCATAGACGTTCATCAGGATGCGGAAGTCGTTGACCGCCGTCACGGCATGGGGATCGAGCGCCTTGGGTTCGGCGATCTGGCCGACCACGAGGACGCCCGGCGGGGTCTGCGCCGTCGCAGGCGCCGCCAGAAGCCCAAGCCCCAGCACCGCCACGGAAGCCGACATTAGCGCCCGTCGTGTCCAGTTCATTGCAAGCATGTGTATAACCCTCCGGTGGACTGTGACGAAAATTTATCATGAGAAATTGCGGAAATCAAAATTTTCATGATAAATTCGGACCGGGAGGTCGAAATGACATTTTCCATTCTAGCGCGTGACCCCGGCAGCGGGGCCATCGGCGGCGCGGCGGCCACCGGCAACCTGTGCGTGGGCGGCTGGGTGCTGCGCGGCGATCCGCGGTCCGGGATCTCGGCCTCGCAGGGCGCGGCGCCCAGTGTTTTCTGGGGCGAGGACGTGCTGGCGCTTATGCGCGACGGCGTGGCCGCGGCCCGGGCGGTGGCGGCCGTGACCGCGCCCGACAGCGGCCGCGACTGGCGCCAGCTGGCCGCGCTCGACCCGCAGGGCGGGGCCGGGGCCTTCACGGGCGCGCGCAACACCCCCGCCATGGGAGAGCGTTTCGCCCCCGGCGCGGTGGTCGCGGGCAACCTTCTGACCGGCCCCGGCGTGCTCGACGCGGCGCTGCAGGGGCTGACCGGGGCCGAGGGGCGATTCGCCGATCGCCTGCTGGCCGGGCTGCGCGCAGGCGCGCGGGCGGGGGGTGACAGCCGCGGGTTGATGTCCGCAGCGCTGCTGATCCTGTCGCCCGACATGCCGCCCCTGACGCTTCGGATCGACCACAGCGCCACACCGCTCGACGATCTCGAGGCGCTGCTGGCCCGCGCGATGGACCCCGCCTATGCGGGCTGGCTGACCAATGTGCCGGTCCTGTCCGCCCCGCACCGCGCGCCCGAAGACCCCCGCGACGGGGGCTGAGCGCTACCGCAGGTAGGTGACCGCGGGCCGCCGGAACAGCGCGACGGCCGGCACCACCGCCAGGACCGCGCCAAGCCCCGCCAGCGCCCCCGCCAGCGCCAGTTCCCGGCCGCCGATCCGCGCGCTCAGCGTCAGGCCCGTTTCCGCCGAGAAGACCGCCGAGATCGCCTGCGCCACCCCGTAGCCGCCCGCCAGCCCCAGAAGCGTCCCGCCCAGCACCAGCGCCATGATGTAGGTCCACATCACCGCAAAGACGTAGCCCTTCGTCGCCCCCATCGCGCGCAGCACCGCCAACCGCGTGCGGTACAGCTGCACCAGCGCCACGATCCCCGACAGAATCGCCGCGACCACCAGCACCTGTGTCGCGATGGCCATGGCGCTCATGATCGCGCGGACATCGCCGAGGTAGCCGTAGATCTCGGACAGCACCTCGGCCGGGAAGAAGGCCGTGGTCTCGGGGGTCCGGTAGGCCTGGCGCAGCATGTAGGCCGCCGGAAGGCTGCCGGTCTCCATCACCACGGCGGGAACCGCCGCAAGGTAGGCGGCGTCGAAGGGCGGGCCGATGGGCGGCGTGCCATCGGGCTTGTAGCGCGCGGGGTCGTGGCCAGAGACCAGCCCGTGCGTGGACCAGCTGTACTCGATCGGCACGAAAACCCCGTTGTCCCAGGCGGTACCGGTGGGCGGCAGCTTGCCCACGACGGCGATCTCTCCGTGGTCGGCCTCCACGAAATGGACCCCGTGCGAGGACATGACGCTGTCGCCGGGTCCAAAGGGCACGCGGGCGCCGACGACGGCCTCTTCCACATGGTTCCAGAGCCGGCCGTCGAGGGGGGCGTCGCCGATCAGGTGGCGGATCATGTCGGCGGTGGTGCCCACGACGGGAAAGCCCCCGGCGCTGTCGCCGAAGGCCACGGGGGCCACGAACTCGGCGCGGGGGTCCTGCAGAAGGGTGGCCAGCGTCTCGGGCTGGATCAGCTCGACCGCGCTGGGGCGCAGGTAGACCACGTTGAACATCACCTCGGTCTGGCTGCCCTGCGCCGCGACGATCAGGTCGAACGGGTCCGAGGCCCGTGCGGAGCCTTCGCGCAGGGCCCGTTCCTGCGCCGTAATCGCCACGCCAAGGGCGACGGAAACCGTTATCAGAAAAAGAAAAAGTGCCGTGGTCAGCCAGTTGCGCCGGGCCAGGGCCAGCGCGATGGGAAAGGGGTTCATGCGATGCCCTCCACCGGGGTCAGCCGCCCGTGGTCCAGCCGCAGCACGACATCGGCGGCGGCGATCAGGCCGGGGTCATGGCTGACCGCCAGCACCAGCCGTCCCCGGTCGCGGGCAAGGGCGCAAAGCCCCTCGATCACCGCCGCGCCCGCGTCGCGGTCGAGGCTGGCGGTGGGCTCGTCGGCAAGGATCACGGGCGGATCGAACAGCAGCGCGCGGGCCAGCGCGACGCGCTGACGCTCGCCCCGGCTGAGGTCGGCAACACGTCGGCGTTGCGTCGGCACCGCGTAGGCGCGCATCAGCTCTGCCGCCCGGTGGCGCATCTCGCCGGCCCGAAAGCGCGAGAACCATGCGGGCACCAGGATATTGTCCAGCGGCGACAGCTCGTCGATCAGGTGGAACTCCTGGAACACCAGCCCCACGGTCTGCCGCCGCCAGCGGTCGCGCGCGCCTTCCGACAGGGGCGCGATGTCGGTGTCCTGCCAGCGGATCGCGCCCGCATCCACCGGCTGCAATCCGCACAGCGCATGGAGAAGCGTGGACTTGCCCGATCCCGACGGCCCCGTGACGACCGTCAGCGCCCCGGCCTCTGCCGTCAGCGTGGCGATGTCGAGCACGGGAAACCCGCGCCCCTCGGCATCGCGGAATGACAGTCTGAGCCCCTCCGCCCGCAGCATCACAGGCGCTGGTAGGTGGCGTCGCTCAGCCACACGCGGCTGTGGATGTCGTTGGCCTCGTCGGTGGCCGGGGCCAGCGCCAGCGTCCCGACCGCCGCGACGGGGCGGTTGAACGGGATCACCCGCAAGCTGTGGCGAAGCTGGACGGTGACGATCCGTTCGGGCCATTGGGTGCCCGCCGCGCAGAAGGGGCAAGTGGCCATCGGGCGCTCGGTCAGCACGAAAAACCGGGCCTCGGGCTTGAGCGGCGGGGCCATGAACCCGTCGAGCCGCACCGGCTGCCCTTCGAGCGAGAGCGCCAGCGGCGACGGCGCCCCGCCAGGGCCGTAGAGGTCGGCCAGCCTGACGGGCGCTTCCGAGGCGCGGCCGAGCGCCGGCGCGGCAAGGGCGGTGCCGGTCAGGACCAGGAAGGAACGGCGATGCATGACACGAAGCTCCCTTTTCGGCGCGACCGTCCGCCGGTGGCGCGCCGTCCCCCTGCATCTGGCAGCGAGGGCGCGCGCGGACAAGGGCAAACCCGGCGCCGGGCCTCGCGCGATGGGTGTTTGCATCTGCATCTCCTGTCGTCGCCCTCTGGCGGCTGACGTGCCCGGGGGCCGCCTTGGGGGCAAAGGATAGGGGGGAAGGGGTGTCGCGTAATGATATGAGATAACATTACGAACTTGCCATCTCCGCCCTGCGCCAGCCCCTTTCGCCCCCCTCGCCGGGGCGCTAGAACGCCGCATGGTCCAGACGCTGAACACCCTGTCCGCCTTTCGCACCAGCGGCTTCGACACCGTGATCGACGTGCGCGCGCCCGCCGAATACGCCGAAGACCATGTGCCCGGCGCGATCAGCCTGCCGGTCCTGTCGGACGAGGAACGCGCACGGGTGGGCACGATCTATGTGCAGGTCGCCCCGTTCGAGGCGCGCAAGGTCGGCGCGGCGCTGGTGGCGCGCAATGCCGCGGCGCATCTGGAGGGGCCGCTGGCCGACAAGCCGGGTGGCTGGCGGCCGCTGGTCTATTGCTGGCGCGGCGGCCAGCGCTCTGGGTCCTTCGCGTCGATCCTGTCGCAGGTGGGCTGGCGGGCCGAGACGGTGGCCGGCGGCTACAAGAGCTATCGCCGCCTCGTGGTCGCCGCGATGCATGACAGGCCGCTGGCGCACCGGCTGATCCTGCTCGACGGCGACACGGGAACGGCGAAGACCGAGATCCTCGGCCTTCTGGCTTCGCGCGGCGTGCAGGTGGTGGACCTCGAAGGGCTGGCGCGGCATCGCGGCTCGCTTCTGGGGGCGATGCCGGGCGGGCAGCCCTCGCAAAAGGCGTTCGAAGGGGCGCTGGCGCATGCGCTCGACACGCTCGACCCGGCGCGGCCCGTGGTGGTGGAGGCCGAATCGAGCAAGGTGGGCGCGTTGCAGGTGCCGCCGAGCGTCTGGGCCGCCATGTGCGCCGCGCCACGGATCGAGGTGGCCGCGCCCCTGTCGGCGCGGGCGCGCTACCTGGCGCGGGCCTATGCCGACCTGACGGCGGATGCCGCGCGCCTGCACGAGACCCTGTCGCGGCTTGTCCCGCTTCAGGGGCACGAGCGCGTGCGCGACTGGCAGCGGATGGCGGCCGAGGGGCGCAACGAGGATCTGGCCGCCGCGCTGATGGCCGCCCATTACGACCCGCGCTATGCCCGCTCGCGCGAGGGGCGGGAGGGCAGGGTGCTGGGCCATGTCGAGATGGGGGAACTGGATGCGGACGGGCTGGCGCGCGCCGCCGATCGCATCGCGGCGCTGGCCGAAGGGGCAGGGGCCTGACGCGGCATCGCCCGGCCCGGATGCCTGCAGGGAGGAGACAGGCACCCGGACCGGGCGGGCGGCGTGGCTTACCAGCCGCCGTGGTGCATGAAGACGGTCAGTTTCGGGTCCCAGGCAGGCTTGCCGCCCAGGGCTTCGGGGCTCAGCCCCACGTCCCGCGACAGGCGGGCGCGCATCTCGGGATCGTCGACCCAGCGGGGCGCGGGGCCGGAGGGGGCGGCCTTGGTCTTGCGGAACAGGCCCAGGATGCGGGCGATGGCAGAGGCGGGGCGGGTGGCGTTGGCGGTGGTCATCGGGGTCTCTCCTGTCCGGGTGTGTCGGTGTCGTCCTGATGACCTCACCTTGCCCCGGCCCTGGGCCCGCTGCTTGAGGCGGGGCTGATGATCTTCTGGAGATTTCCTTGAGATCGGCGCAGAACGGGGTCAGGAAACACGCGGGAGGAGTGCGGCGCATGAAAGTTGCCTTGACGGGCGGGGCCACCGGCATCGGAGCCGAGACCGCCGCAAAGCTGGTCGCGGCGGGGCACGAGGTTACCGCCTTCGACATCGCCAGGCCGTCCGTGGCGGGGGTGACCTGGATCGCCTGCGACCTGTCGGACGCGGATGCGATCCGCGCGGCGGTGGCGCAGGTCGACGGGCCCTTTGACGCGCTGGTCAACAACGCCGGGCTTCCCCCGCGCGAGGGCATGGCCGAACTGGTCCTGCGGGTGAACTTCATCGGGCTGCGCCAGTTCATGGAGGCGATGCTGGACAAGCTGTCGCCGGGGGCCGCGATCGTGACCACCGCCTCGCGCGCGGGGGCGGGCTGGCTTGAGAACCTCGACGAGGTCAAGGCGCTGATGGCGCTCGACCCGGCCGACCTGGCGGGGTTCGTGGCAGGGCGCGGGATCGACGCCACGCGGGCCTACAACCTGTCCAAGGAGGCGCTGATCGTTCTGACGATGGCCGAGACCGAGCGCATGGTGGCGCGCGGGTTCAGGATGAACAGCGTCAGCCCCGGCGCGGTCAGCACCGGCATCCTGCAGGATTTCGCCGCCGCCTTCGGTGAGCGGATGGCGCGCAACGTGGCGCGCGCCGGGCGGCCCTGCACGCCCGCCGAGGTGGCCGACCTGATCCTGTTCCTGATCTCGCCGCAAAGCGCCTGGATCAAGGGACAGGACATCACCATCGACGGCGGCATGAGCGCCATGGCCGCCGCCGACAGGCTTCTGTCCTGAGGCGCGCATTCGGGAGGAGACTGGACGCGTGACCCCGCCCGACGATCCCCCGCGCCTACGCATCCGCATCGTCTTTGGCGAGGACGAGATGATGGGCCCGGGCCGTGCCGACCTGCTGGAGGGGATCGCGCGCACCGGTTCCATCGCCGCCGCCGGGCGCGAGATGAAGATGAGCTACAAGCGCGCCTGGTCGCTGATCGAGGCGATGAACGCGATGTTCCGGGAGCCGGTGGTGCAGGGCACGCGCGGCGGGCCGGGCGTGGGCGGCGCGGTGCTGACCGAGACCGGGCAGCGGGTGCTGGCGCTCTACCGCGGGCTGGAAGAGGCCGCGTCGGTCGCCGGCGCCGGGGCGGTGGACGAGTTGCGAGCGCTTTTGCGCGAGGACGCCGGCAGCGGGCCATTGACGGGGGCGCCGGAGGCGGATGATATGTCCGTCCAGACATATCCGCCGGAGTCTTCGCCATGACCCTGTCCCGCCGCGCCTTCGTCCAGGCCGTCGCCGCGCTTGCCACGGCGCCGGCCCGGCGCGCGGGCGCGACCGGGGACAGGCCGGTGATCGCCGCCGCCTCGGTCCTGCAATTCGCGCTGCCTGAGCTTGCCGACGCCTTCGCTGCCGAGACCGGGCAGGCGGTGCGCCTGTCCTTCGGGTCCAGCGGCAATCTCTCGCGCCAGATCCGCGAGGGCGCGCCCTTTCAGCTGTTCCTGTCCGCCGACGAAGAGTTCATCGCCGCCCTGCACGCCGATGGCGTCACGCCGGACGCGGGCACGGTCTATGCCGAGGGCCAGCTTGCCCTGATCGCGCCGAGGGGTGGTCTTCTGACGCCCGACGCGGGCATGGACGACCTGGCGCGCCTGCTCGACGCGGGCCGGATCGCCCGCTTCGCCATCGCCAACCCCGAGCACGCCCCCTACGGGATGCGCGCCCGCGAGGCCCTGGAGACGCGCGGCCTGTGGGAGGCGATCCGCCCCGCGCTGGTCCTGGGCGAGAACGTCAGCCAGGCGGCGCAGTTCGCGCTTTCGGGCAATGCCGAGGGCGGGCTCGTCGCGCTGTCGCTGGCGCTGGCCCCGCAGGTGGCGGCGCGCGGCGTCTCTGCGCCCGTCCCGCGCGACTGGCACCTGCCGCTGCGCCAGCGCATGGCGCTGCTGCCCGGCGCGGGGGACACGGCGCGGGCGTTTCACGCCTACCTGCTGTCGCCGCCCGGACAGGCGATCCTGTCGCGTCACGGCTTCGGCCTGCCGGGGGCCTGAGGCGTGGACTGGACCGCGCTTTACCTGTCGCTGAAGCTGGCCGGCTGGACGGTGGCGATCCTCTTGCCGGTCTCGATCCTCGCCGGACGCTTCCTGGCCTACCGCCGCTTTCCGGGCCGGGGGCTGGTGGAAGCCGCGGTCATGCTGCCGCTGGTCCTGCCGCCCACGGTGCTGGGCTTCTACCTGCTGGTGGCCTTCGGCCGCGCCTCGCCCCTGGGCGAGATCTGGGAGGGGTTGTTCGGCCAGCCGCTCGTCTTTTCCTTCCAGGGGCTGGTGCTGGCCTCTGTCCTGTTCAACCTGCCCTTCGCCATCCAGCCCGCGCAGCGCGGGTTCGAGGCGGTCCCGCCCGAGGTGCGCGAGGCCGCCGCCTGCTGCGGGATGTCGCCCCTGCGCGCGCTCTGGACGGTGGACCTGCCGCTGGCCTGGCCGGGGGTGATGACGGCCATGGTGCTGACCTTCGCCCATACGCTGGGAGAGTTCGGCATCGTGCTGATGGTGGGCGGGTCGATCCCCGGCGAGACGCGGACCATCGCCATCGCGATCTACGACCGGGTGCAGGCCTTCGACGCTCAGGCGGCGGGGACCATGTCGGCGGTGCTGGTGGCGATCTCGCTGGCCGCGATCGCGGCGACCTACGCGCTGTCGGCCCGGGTCGGGCGGCGGCTGGGATGAGCGGGGGCCTGCTCGGACCGCTGGAGGTGACGCTGCGGGCCGCCGCGCCGATCCCGCTGGATCTGTCCTTTCAGGTCGCGCCGGGCGAGATGCTGGCGCTTGTGGGCCGCTCGGGGTCGGGCAAGACGACGACCTTGCGCGGGATCGCGGGGCTCTGGCGCCCCGACAGCGGGCATATCTCGGTCGGCGGGCGGCGCTGGCTCGACACCGGGGAAGGGGTCTGCCTGCCCGCGCACCGGCGCCGGGTGGGCGTGGTGTTCCAGTCCTATGGGCTGTTCCCGCACATGACGGCCGAGGGCAACGTGATCGCTGCGCTCGATCACCTGCCGCGGGCCGAGCGCGGGGCCGAGGCGCTGCGGCTTCTGCGGCTGGTGCGGCTTGACGGGCTGGCCGGGCGGCGGCCCGCGGCCCTTTCGGGCGGGCAGCAACAGCGCGTGGCGCTGGCGCGCGCGCTGGCCCGGCGGCCGGACGTGCTTTTGCTGGACGAGCCGTTCTCGGCGGTGGACCGCGACACGCGCGAGGCGTTGCATGACGAACTGATCGCGCTGCGCCGGCACCTGCCCATGCCGGTGGTGATGGTGACCCACGACATCGGCGAGGCGCAGGTGCTGGCCGACCGGATGCTGGTGATCGAGGCGGGCCGCGCCATCGCGCAGGGCAGCACGGCGCAGGTGATGTCCGATCCCGCGGCGCTGCGCGGGCTGGGCATGCGCGAGATCGCGGCCATGCTGCCCGCGACCGTCGCCGCGCAGGAGGACGACGGCACCACGCGGCTCGACACCGCGGCGGGGCCGATCTGGCTGCCGGGTGTCGGCGCCGCGCCGGGGCAGGGGGTGCGGGTGCGGGTGCTGGCGCGTGACGTGATCCTGTCGCGCGCCCGCCCCGAGGGGCTGAGCGCGCAGAACATCCTGCCGGGCCGCGTGCTGTCCCTGACGCCGGGCGACGGGCCGGGGGTGCTGGTGCGCATCGCGGTCGGTCCCGACGAGATCATCGCCCGGATCACCCGCCGCGCGGCCGAGGCGCTGGCGCTGGCGCCGGGCGACACGGTCCACGCGATCCTGAAGTCGATGTCCGTGGCGCGTGACCAGGTGACGCTGTCCGGCGGGGCGGAGTAGGCACTTGTGTTCCGCGTGCCGGAACGGCGTTCTAATCCGCTTGACAGGCCGCCGCCCGATCATAGCGTAGCCGCGTGCAGACCGGAGTGAGCGTGACCGACAGACCCCTTTCGAAGCGTGGCAGCGCCCCGGCGGGCCTGCATCACCCGTTCCGCCTCCCGGGCTAGGGCATGGCGTCGCGCGCGCAGGCGCTGGCCGCCTTTCGCAGCCCCGGGTTCGGGCGCTACTTTGGGATGCTGGTCTGCACCGGCTTTGCCGTGCAGATCCAGACGGTATCGGTGGCCTGGCAGGTCTATGACCTGACGCGCAACCCCATCGACCTTGGATACGTCGGCCTGTCGCAGTTCCTGCCGGCGCTGCTTCTGGTGGCGGTGACGGGCAGCGTGGCCGACCGGTTTCCCCGCCGGGCGATCATCGGGGTCTGCCTGCTGGTGATGGCGGCGGGGGCGACGGGCCTTCTGACGCTGACCCGGACGGGCGTGCCACATGTGGCGGCGATCTTCGCGCTGGTGTCGGTCTTCGGGGCGGCGCGGGCCTTCTACAACCCCGCGCGGCAGGCGATCATCGCCAACCTCGTGCCGCGTGACCAGTTGCCGAACGCCATTGCGGTCAACACCAGCACCAACCAGTTCGCAACGATCTGCGGGCCGGTGGCGGGCGGGCTGCTCTACGGGGCGCATCCGTTGGCCCCCTACGCGGTCAGTGTCGCCCTTTTCCTCATGGCGGCGCTTTTCGTGCTGGGCATTCCGCGCCTGCCGCAGACGATCCGCAAGGGCGGCGCCACCTGGGAGACGCTCAGTGCCGGGTTCCGCTATATCTGGGGCAACAAGGTCGTGCTGGGCGCGATCTCGCTCGATCTCTTCGCGGTGCTCTTGGGCGGCGCGACGGCCCTTCTGCCGGTCTATGCGCGCGATATCCTCGATGTCGGGCCGACCGGGCTGGGCGTGCTGCGCGCCGCGCCGGCGGCGGGGGCGATCCTGGTGGGCCTCGTGCTGGTGTTGCGCCCGATCGAGAACCACGCCGGGCGCATCATGTTCGCCGCGGTGGCCGCCTTCGGGGCCTTCACGGTGGTCTTCGCGCTGTCGGAAACGCTGTGGCTGTCGGTGGCGGCGCTGGCGCTGGCCGGGGGCGCGGACATGGTCAGCGTCTACGTGCGCGCCTCGCTGATCCAGCTCTGGACCCCGGACGAGCTGCGCGGGCGCGTCAACGCGGTGAACCAGGTCTTCATCGGCGCCTCGAACGAGGTGGGCGCCTTCCGTGCGGGCATGTCGGCGGCGCTGATCGGGCCGGTCGCGGCGGGGGTCGTCGGCGGGCTGGGCGCCGTGGCGGTGGCGGGGATCTGGTACCGCGCCTTCCCGCGCCTGGCCCTGATCCGCCGCATGGACGAAAGCTGACCCGCCGTTCCCATATGCGGAACGCTATTCCATTATTGTTGACCCGCCTGCCAAGCTGCGACATCCTCGCCCGGAACGAGACACGCATCTGGGGAGGGACGCGGTGCCGCACGATCTGGACGGAATGGTGCATTGGCATGAGCCCAAGCGCGGCGAGCGCGCGGGCTTCGGGAAATTCGGCCAGCCCCTGTCGGATTACGACAAGTTCATGGAATCCGAGGGGATTCCCATCTTTCGCGGCATCGGCGTGCGGACCGTGCGGGACCTCGAACTGGCCGACTGGCCCCGCATGGGCGGGCGTGGCAGCTACATCCAGCTGCACGGCACCGAGGGCAAGTGGGGCCAGTATGTCGTCGAGGTGCCGGGCGCGGGCGCGCTCAACGTCGAAAAGCACCTTTACGAGGAAATCTACCTCGTCGCCGAGGGCCGCGGCACCACCGAGGTCTGGATGGAAGAGGGCGGCAAGAAGCACGTCTTCGAATGGCAGAAGGGCTCTCTCTTCTCGATCCCGGTCAATGCCTATCACCGCATCGTCAACGCCACCGCGGAGCCCGCTCTCCTGATCGGGGGCACGACGCATCCGAACCTTCTCAACCTGATCGGCGACAACGATTTCCTGTTCAACTGCCCCAGCACCTTCCAAAGCCGGTTCTCGGGGTCCGAGGATTTCTACAAGTACAACGAGGACCTGGAGCCCGACCCGATCCGCGGGCTTGCGATGCGGCGCACCAACCTTGTGCCCGACGTCATCAACTGCGACCTGCCGCTCGACAACCGCCGGTCGCCCGGCTGGCGGCGGGTGGAACCCTTCATGACCGGCAACAAGTTCTACCTCTGGCTCGGCCAGCACGAGACCGGCAAATATTCCAAGGGTCACGCCCATACATCTGCCGCCGTGCTGATCTGCATAAAGGGCAAGGGCTATACCTACACCTGGCCCGAACGCTGCGGTGTGAACCCGTGGAAGGACGGCCATGGCGACCAGGTCAAGCGCGTCGACTACGAACAGTTCGGCATGGTCACGGCCGCGCCCGGCGGCGACCGCTGGTATCACCAGCACTTCAACTCGTCGGCCGAACCCTTCCGCCTGACCGCGTGGTTCGGACCCAATCATCCCACCATCGTCACCGGCCTGCCGCCGGGGGAAAAGCAGATCGACTATACCGCCATGGACGTGACCGAGGGCGGCACCGCGATCCCCTACTGGATGGAAGACCCCAAGCTGCGCGGCGAGTTCGAGGCGCATATCGCCGAAAACGGCGGCGCCACCCGGATGGATCCCGCGCTGTACGACAAGCCTGCGGACACGTGACCGCGGCGCTGCATCCCGACGAACTCGACCCGGGCGGCCAGATCCACTTTTCGGGCGCTGGCCGTTCGCTGATCGAGGAGGACCAGATCGAGCTGACCAGCGTCGGCGTCGACATCGGCTCGTCCACCTCGCACCTGCTGGTGTCCACGATCACGCTGGAGCGGCTGGACACGCGCTATGTCGTCACCGGGCGCGAGGTGCGGTTCCAGTCCGAGATCTTCCTGACCCCCTATGCCGAGGGCAACACGATCGACCGTGCGGCCCTTGGCGACTTCATCGCGCGCCAGTACGACGCCGCCGGGATCGCGCCAGAGGCGATCGACACAGGCGCGCTGATCCTGACCGGCGTGGCCGCGCGGCGCGCAAATGCCCGCCGCATCGGGGAAATCTTTGCCGCCGAGGCGGGCAAGTTCGTGTCCGTCAGCGCGGGCGACGCGCTGGAAACGCTGATGGCCGCGCATGGCTCGGGCGCGGTGGCGCTGTCCGAACAGGGCGCGCCGGTCATCAACGTCGACGTCGGCGGCGGCACCACCAAGATCGCCGTTTGTGTGGATGGAGAGATCGTGGCGCGCACGGCGGTCGACGCGGGCGCGCGGCTTGTGGTCGTGGATGCTGGGGGCCGGATCGAACGGCTGGAGCCTTTCGGCGCGCGCCACCTGGCCGATGCGGGGCATCCGCTGGCGCCGGGGGACGTGCTGGGCGATGACGCCCGCGCGGCGATGGCCGGGCGCATGGCCGACGCGATCCTGTCGGCGGTGGGCGGCGCGGCGGTGGACGGCTTCATGCGCCTGCCGCCCCTGGGCGACGTGCCCGAGGGCGCGCGGCTGGTGTTCTCGGGCGGGGTGTCAGAGTTCCTGTCGGGCGGCGGCGGGGACGCCGGCGATCTGGGCCCGGACCTTGCGCAAGCCCTGGTCTTGCGCGTGAAGCAGGGCGGCCACACGGTTCTGCCGGCGCGTCAGGGCATCCGCGCAACGGTTGTCGGCGCCTCGCAATACACCGTGCAGGTCTCGGGCTCGACCATCTTTCTCGACCCCGACGACACGCTGCCCCTGCGCAACCTTGCCGTCATCGCGCCCGCGCTGGCGCTGGGCGACACGATCGACCCCGACGCGGTCGCGGCGGGGGTGGCCGAGGCGCTGGCGCGGCTCGACCTGCAATCGGGCGAAACGCCCGTGGCCGTCGCCGTCCCCTGGACCGGCAGCGCCACCTATCACCGGCTGGCGGCGCTGGGGCGCGGGCTGGTGCGCGGGCTGGCGCCGGTATTGACCCACGGCCATCCGCTGGTGATCGTGACAGATGGCGACGTGGGCGGGCTGATCGGCATGCAGATCCGAAGCGAGGAAACCGTGCCCGGGGCCATCGTTTCGATTGACGGGATCGCGCTGTCGGAGTTCGATTTCATCGACATCGGCGAGGTGCTTCGCGCCACGGGCGCCACGCCTGTCGTCATCAAGTCCCTTCTGTTTCCGACGGAGTAGCGATGCAGGACGCCGACACACAGGACGCCCCCCGCGCGGTCACCTCGATCTGGCCCGCCGTGGTGTTGCTGGGCGTGGCGGTGGCCGCCTGGCTGACCACGCGGGGCTATTCGCCGACCTCGGCGCGATTTCCGGGCATGGTCGCGGCGGCGATGATCGTCCTTGCCCTTCTCGACATCTGGAGCCGCACCTCGCTGCCGGGCGCGCGCATCGTCGAGACCTTCGGCGGCACCAGCTTTCGCCGGCGCGAGATGATGCACAACCCCACCTTCCTCAACCAGCTGGAATGCGTGGGCTGGATCGCCCTGGCGTTCGCGCTGATGGCGGGGGTGGGGATCCTGGCGGCCTCGCCGATCTTCTGCGCCGCGTTCGTGCGGTTGCGCGGCAAGCGGACGCTGGCGGTCGCCGGGCTGGTCGGATTGCTGGTACTGGGGTTTCAAGTGGCGGTCTTCGAATGGGCGCTCGACTACGAGCTCTATCGCGGACTGCCGTTCACCAAGGGCGGCCTCAAGGCTTGGTAGGGACCGCCACAACGACAAACGGGAGGAGAACCATGAAAAAAGGCATTCTTACGGGCCTCGTCGCCCTTGGCCTGTCGGTCGGGGGGGCGGCCTGGGCCGACTATCCGATGGATGACGAGATCACCTTCGTGATCCCCTACAGCCCCGGCGGCGGCTTCGACACCATCGTGCGCCAGTTCGCGCCCGCCCTGGGCGAGGCGATGGGCGCCACGGTCGTGCCGGAAAACATCTCGGGCGCGGGCGGCGCGCGCGGCGGGCAGGCCGTGCACCGGGCCGATCCGGACGGCTATACCATCGGGATCTACAACATCCCCGGCCTGACCGTGAACGAGGTCACCGGCCGCGACCAGGGCTTCAAGCTGGACGAGGTGACCTGGATCGCCAACCTCGCCGTCGAGCGCTATGCGCTGGCGGTCAAGGCCGACAGCGACATCAACTCGGTCGAGGATCTCTGCGCGATCGGCACGCCCAAGTTCTCGGACACCGGCGCCACCTCTACCGCGTCGGTCACCACGCGCATCTCGATGGCGATCATCGGCTGCGAGATCGTCGACGTGACGGGCTATGCGGGGTCGAACGACTCGATGATCGCGGTGATCTCGGGCGAGGTCGACGCCACGATCAAGCCGATCACCTCGCTGGCGCGCTATCTCGAAGGCACCGGCTCGGGCGACCTGAAGCTGATCCTCACCCTGACCGAGGAAGAGGCCGTGCCGGGCGTGGCCTCTGCCACCGACATCGGCCATCCCGAGATCGCGCAGTTCACGCTGAACCGCGTCATCGGCGCGCCTCCGGGCACGCCGGCGGACGTGGTCGCGGCGCTGGAAGCCGGCTTTGCCGCCGCCAGCCAGAGCGAAAGCGTCATCTCCTGGGCCGAAGGCGCGGGCGTCGAGCTGGACTTCATGGGGGCGGCAGAGACCACCGCGATGATGAGCAGCCTTGCGACCTTCTACCAGGAATACAAGGACCTGGTCGGCACGTCCGAATGACCTTCCGGCGCGCCGGGACCATCCCGGCGCGCCCCCTCTGACAACCGGGATAGACCATGGGTATCGACGCGCTTCTCGAGGCGTTCCTGTCCGTGCTGAACGGCGGCAGCCTGACCTACCTGATGGTGGGCGTGATGCTGGGCCTGACCTTCGGGGTGATCCCGGGGCTGGGCGGCACAACGGCGCTCGCGCTTCTGATCCCGGTGACCTACACGCTGTCGCCGCTTGACGCGATGTACCTGGCCGGCGGCGTGATGGGGGCGACCTCTTTCGGCGGCTCGATTTCCGCGATCCTTCTCAACACGCCCGGCACCGCGCCCAACGCCGCCACCACCTTCGACGGCTATCCGCTGGCGCGGCAGGGCAAGGCGGGGCTGGCGATCGGCGCCTCTGCCACGGCTTCGGCCCTGGGCGGGCTGATCGGGCTGTTCACGCTGCTTCTGTTCATCCCCGTCGCGCGCGAGGTCGTGCTCAGCTTCGGGTCGTCCGAGTTCTTCCTGCTGACGATCCTGGGCCTTGCGGCCATCGCGGTGTCGGTGCGCGGCAAGCTGCTGCGCGGGCTGGTGGCGGCCTGCATCGGGCTACTGCTGGCCTTTACCGGGGCCAACCAGTTCACCGGCGACACGCGCTTCACCGGCGGGCTCGACTACCTGTGGGACGGCATCCCGCTGGTGCCGGCCCTCACCGGGCTGTTCGCCATCAGCCAGATGATCGAACTGGCGCTCAAGGGCGGTTCGGTCGCCGACGACAAGGGCGACAAGTCCGGCGCGGAGAAGATGAAGATCACGGGCGTGGGCCTCGGCATCCTGTCGGTCTTCAAGCACTGGCCGGTCCTGTTGCGCGGGTCCATCATCGGCACGGTCATCGGCGCGGTGCCGGGGCTGGGCGGCACGGTGGCGGCCTTTCTCAGCTATTCCTCGACCGCGCAAACCGCCAAGGACCGCGACACCTTCGGCACCGGCAACATCAAGGGCGTGATCGCGCCCGAGTCGGCCAACAACGCCAAGGATGGCGGCTCGCTGATCCCGACGGTGGCCTTCGGCATCCCCGGCAGCGCCGAGACCGCGCTGTTTCTCGCCATCCTCGTCCTCCACGGGATGGAGCCGGGGCCCTCGATCCTGTTGCAGAACGAGCGCGAGATCTACGGCCTGATCGTGGCGCTGACCGTATCGGCGATCTCTGCCTCGGTGCTGGGGATCCTGTTGTCGCGCTTCCTCGTGCTCATCACCCGGATCGACGTGAACATCATCGTTCCCGTCGTGGTGATGCTGTCGCTGACCGGCGTCTACGTGCTGGAAGGCCGGATGGCCGACGTGCTGCTGACCGTCATCATGGGGATCATCGGCTACCTGATGATCCGCTTCGATTACCCGCGCCTGACTCTGGTGATCGCCTTCGTGCTGGGCGAGATCGCGGAACGCTCGCTGCACCAGGTGCGGCTGATCTCGGAGGGCGAGGTGATCGGCTACATGCTGGGCCGCCCGATTTCCGTCATCCTGATCGTGGCGATCTTCATCACCTTCCTTCTGCCCGCCATGCGCAAGCTGCGCCTGCCGGGGCGGGGCGGCGGCGCGCGCTGAGCGCGCCCGATTCCCGGCCGCGCCTTGATCTGGATCATGTTGCGCGATTCTTTCCTGCCGCATTCATTGCAAATGCAACGAATCTGGGAGGAGCCAGGGATGTCCGCGCCACAGCTGAAGATCGAGCAGATCCACCACGTCGCCTACCGCTGCAAGGACGCCAAGGAAACGGTCGAGTGGTATCGCAAGAACCTGAACATGGATTACACGCTGGCTTTCGCGGAAAACCACGTGCCGTCGACCCATGAGCCCGACCCCTACATGCACATCTTCCTCGACGCGGGGAACGGCAACGTGCTGGCCTTCTTCGAACTGCCGACCAAGCCCGAGATGGGCCGGGACGAGAACACCCCCGCCTGGGTGCAGCACCTGGCACTGAAGGTCGCCGACCGCGATACACTGGTCGCCTACAAGGACCACCTGGAGGCCAACGGCGTCGAGGTGCTCGGCGTCACCGACCATTCGGTGTTCCACTCGATCTACTTCTTCGACCCCAACGGCCACCGGATCGAACTGGCCTACGACGACCCCGAGGCCGCCGCCAAGGCCGCCCGCGCGTCCGAGGTCAAGGACGAGATGCTGGAGGAATGGACGCGCACGAAACGCGCGCCCCGCCAGGCCGCATGGCTGCACGAGAAAGAGCTGAGCGAGGTCTGACATGCTCGCCACATACGACTTTCCCGAATTCGCCTATGTCCCGTCGCCCGAACAGGTCACGGGGCAGGCCGTCCGCCACCCCGTCGTCGTGGTCGGCGCGGGCCCCATCGGCCTGACCGCCGCGCTTGATTTCGCCGCGCGGGGGCTGCGCGTCGTGGTGCTCGACGACAACAACACGGTCTCGGTGGGCTCTCGCGCCGTCTGCTATGCCAAGCGCCCGCTGGAGATCTGGGACCGGCTGGGCGTGGCGCGGCCCATGCTCGACAAGGGCATCGAGTGGAAGCTGGGCCGCGTCTTCATGCGCGACCAGCAGGTCTATACCTTCGACCTGCTGCCCGAGGACGGCCACAAGATCCCCGCCTTCATAAACCTCCAGCAATATTACCTGGAGGAATACATGGTGGACGCCTGCACGGCCAATCCGCTGATCGACCTGCGCTGGAAGCACAAGGTCGTCTCTCTGAAGCGCCATGACGACCACGTGGCGCTGGCCGTCGAAACCCCCGATGGTATCTTCGAGATGCAGGCCGACTGGCTCATCGCCTGCGACGGCGCCAATTCCGACATCCGCCGCATGGTCGGCGCCGCCTTCACCGGCCAGTTCTTCCAGGACCGGTTCCTGATCGCCGATATCGTGATGAAGGCCGATTTCCCGACCGAGCGCTGGTTCTGGTTCGACCCCGATTTCCACCGGGGGCAATCGGCGCTCTTGCACAAGCAGTCCGACGATGTCTGGCGGCTCGATTTCCAATTGGGCTGGGACGCCGACCCAGAAGAGGAAAAGAAGCCCGAAAACATCATCCCGCGCGTCCGCGCCATGCTGGGCGAGGAGGTCGAGTTCGAGCTGGAATGGGCCAGCGTCTACCAGTTCGCCTGCCGCCGGGTGGACCGCTTCCGCCATGGGCGGGTGCTGTTCGCGGGCGACGCCGCGCACCAGGTCTCGCCCTTCGGCGCGCGCGGGGCGAACACCGGGGTGCAGGACATCGACAACCTCGGCTGGAAGCTCGCCGCCGTGATCCGGGGCGACGCGCCCGAGGCGCTGCTAGACACCTACCACGACGAACGCGCCTTTGCCGCCGACGACAACCTGCTGAACTCCACCCGGTCCACGGATTTCATCACGCCCAAGAACGGGGCCTCGCGCACCTATCGCGACGCGGTGCTGCACCTGTCGCGGACCTGCGAATTTGCCCGTCCGCTGGTGAACTCGGGCCGGCTGTCGACGCCGACGCCCTACGTGGCAAGCCCGCTCAACACGCCTGACGCCGACACGTGGCAAGGCCGCATGACCCCCGGCACCTGCGCCGCCGATGCACCCATCGCCGAGGACGGCCGCCCCGGATGGCTGCTCGACCGCCTGGGAGAGGGCTTTACCCTGCTTGTCCTCGGCCTCGACCCCGCGCCGGTGGAGGCGGGCGCCTTCACGCCCTTGCAACTGGTCGAGGGGCGCGATTTCACCGATGCGCAGGGCCTCGTGGCCGAGCGCTACGACAGGGGGCAGGGCGCGGTCTACCTGATCCGCCCCGATCAGCACGTCGCGGCGCGCTGGCGCCGCTTCGATCCCGACGCCATCCGCGCGGCCATCGCCCGCGCCACCACGGGAGACGCGGCATGAGCCTGATCCTGACGCCCAACATCGAAAGCCCCGACACGTTCTACGAACGCCTGACCGACGCGCAGCGCGACATGACGGACGCCGAGGCCGCGGCGATGAACACGCGCCTTGTCCTGATCCTCGCCAACCAGATCGGACGGCTGGACCTCTTGTCCGAGGCGATCGACCTGGCCCGCGCCTAGACGCCCGGCCCCTTGCCCGACCGGGCCCGCGGCCGCGCCCCGTCCGACAGGCCGAGGCACACCGCGATCTCGTCGGCGCGGGGCGCGTCGCCCAGCGACAGGGTCAGCGTGTCGATATGGTCGAAGGACCAGGCCTCGTCCTTGTGGCCGAGCGGCAGGTCGATGGGCCCGCCCACCGCGCCCAGCTTGACGCTGGACGGCATCAGCGACGCGCCACCGCCGATCGCCGCGCGCACCGGGGCGCCGAAGCGCGGGTGCAGGAGCGCCGCGCCATGCTCTGCCAGCCCCGCCGCGCCGACGATGGCCGCCTTGCCGTAGCAGACCGCGGGCGCGCCCAGCGCCGCCACCGCCTCTGCCGCCAGCCGCGCGCCCAGCGCCGCGCCGATCTCGAAAAGCGCGCCCAGATCGTCCCGCCCGTCGCCCGCCAGCGGGTTGCGGATCACCGCCACCGCCGCCACCCGGCAGAGCCGGTCACAGGGCGCGCCGGTCTCGTCGGTGTCCACCACCTCGCGGATCAGAACCGTCTTTCGCAGCTGCATCACGCGCCTCCCGTCGCAAGGCCCGCCTGCGGGCGCGCCTTGATCCAGCGGAACATCAGGCTCAGCGGCAGCACCGAAAGGAACAGCCCCATGCCCAGCAGCAGCACCGCCTCGGGCCGCCCCGTCGCGTCGAGGATCGCGCCTGCGATGGGCGGCACCGCGAACATGCAGATGTAGTAGAGCGTGAAGAACACCCCCATCCCCATCGCCCGCCGCTCTCGCGCGACAGCCTGCCCGGACAGCGCCATGATGATCCCCGCCGGGGCGATCGCCACGAGCCCGAAGAGCACGCTGCCCGCCAGCCCGCCGCCCGGCAATGTCAGGAGAAGCAGCGCCCCGATGGCGCCCGCCATGCAGACGGCAAGGATCGTGTCGCGCCGCCCGAAGCGGTCGGCCAGGTAGCCGCAAAGCGCGCTCGACCCGATCATCAGCCAGCTGCCAAGGCTGATCGTGCCCGCGGCGGCCACCGCCGTGGCGCCGTGGCGCTCCAGCATCATCGGGCCGAAGCTGAGGAACACCACGTAGCCCGCGTTGAAGACGCCCCAGGCGGTCCCGGCGCACAGGACCAGCGCCAGTTCCCGCCCGGTCAGCCGCAGCGCCGCGCCCGCGGCCGGGCCTTTCGCGCCCTCTGGCGAGCGATAAAGCGCCAGCATCCACGCCGCCGCCGCCGCGCAATAGGCCGAGGCGGCAAGGAACGGCACCTGCCAGCCAAGGGTCTCGGCCAGCCATGCATGCCCGATCTGGCCCATCGCGATCCCCAGCGGCCAGCTTGTCACAAGGATGCTCATCGCCGTGGCGATCTCGCGGCCCTCGAACCAGTCAGAGACCATCTTGGTGAAATAGAGGTTGGCGAATAGGAACCCCGCGCCTGCCAGCACCCGGCCCGCGCCCAGCATCACCGGCCCCTGCGCCGTTGCCGACAGCACTCCTCCTGCCGTCAGTGCCAGCAGCCCAAGCCCCGCCAGCGCCCGGTCCGACATCAGCCGCCCCGACAGGCCCGCCGGCAGCGACAGCACCAGCCCCGGCATCATGAAAAGCCCGATCATCAGCCCCAGCCCGGCGTAATCCAGCCCGAAGGCTACCGTCAGCCCGTCGCCCGCGGAGCCCACGGTCTGGAACTGGAACCCCAGGCCCACGCGCGCGGCGAAGACCAGCGCAAGGATGCGCCAGCGCATCAGGGGCGTCCTTGCTGCGGGGCGGGGGCATTCGTCCAAAGGGTCATGGTCATGGCGCGGTCCAAGCTGTGCTGCCCGATCCTAGCCGCCGCGCCCGCCCGCCGGTATCCGGCAGATGCGGTAATTTCAACGACTTGCCTGCAGGAGGCGCGCTCCTGCATCTGCGGGATTGTGCGGTGCGTTGCTCTGGCACAGGATGAAGAGACCCGAGGATGACGAGAACCGCCTTTGCCCACCGAAGAGCCGCTGAGCCCCCGAGAGATCGAGATCGCCACCGCCTATGCTGCGGGCGACACCTACCAGGACATCGCGCTGCGCCTCGGCATCGCGCCATCGACGGTGCGCACCCATCTCGCCACGATCTACCGCAAGCTTCAGGTGTCGTCCAAGATCGACCTGCGCGACAGGCTGGACGGCACCCCCGCCGCGCCGCCCGTCCAGACCGACCAGGCGGCGGTGATCTCGGAACTGGCGCTCAGCCTCGAAGAGGCGCTGCGCCGCGAGGCCGCGCTCACCGAGGTCCTGCGCATCATCAGCCGCGCGAAGGGCGAGACCACCGCCGTGATGGACGCCATCCTCGGCTTCGCGCTGCAACTGTGCGAGGCCGAGTACGGCATCCTGATGGAATACCAGGGCGCGCGCCGGTTCCGCGCCAGCTACATGCGCGGCATCCCTGGGCCCTTCCGCGACTGGCTGGAGACGCAGGGCAGCTTCGAGGTCAGCGCGCGCACCGGGCTTGGCCGGATGGAGGCCGCGCGCGAGATCGTCAACATCATCGACGTCCGGGCCGAGGACATCTACCGCACCGACGATCCCTTGCGCTATGCCACCGCCGACCTGGGCGGCGCGCGCTCTTTCGTGGCCATCCCCATGCTGTCGGGCGACCGCCTGACCGGCGCTTTCACCATCTACCGCCAGACCGTGCGCCCCTTCGGCGCCGAGGCCACGGCGCTGGCCCGCACTTTCGCCGATCAAAGCGTCATCGCGCTGGAGAACGCCCGCATGGTCAGCGCCCTGCGCGCCCGTGGCGACATCGCCTGAGCCGTTGCGCCCGGCCCGCGCGCCCGCTACCGTCGGGCGCGACCCGGCGAAAGGCACGCCCATGACCAGCACCCTCCGCGACATCCTCGGCGACCGACCGGTCCATTCCGTGGCGCCCGGCACCACGCTGCGGCAGGCCGCGCGCCTCATGGCAGAGCAGGGCGTCGGCGCGCTGGCGGTGCTGGAGGACGACCGCCTGCTGGGCATCCTCAGCGAACGCGACATCGTGTTTCGCGCCGTGGGGCTGGGCCTGTCGGTCGACAGCGCAACCGCCGGGCAGGTGATGACCCCCGATCCCGTCACCGTGGGGATCGACGATGCGATTTCCGACACGCTGGCCGCGCGGCTGGGCGACGCGTTCCGCCACCTGCCGGTGATGGACGGGGGCCGCGTCGTGGGGCTTCTGTCCTTCCGCGACATCCCCGCCGAATACGTGATGCTCTACGAGCGCTTCCGCGAGATGGCCGCGGCGCGGCCCGGCCGGGGGTGAGGACGCTTTGCCCTTGACGCGGCGGCCCGTCCGCCGCCACCTCGGGGCATGAACGCCATCGACCGATCCATCGCCGCCGTCACGGGGCAGGGCGCGCGCGTCGTCTTCCCCGAATGGGACGAACCGCGCACCGCCGCCGCCCGCGCCGAACTGCTGGCCCGCGGCATTTGCACTCCTGTTCCCGTGGCCGGGCCGAGTGAGGCGCAACTTGCCGCCCTGACCGGCCCGCGCGGCATCAAGGAGCCCGTGGCCCGCCGGATGCTCACCCGGCCGCTTTACCGCGCCGCCGCCATGGTCGCGGCGGGCGAGGCCGACGCGATGGTGGCCGGTGCCGAGACCCCGACCCGCCGGGTGATCGAGGCCGCCGCGCTGGCCATCGGGCTGGCGGACGGCGTGGCGCAGCCCTCGTCGTGTTTCCTGATGCTGTTCCCGGACGGGCGAGAGCTGATCTTCGCCGATTGCGGGGTGATCGTCGCGCCCGACGCCGCAGCCCTGACCGCCATCGCGCGCGCCTCGGCCGCGACGGCCACCGCGCTGCTGGGCGAAGCCCGCGTGGCGCTCCTGTCCTATTCCACCGGCACCTCGGGCGCCGGCGAGAGCGTCGATCTCGTGGCCGGTGTCGCCGCCGCCACGGGCTTTGCCGGCCCGCTGCAGGGGGACGCCGCGCTGAACCCGGCCATCGCCGCGAAGAAGGGGCTGGGGCAGGGGGATGCCAACGTGCTGGTCTTCCCCGACCTCAACTCGGGCAACATCGCCTACAAGCTCTGCCAGGAACTGGCGGGCGCGCAGGCCATCGGCCCCTTGCTGCAGGGGTTCGCGCGGCCTGTCTGCGACCTCAGCCGGGGGGCGAGCGCGTCCGACATCCTGGCCGCCACCGCCGTCACGCTGGCGATGGGACGCCGGTAGAATAGGCGCCAGCGAAGGGTTGCGGCTGGCCGAAGGGGCGGCCATCCGCTGCCCGGGCCGCTTGCGCGGCTGTTCCGGGCGGGGTTTCTCCGCTCGGGTGTCGGTGTCGCGCGGGCCGGAAGTGGGGTCTTCAACCAGACCACGCCCCCTGCGGTCCAAACCCACCAGAGGGCAACGGATGGCCGCGGGCAGCCGCCCCGGCATCCGAGGTCTTCACTTTATCCCGGCCAAGCCCGGACGACCTTTGAACGCGCGCAAACGTTCCCAAAGCGGCTGGCCGAAGGGGCGGCCATCCGCTGCCCGGGCCGCCTTGCGGCGGCTGTTCCGGGCAGGGGTTTCTCCGCTCGGGTGTCGGCTTTGCGCAGGCCGGAAGATGCGGCCAGCCGCTGCACGGGCCGCTTACGCGGCTGTTCCGGGCAGGGGCTCGGCGGTCAGGGGGACTGCGCCCCTACACCACCTGCGGCCGCATGTCCGCGGGGTCGATCCCGGCCACCTCGACGGGCTTCTTCATCGCGTCGCGGCGGAACGGCTCTCCCAGTTCCTGGTTCAGCAGCACCTCGATCAGCGTCGTGGTCCCCGCCGCCTGGTCCTTCAGCGCCGTGTGCAGCGCGTCGGTCACCTCGTCCATGCTGCGCGCCTGCACGCCCTTCAGCCCGCAGGCCGTGGCGATGGCGGCATAGCTGACGCCCTGATCCAGCTCGGTGCCCACGAAATTGTCGTCATACCACAGCGTCGAGTTCCGCTTCTCCGCGCCCCACTGGTAGTTGCGGAAGACGACCATTGTGATCGCGGGCCACTCGGGCCGCCCGATGGCCGTCAGTTCCGTCACCGCGATGCCGAAGGCGCCGTCGCCGGCAAACCCCACCACGGGCGTGTCCGGGCAGGCGATCTTGGCCCCGATGATCGCGGGCAGGCCATAGCCGCACGGGCCGAAAAGACCCGGCGCCAGGTACTTCCGCCCCTCCTCGAAGGTCGGGTAGGCGTTGCCGATGGCGCAGTTGTTGCCGATGTCGGAGCTGATGATCGCCTCTTTCGGAAGCGCCGACTGGATCGCGCGCCAGGCCATGCGGGGGCTCATCCAGTCGGGCTTGGCGGCGCGGGCCCGCTCGTTCCAGGTGGTGCCCGGGTCGTCGTCCTCGTGGTCCATGCTGGACAGCTGCTGCGCCCAGGCCGATTTCGTCTGCACGATGGTGGCCTTGCGCGCGGCGCGGTCGGTGTCGCCCGCCGTGTCCGAGAGCCGCGCAAGGATGCCCTCGGCCACGTCCTTCGCGTCGCCCACGATGCCCACGGTCACGGGCTTCGTCAGCCCGATCCGGTCGGGGTTCAGGTCCACCTGGATGATCTTGGCGCCCTTGGGCCAGTAGTCGATGCCATAGCCCGGCAGCGTCGAGAACGGGTTCAGCCGCGTGCCCAGGGCCAGCACCACGTCGGCCTGCGATATCAGCTCCATCCCGGCCTTGGACCCGTTGTAGCCCAGGGGCCCGGCGAACAGCGGGTGCGAGCCGGGGAAGGCGTCGTTGTGCTGGTAGCCGCAGCAGACGGGCGCATCCAGCCGCTCGGCCAGCGCCATCGAGGCCGGGATCGCGCCGGCCAGCACCACGCCCGCGCCGTTCAGGATCACCGGGAACTTCGCCGCGCTCAGCATCCGCGCCGCCTCGGCAATCGCCGCCTCGCCGCCCGAGGGCCGCTCGAACTCGACCACCGCGGGCAACTCGATGTCGATCACCTGCGTCCAGAAATCGCGCGGCATGTTGATCTGGGCGGGCGCGCTGGCGCGCTTGGCCTTCAGGATCACGCGGTTCAGCACCTCGGCCACCCGCGAGGGGTCGCGCACCTCTTCCTGGTAGGCGACCATGTCCTTGAAAAGCGCCATCTGCTCGACCTCCTGGAACCCGCCCTGGCCCAGCGTCTTGTTCGCGGCCTGCGGCGTCACCAGAAGAAGCGGCGTGTGGTTCCAGTAGGCGGTCTTCACCGCCGTGACGAAGTTCGTGATCCCCGGCCCGTTCTGCGCGATCATCATAGACATCTTGCCCGAGGCCCGCGTGTAGCCGTCGGCCATCATCCCGCCCGAGCCCTCGTGCGCGCAGTCCCAGAACCGGATGCCCGCGCGCGGAAACAGGTCCGAGATCGGCATAAAGGCAGAGCCGATGATCCCGAAGGCATCGGAAATCCCGTGCCGCTGCAACACCTTCACGAAGGCTTCCTCGGTCGTCATCTTCATCGCGCGTTCCCCATGGTTCGTGGCCGCGGTCCGCGCGGCTGGCCCCTGTGTCCTAGCCCGTGGGCGGCGCGTCCTCATAGGGCCAGTCAGGCCGCTGCGATCGGTCCAGATGCGGCGATCTCGCGCGCGATGATCGCGATGCCCTCGGGGATGCGCTCGGTCGGGATCGAGGAATAGGCCAGCCGGTAGTAGCCCCGCTCGGCGCGGGCGGGATCGAAGAACGAGGCGCCGGGCTCGATCACCACGCCCCGCAGGTGCAGCCGCCGCGCCAGCGTGGCGGTGTCCACGCCGTCGGGCGCGCGCATCCAGAAGCACGACCCCCCCGCATCGGATGCGCCCGCCACCGTCAGCCCGTGCGCCGCGATCGCGTCCTCCATCACCTGCCGCCGCCGCGCGTAGGTCTTGCGCATCCGGTTGATCTGGGCGTCGTAATGCCCCAGCGCCAGGAAATGCGCCGCCGTGCGCTGCATCAGCCCCGGCGGATGGCGCAGGACCGTGGCGCGCATCCGCCGAGCCTCTTGCACGAAGGCCACCGGCGCCACGAGGAAGCCCAGCCGCAGACCCGGCGCGAGGCTCTTGGAAAAGCTGCCCACGTAGATCACCGCCCCCGCCGCATCCAGCGACTTGAGCGAGGGCGAGGGCGCCTGCCGGAACGCCATCTCGAATTCATAGTCGTCCTCGACGATCACGAAACTGTCGCGCATCGCCCGGTCCAGCAGCGCCTTGCGGCGCGCCAGCGGCATGGTGGCATTCGTCGGGCACTGGTGGCTGACGGTCGTGAACACCACGTCCGCGTCCCCCGGCAACGTCTCGGGCGGCAGGCCGGCGGCGTCCACGTCCACGCTGATCGTGCGGCAGCGCGTCTGTTCGAGGATCTGGCGCAGGCCGGGATAGCCGGGGTTTTCCACCACCGCTGTCCGCCTCTGGGTCAGCAACAACTGCGCCGCCAGCCAGAGCGCGTTCTGCGCCCCCATCGTGACCAGCACGTTCTCGGGCCGCGCGGCGATGCCCCGCCGGGTCAGGATGTGGCGCAGGATGTATTCGACCAGCTTGGGGTCGTCGCGCTCGTAATGGTCGGCGGTCAGGGCGTCGAATTCCTTCTGCCCCAGCGCCTGCAAGGCGCAGAGCCGCCAGTTCTGGTGATCGAAGAGGGTGGGATCGGCCTGCCCGTAGATGAAGGGATAGCGAAAGCTCTGCCAGTCCGCGGGCCGGTCGATGCCGCTTTCCCCGCTGCCGCGATGGGCCAGAAAGCGGGACCAGTCCACCTGGCTGTCGGCCAGCTTGCCCGGCGGCTCGAACCGGGGGGCGACGGGCGCGCTGCGCGAGACGAAATAGCCCGACCGGCCCCGCGACACGAGGTAGTCGTCGGCGACAAGGTCGGTATAGGCCAGCGTCACGGTGATCCGGCTGACGCCCAGGTGCCGCGCCAGCGCCCGGCTCGACGGCATGCGCTCGCCCGGCTGGAACCGGCCGGACAGGATGCCCTCGACCACCAGCCGTTTCAGCCGCTGCTGCAACGTGCCGCCGGTCTCGTCACCCAGAAAGAAGGCTTCGGCTGGAATGGTCATGACTGGACCCAGCCTGCCGCAAATTCGCGGCCGCCGCTAGGTCCAGTCATGCGCGGTTACGACTGCCCCTTCCAGGGCACCAGGATCTTTTCCGCCCGCCGCATCAGGATGTCGATGGAGTAGCCGATGATCCCGATCAGCACGATGCCCATGATGACGATGTCGGTCAGCTGGAACTTGGAGGCGGCGATGATCATCATGCCCGCGCCCTTCTGCGCGGCCACAAGTTCCGCCGCGACCACGGTGCCCCAGCAGACGCCCATGGCGACGCGCGCGCCGGTGAAGATCTCGGGCAGGCTGTTGGGCACGATCACGTGCCGCATGATCTGCCACTTGGACGCGCCAAGGCTGTAGGCGGCATGGATCTTGGTGATGTTCACCCCCGACACGCCCGCGCGCGCGGCAATGATCATGATCCACAGTGCGGCCAGGAACAGCAGGATGATCTTGCCGGTTTCCCAGATGCCGAACCAGATGATGACAAGCGGGATCAGCGCCAGCGGCGGCACCGGGCGCATGAATTCCACGATCGGGTCGAACCAGCCCCGGAACCAGCCCGAAAGCCCCATCGCATAGCCCAGCGGGATGCCCACCACCGCGCCAAGCACGAAGCCCACCAGCACCCGCAGAAGCGACCAGCCCAGGTGCTCCCACAGGGTGAAGTTCTGATAACCCTCGGAGGCGATCTCGAAGAAGCGCCTGACCACCGTTTCGGGCGAGGGCAGCCAGATCGGCTCCATCTGCATGCCCTTGGCGGGGGTAAAGTTCAGCGACCCCTTGGGCGTCATCGCCACCGTGCCGTCGGCGACCTTTACGGTCTGGTCCGGCGCGATGGGCTTGCCGTCCACCGCGATGATCCGGAAGGCGTCGTCGTCGGACCCCTCGTCGTTGCGGTTGGCGCGGATCAGCGTGCTGCGCCATTCGGCAACCGTGTCCACGTCGTTTTTCGCAAAGCCATCGCCCGGCTCGATCTCCTGTTCGCCGGGGTCCACCTCGATCGGGTGGACGACGACGCGCACGATGGCGTCGTCGGTCTCTCCGGCGGCGTTCTGCGCGGTGTAGGTGAACTCGGTGGTGCCGGAAAACGGCCCCGGCACGTGGATCGGCATGATGCTGGAGCCGGTGAAGGCCCCCCAGATCAGGAAGATCGTCAGCACAGAGATGACAGAGGCCGCGCGATCGGGCCGCACCGCGCTTTCGTCGCCGAAGGTCACGGTCTTGAGGCTGGTGAAATCGTGCCGGTCCTCCATCTGGCGGCGGACCAGCTTGACCAGCAGGAACGCGATCACGAAGAGGACGACATAGAAGATCAGGACGCTCATGTCGCCACCTCGGTGCGGCCCATGATCTCTTCTTCCATCTCCCAGATCATGCCCAGGATCTCCTCGCGGGTTTCGGCGAAGCCGTCCATCTTCTTCACCTCGCGCAGGTCCTTGCCGACACCCAGATCGGCGAAGGGCAGCTTGTATTCCTTGTGGATGCGCCCGGGCCGCGGCGCCATCACGATCAGCCGTTCGCCCAGAAGCAGCGCCTCTTCGACGGAATGGGTGATGAGGATGACCGTCTTTCCGGTCTCCTTCCACAGCTTCAGGACCAGCCCCTGCATCTTTTCGCGCGTCAGCGCGTCCAGCGCGCCCAGCGGCTCGTCCATCAGGATCACGTCGGGGTCATTGGCGAGGCAGCGGGCCAGCGCCACGCGCTGCTGCATCCCGCCCGACAACTCATAGACCGCCTTTTCCTTGAACGACTGCAGTCCAACGCTTTCCAGCAGGTGGTCGGCGATGCGGTCCCGCTCGGCCTTGGCCATGCCCTTCATCCGGGGCCCGAAATCCACGTTCTCGCGCACGCTCATCCACTCGAAGAGCGCGCCCTTCTGGAACACCATGCCGCGTTCCGCCGCGGGCCCTGTCACCACGTGGCCGTTCATCTCGATCTTGCCCGCGGTGGGGGCCAGAAAGCCCGCAATGATGTTCAGAAGCGTGGTCTTGCCGCAGCCCGAAGGCCCCAGCACCGACACGATCTCGCCCTCGGCGATCGACAGCGACACGTCCTTGAGCGCCTGCACATGCCCGCCGTTGGGCAGGTCGAAGCGCATCGAAAGATTGGAAATGGTCAGACCGGACATCGGTTCCCCAGTTCGGTCGGAGAAAGGAAAAGGGGCGGCCCCGTCGTCCGGGGCCGCCCGCGTCGTCTTACATGCCCGAAGCGGCGGCCAGCGGCGCGGTGTTCACCGCGCTGGCATAGCTGTCACGCTTGGCGTCGATCGACCCGGCATCCAGGAACACCTGCGCCACGCC
>JAUIIC010000255.1 GCA_030431935.1 Alphaproteobacteria bacterium | reverse complement strand
CGCGCGCGGGATCGCGCAGGGCGCGCGCGTGGCCGTTCTGTCGAAGAACAGCATCGCCTTCGCCGAGGTCTTCGGGCTGGTGCGCCTTGGGCTTGTCGTGGTGCCGCTGAACTGGCGGCTCGCCGCAAGCGACCTGCAACGGCTGCTCGACGATTGCGCCCCCGAGATCCTGATCGTCGATCGCGCGCATCTCGATGTCGTCCGCGACCATGCCGCGACGCTGGGCTCGCTCAGGCTCCGGCTTTGCTTCGACGGCCCGCAAGACGGGTTCGAGGGATACGAGGCGTTTCTGTCCGGGGCCGGTGCGCCGCCGAAGTGGCCGGTCGTCGCGCCCTCGGAGCCCGCAAGCATCATCTATACCAGCGGCACCACCGGGCGGCCCAAGGGCGCGGTCATCAGCCACCGCGGGGCGCTTGCGAACATGCGCGCGGCGCAGGCCGAGCTGCTGCAGCTTTCCCCGGGCGACCGCGCGCTCGCCGTGATGCCCTTCTTCCACGTGGGCGGGCTCTGGTACCATTTCCTTGCCGCGGTCTCTGCGGGCTGCGAAACGACGATCCTGCCAGAGTTCGCGCCGACCACCGTCCTGGAGACGTTGAAGCGCGACAGGATCACCGTGGTGCATCTGGTGCCCACGATGATCGACGCGCTGCTGACCCATCCCGGCTTTGCACCGGGCGACCTGCCAGGGCTTCGCCGCATCTTCTATGCCGGGTCTCCAATGCCTGAGGCGCTGCTGCGCCGCGCCATGGCGGCGCTGGAAGGCTGTGAATTCCTGCAGGCCTACGGTTCGACCGAGGCGGGCGTCGTGTCGGCCCTGACGCCTCTGGACCACCGCCGCGCCCTGCAGGACGATGCAGGGCCCCTGTTGCGGTCCTGCGGGCTGCCCGTCGCGGGCTGCGAGGTGCGGGTGGCGGGCGCGCATCCCGAAATCGGTATCGGCGAGATCGAGGTACGCAGCGACGGCATCTTCGACAGCTACTGGCGACGCCCGGACGCCACGCAAGAGGTCCTGTCCGGCGGCTGGGTCGCGACCGGCGACCTGGGGCGCCTTGACCCTGACGGCTACATTTTCCTCATCGACCGCAAGAACGACATGATCGTCACCGGCGGTGAAAACGTGTTCCCCACCGAGGTCGAGGATCACCTGCTGCGGATCGACGGGATCGCCGAGGCCGCCGTGTTCTCCACACCGCATCCGCGCTGGGTGGAACAGGTGACGGCGGCGGTGGTGCCCGCCCCGGGCGCGCGGCTTGATGCGGCGGACATCGCGGCGCGGCTTCGCGCCGATCTCGCCCCTTACAAGTGCCCCAAGGAGATCTTCTTCGCCGACAGGCTTCCAAGGAACGGCGCGGGCAAGGTCGTGCGTGCAGAGCTTCGCAAGCTCTACGCCTCAGGTAAGGAAATGGTTGGATGAGGACGTTCTGCGAAGAGGCGGAGGACTTTCGCGGGTACATCGCGAAATGGGTGGACGAGCGTCTTGTGCCGCAGGCCGAGGCCCTCGACGAGGCCGGCGGTTTTGCCCGCGAGTTGACGCGGGAACTGGGCGATCTGGGCTATTTCGGCACCATGTACCCGGTCGAGGCCGGGGGCAGCGGGCTGGAGAACCCCAACCTCTGCTTCGCGATCCTCTGCGAGGAACTGGCGCGCGGATCGGTGGGCTTTGCGGCCGGCGTCTGCATGCAGGGCTCGACCGCGACCCATACGCTGTACGAATGGGGCAACGACATGATGCGCGAGACCTATTTCGCGCCGGCCCTGCGCGGCGAGAAGATCGCCGCCTATGCCATCACAGAGCCCAACGCCGGTTCCGACGCCGCCTCGATCGCCACCCGCGCGACGAAGGTGGATGGCGGCTGGCGGCTGAACGGCTCGAAGATCTTCACCTCGAACGGCACCGTTGCCGATTTCATCACCGTCGTCGCCACGACCGACCCCGAGCGGGGCGGGCGCGCGCTCGAGATGTTCGTGGTCGATACCGGCTGGGACGGCTTCCGCGTCGGTCGCAAGCTCGACAAGTTCTCGGTGCGCTGTTCGGACACGGCGGAACTGGCCTTCGACGATCTCTTCGTGCCCGACGATCACATGCTGGCCTCGGAACAGGGCGGCGGTTTTCGCAACGCCTACCGCGCCCTGACGGTGGACCGTATCTTCACCGCCGCGCTTGCGGTGGGCAATGCCCGCGCCGCCTATGTCGCCGCGCTGCGCTATGCGCAGGAACGCTCGCAGTTCGGCCAGCCCATCGGCAAGTTCCAGGCGATCGAGTTCCGCCTCGTCGACATCTACGCCCGCGTCCAGACCGCCGCGCTGCACACCTATGCCGCCGCGCAAATGGCCGACCGGGGCGAGGACATCACGGTTTCGGCCGCGCTGGCCAAGCTCGTGGCCGGCAACGAGGGCAATGCCGCCTGCAACGAAGCGATGTCGATCTTCGGCGGCTACGGGCTGATGCAGGAATACCCGGCCCAGCGTTATCTGCGCGATTCGCACTTTCCGATGATCGGCGGGGGAACGCCCGACATCATGCACAAGATCATCGCCAAGCAACTACGCCACTGAACCCGCCCGCATTGCCGGACGGGACGCAAAGACCGAACCTTGGGAGGAGAACGAGAATGAAACCAGGACTGTACGCCGCCGCACTCTTTGCCGCGGCCACTTTTGCCGCGCCTTCGCTGGCGCAGGACACCCGCGATTTTCGCATCGGGCCGGGATCGCCCCCGCCGCACCCTGCCTATTCGCATCTCTACGTGCCCTTCTCGGAAGCGCTGCCGCGGGAATCCGACGGGCGTCTGACCGGCACGATCTACGGCATGGACGTGGCCGGCCTGCGCGAGATGAAGGGCGCGCTCGGCTCGGGGCTGATCGAGATCGGGATCGTGCTGCCCAGCTACTTCCCCGCCGATCTGCCCGAGGCCGCGCTGACCGCCGACCTGGCGCTGCAGGGCCGAAATCCGCACGCGATGGCCGCCGCCGTGACCGAGTACATCGTCAACTGTGCGCCCTGCCAGGAAGAGATGAAGGCCGCGGACGGCGTGTTCCTGGGCAGCGGGTCGTCCGACGTCTACGTGATGATCACGATGGAGCCGCTGGCGACGCTGGCCGACATCGAAGGCAAGCGCCTGCGCGTCAGCACCGCCACCTTCGGCCGCCTGGCCGAGGCGATGGGCGCCGTTCCCGTCAGCCTTTCGGCCAACGACACCTTCGAGGCGATGTCGCAGGGCACGCTCGACGGCACGCTGGCGTCAGTGGGCGATCTGGTGACGCAGCGGCTGATCGACGTGGCGCGACATGTCACCGACGTGCAGCTCGGCACCTTTCACACCACCTCGGGCTTCACGGTGAACGGCGATGTCTGGGCCGACCTGTCCGTCGAGGACCGCGCGGCCATTGCGCGGGCCGCGGTTCACGGCAACGTCGCCTTCACCCAGCGCTGGGGTTACGAGCTGGCCGGCATGACGCGGGCGCGGGCCACCGAGGCCGGGATCGAGTTCGTCCAGCCCGACGCAGAGCTTGCGGCCTTCATCGACACCTTCGCCGCGAACGACGTCGCCGCGGCGGCGCAGGCGGCCGAGGACCAGTACGGTGTCAGCGATGCCGCCGCCAAGCTCTCGACCCTGTCCGCAATGGTCGACCGCTGGACCGGCCTTCTTGAGGGTGTCACCGACCCCGCCGAGGTCGAGGCGCTGATCCAGGCCGAGATCTGGGACAAGGTCGATTTCGCGACCTACGGGCTGTAAGAGTACGGGCCGCGCGGGATCGCCCCGCGCGGCGCCCCCTGCCTGGAGGCGCAGTTGGAAAGCCCGAACCGCCTGTCGCGCGTGCTGGCCAATACGGTCGGGGTGCTCGGCGCCATCGGTATCCTGTTGATGATGCTGCACATCACGGTCGACGTGCTGGCGCGGATGTTTCTCGGCTCGCCGCTCATCGGCACGAACGAGGTGGTGTCGCGCTACTACATGGTGGCCGTGGCCTTCCTGCCTCTCGCCTGGGTCGAGCATCGCAAGGGCATGATCGCGGTGGAGCTCTTCGATTCCCTACTTGGTCGCAAGGCACTTCTGATCGGCGAACTTCTGGTCGCGGCCGTCTCGGTCGGTGTTCTGGTGCTTCTTGGCTGGACCTCGCTGGGCGAGGCGGTCGAGGCCTTCGAGAAATCCGCTTTCGTTATGGCGGTGGGCACCCGGATACCGGTCTGGCCCACCTATTTCATGATCCCCGCCGGCTGCTTCCTGGCGGCGGTTCTGGTTCTGCTGCGCGCGGCATTGCTGGTCCTGTCGGGCCGCCCGCACCGCCACATCCAAGAGGACGCCCGCTGATGTCGGTCGCCACAGGCTTTGTCGCCATCGCGGTTTTACTGGGGCTTCTGGTCCTGCGCGTTCCCATCGCCTACGCCATGATCCTCGTCTCCTTCGGCGGGGTGGTGTCGATGGTGGGTCTTGGCCCCGCCGTGGGCCTGCTGGCATCGGGCCCCTATGATTTCGTCGCCAGCTGGACGCTCAGCGCCGTGCCCATGTTCCTGCTGATGGGCTTTGTCTGCTACCACACCGGCATGACCTCGGGGCTCTTTGCAGCGGCCAATGTGTTCCTGAGGCGCCTGCCCGGCGGGCTTGCGATCTCGTCGGTGCTGGCCTGCTCGGGGTTTGCGTCGGTCTGCGGATCGTCGGTGGCCTGCGCGGCTGCCATGGGCCGCATCGCGATCCCGGAAATGGTGCGCGCCGGCTATCGCCCGGGCTTTGCCTGCGGCACCGTCGCCGCGGGCGGGACCATCGGGGCGCTGATCCCGCCCTCGATCCTGATGATCGTCTTCGGCGTCTTCGCGCAGACCTCGGTCACCAAGGTCTTTCTCGGCGGCATCTCGGTGGGGCTCATGACGGCGGCAAGCTATATCCTCGTCATCCTGATCGTCAGCGCGCTGTCGCCCCGGACCGTTCCGCGCCGCGACAGGGTGGACGCGGCCGCGCCGGACTCTGCCCGCGCGGCGCTGGTCGGCGTCTGGCCGATCCTCGCCCTCGTCGGCATTGTCTTCGGTGGCATGTTCTCGGGTCTTTTCACCGCGACCGAGGCAGGGGCGGTCGGAGCGAGCGCCGCGCTTGTGCTCGCCACGCTGACCCGCAGCCTGACGCGGACGGCGTTGCGGGCGGCGCTGATCGAGACGCTGACGACCACCTCGGCGCTCTTTCTGATCGCCATCGGCGCGGCGC
>JAUIIC010000020.1 GCA_030431935.1 Alphaproteobacteria bacterium | reverse complement strand
TGTCGGCGCCGGTCGCCAGCGCGGCGTTGACCTGCTCGGCCCCGGCCAGCGCGACGATGTTGGTACAGGCCGCAAGGCTTTCGGCCGAGATCTCGGGCGCGGGGTCGAGCGGCGCGATGCGCCCCTCGGCCAGCGCCCGCGCCAGCCGGTCCGCCGGCTGGTCGCATTTCAGGACCGCGATCTTCGCGGTGCGGCCGGTCTCGCGCAGGATCTCCTCGGTGATCTCGGCCAGCCAGTCGACGGCGGAGCCCGACCCACAGGTGCCGGCCGTTCCGATCACCAGCGGCACGCCGGCTTCTTCGCGCGCGGCGATCAGGCCGGCCCATTCGGCCTTGGTCGAGGCGCGCGAGTACTTCGACACGCCCCGACCCAGATAGCTGGGCCCGCTGTCGGTCGACCCCCCGTCGATGGCGATCAGGTCGGGCCGGGCCGCGACGCCGCGCGCCAGCGCGGTCTTGTCGTAGCCCAGGCCCAGAGCGCCCGAAGGGATCAGGATGCGGACCATCAGTCGGTAATCGACTGCGGCTTGCGCAGGTAGCGGCGCAGGAACATCGGCGCGATGAAGCCGAGGAAGGCCGCCACCAGCAGACCCGCCGAGATCCCCGAAGAGAACAGGTAGGTCCAGTCTCCGTCCGACAGAACCATCGCGTCGCGCAACTGCTTCTCCATCTTGCCGCCCAGAAGGATGCCGAGGATAACCGGCACCGTGGGGATGTCCAGCTTGCGCAGGACATAGCCCAGCACGCCGAAGGCGGTCACGAGGATCAGGTCGAAGTAGCTGCCCGTCAACGAGTAGATGCCCACGAAGGAGATCATCGTGACGGCCGGCATCAGGATCGCCGGCGGCACGTCGAGCACCCGAACGAAGATCTTCACCATCGGCACGTTCATCGCCAGAAGCACGAAGTTCGCGATCAGGAGCGAGGCGATCAACCCCCAGACCACGTCGGGCCGGTCGGTAAAGAGCGTCGGGCCGGGCGTGATGTTCAGCGTCACCAGCACCGCCAGCAGAACCGCTGTCGTGCCGGACCCCGGCACCCCCAGCGTCAGCATGGGCACCAAGGCGCCGCCCGCCGCCGCATTGTTGCCGACCTCGGGCGCGGCGACACCCTTGGGCACGCCGGTGCCGAAGCCGCCGTCCTTGCCGGCGATGGATTTCTCCATCACGTAGGTCAGGAACGAGCCCAGGCTGGCCCCCGCGCCGGGCAGCACGCCCGCCACGAAGCCCACCACCGAGGACCGCGCCATCGTCCAGCGGGTCGACCAGATCGCGGCCCAGGGCACGCGCACCTTGTCGAGCACGATGCCAACCGCGCCCGCCTTGCCGTGCTTCTCGATGAAGAAGAACACCTCGGACACCGCGAAGAGGCCGACGATCGCCACGAGGAAGTCGATGCCGTCATAGAGGTGCAGGCTGCCGCCCGTCAGGCGCGGCATGCCCGAGTTCGGGTCGAGCCCGATCATCGCGATGCCGATCCCCAGGCACGAGGCAAAGGCCGCCTTGGCCTGGTTGTTCGAAGCGATGCCACCCAGCGTGCAGAAGGCCAGAAGATAGAGCGCGAAGTATTCCGCCGGACCGAACTGATAGGCGATATTGGCCAGAAGCGGCGCCAGCAGCATCAGGCCGATTGTGGCCAATGTCGCGCCCACGAAAGAGGCCACGCCCGAGATCACCAGCGCGTCGCCGGCCCGGCCGGCCTTGGCCATCGGGTAGCCGTCGAGGCAGGTCATCATCGCAGGCTCGTCGCCTGGAATGTTCAGAAGGATCGAACTGATCCGCCCGCCGTACATCGCGCCGTAGTAGATGGCTGTCAGCAGCACCAGCGCCTCGACCGCGTCGAGCCCCAGGCTGAAGGTCAGCGGGATCATGATCGCGACGCCGTTCGAGGGGCCGAGACCCGGCAAGGCGCCCACGATGGTGCCGATGAAGCAGCCGAGCACGGCCAGCATCAGCGTGTAGGGCGACAGCGCGATCGAGAAACCGAGGTTCAGGTTGGCGACAATGTCTGCCATTTTGGTGGTCCCTTCCTAGCCGGTCAGCCAGCGCGGCAGCCCCATGAGGCTGAGGCCAAGCACGAAACGGAACAGCGCGAACAGCCCCAGCGAGATGAAGACGCCCGAAAGCGCGGCCGGGACAAGGCGCGGAGTGATGAGATAGCTGATGATGCCCGACGCGATCGCGGTGGGCAGAAGGAAGCCGAGCGGACGCAGCGCATAGGCATAGGCCACCAGCAGAATGGTGGCGACGACAAGCGAGACCAGCGCGCCGCCGGTCGGCCACTCGGGCTCTTCGTCGGGCGAAAAGATCATGGCCACGCCACAAAGGGCCGCGCAGACCCCGACGATGATCGGGAAGGTGCGAGAGCCGAGCGGGTCGGCAAAGAAGGGCTGCGTGATCTGAGTGGCGCTCGCGATATACACGAGCGCCCCCAGGATCACGACTGCGCCGAAGACGCGGTCGGATCTCAGCATGATCGGTTCCTTACTTGATCACGCCGATTTCGCGGCTCAGTTCCTCGGTCTGGGCGACGACACCGTCGATCCAGCTCTGGAAATCGCCACCAACCTTGGTGAACGGGGCAAGGCCGTTGGCCTCCATCGCCGCCTTCCAGTCGTCGGACGCCGCGACGGCGGCCAGCTTGTCGGCCCAGGCCTGGAACTGCTCGTCGCTGATGTTCTTGGGCACGTAGAGACCACGCCAGTTCACCGCGACGACGTCATAGCCCTGCTCGACGGCGGTCGGGATGTCTTCGAAGCCGGGCACACGCTCTTCGGTCAGGACGGCCAGGGCGCGAACCTCGCCCGACTTCAGGAAGCCGACGATTTCGGACATGTCGCCAGTCATCGCCTGGGTAAAGCCGCCCACGGTCTGTGTGATGGCGTCGGCGCCGCCGTCGACACCGATGTACTTGATGGCGCGCACGTCATCGATGCCCGCGGCCTTGGTCAGCATCAGGGGCTTGAGGTGGTCGAAGCCGCCCGCGGCCGAGCCGCCAGCGAAGGTCAGCGTGCCGGGTGCCGCGGCGATGGCGTCGAGCAGGTCGGACAGCGTCTGGTACTCGCTGTCGGCCGCCACGACGATCACGCCCGGGTCGGCGCCGATGGCACCCACGAAGCGGACCATGTCGGCGGTCATGCCGCCAAAGGCGTTCTGCGCAAGACGCGTGGTGGTGGCCGAGGACGCAGCGACGATCAGGTCGGGGTCATCGCTACGCTCGTTGACGACATGCGAAAAGGCGAGACCGCCACCAGCGCCGGCCATGTTGACGACCTGCACGGGGCTGTCGACCTGCCCGATATCGTACAGGATCTTGCCGATCTGGCGGCAGGTAAAGTCCCAGCCGCCGCCGGGGTTGGCGGGGGCGATGCACTCCGCGGCGCTGACAGCACCCGCAGACAGGGCAAAGACGGCCGAAAGGCCGATGGCTTTCAGGTTCATGGTATCCTCCCATTTGACACGGCGGCTTGCACCGCTCATCTTCATTTTCCCGATGGACCTGTCACTAAGCTGTCACGTCCTGAAAAGGGCGGAACGATGCGGTTTCTGTTGATCGAAGATAACGAAAGCCTGGCCGGCGCCGTGGTGGAGCGGTTGCAGATGGACGGGCATGTGGTGGACCACGCCGACACTCTGGACGCCGCGCAGGCCTGCATCGCGGTGGCAGATTACGACTTGATATTGCTGGACATCATGTTGCCCGACGGGGATGGCCGAACCTTTCTGGCATCGCACCGGAAGGCCGAGAAGCAGACCCCCGTCATCGTCACCACCGCCCGGTCCGAAGTGTCGGACAGGGTGGGCCTTCTGGACCTTGGGGCGGACGATTACATCACCAAACCCTTCGACTTTTCCGAGCTGGAGGCCCGCTGTCGCGCGGTTCTAAGGCGGCACGGAGGCGCGGCTGCGAACCGGGTCGTGTTTGCCGACGCGGTTCTTGATTCGACAGCGGGAGAGCTAAGGATCGGCGAGGTGGGGCAGACACTGCGCAACCGCGAACTGCGGCTGCTGGAGGTGTTCTTCGCCTCTCCGGGGCAGGTGTTTTCCAAGTCCTACCTCATGGACCGGCTGTTTTCCTTTTCCAGCGACGTGAACGAGAACGCCATCGAGGTCTATGTCGGCCGCATCCGCAAGCGGCTGGAGCCGTCCTCGGCACGGATCGAGACGGTGCGCGGGCTGGGCTACCGGCTGGTGGCGCTGACGTGACCGCGCAGCGCGCCAGCGGGTCGATCCGGCGGCGGCTGTTCCTGCAACTGGCGCTGATCGCGGCGCTTCTGTCGGTGGGGCTGTTCCTGGTGACGCGCTCGCTCGCGGCCTCGGCGGTCGAGGCGATGCAGGACGGCATCCTGGCGGCCTCGGCCACGTCGATCGCGGATGCGCTGCGGTCCGAGGACGGGGCGATCACGCTGGACCTGCCCTATTCGGCGCTGTCGATGCTGGGCACGATAAACCAGGACCGGGTGTTCTACCGCGTTGTGGTGGATGGCGAGACCCTGACGGGGTACGAGGACCTGCCCCCGCCCGACGAGACCCCCACGATCTCGCGCAACAGCTTTTCCACCTTCGCGTATCGCGACGACGAGGTGCGGATGGTCAGCGTAGCGCGCGTGGTCAGCACCGGAGGCGTGCCGTCCACGGTTCAGATCTCGGTCGCACAGACGCGGCTTGGGCTGTCCGCGATCTCGCAGCGGATCAGCGGCGTGGCCACGGCGGCGGGGCTGGGGTTCTTCCTGGTGGCAACCGCGCTGTCCCTTTGGGCGGCGCGGTCCGCCCTGCGCCCGCTGGAGCGGATGACAGAGGCGGTGACGCGGCGCGGGCCGGGCGACCTGCGACCGTTGCAGGCCGAGACGCCGGCGGAACTGGTGCCCTTCGTCGATGCGCTGAACAGCTTCATCTCGCGGCTGGGCGCGTCGCTGCAGCGGTCCGAGGACCTGATCGCCGAGGCCGCGCACCGGGTGCGCACGCCGCTGGCGACCGTGCGCGCCAAGGCCGAGGTCACCCACCGCAAGCTGCAAAAGCCCGAGCATCGCCTAACCATGCGCGAGATGATCCGCGCCATCGACGAAAGCTCGCGCTCTGCCGGGCAATTGCTGGATCACGCGATGGTCAGCTTTCGCACCGACAGCCTGTCCGAGGATACGGTCGATCTGGCCGAGATCGTGCAGGAGACTTGCGCCCGGCTGGAACCGGCCGCGGGGCTGAAAGACGTGGAAATCCGCTGCCAGACGCCAGCGGATGCGCCGACCGTGCGGGGCGACTGGCTGCTTCTGCAAAGCGCGATCCGCAACATCGTGGACAACGCCGTGAAGTACTCGCCGGATGACAGCGTGGTCGACGTGCGGTTGGAGGTGGGAGCGAACATCCGCATCTCGGTGACGGACCTTGGCCGGGGCTTTGGCGGCGCCGACCTGGAGGCGCTGAAGGCCCGGTTCGCGCGCGGCGGCAACGTGTCCGACATCGTGGGCTCGGGATTGGGGCTGACCATCGCCGACGAGGTCGCCCGCGCCCACGGCGCGCGGCTGGAACTGGAGCCGAACAAGAACGGAGAGGGCGCATGCGTCTCGATCGTCTTTCCGCTGTCCTGATCGGCTGGCTGGCCGTGCTGGCCGCCTGGACCCTGCCCGCGACGGCGCTGGAGATAGAGGAACGCCTTGTCCTCGAGGCGCAGACGCCCCGCAGCGTGCTGCGCATCCTCTCCACGGCCGACCGCGCCCCGTTCGAGCCGATCCTCAAGGCGTTCCAGGCCGAGAACCCGGACGTGACCATCGACTACACGATCGCCGGCACCTCGGACGTGATGAAGGCGGTCAGCGAGGACGGCGCGGTCTTCGACCTTGTCATCTCGTCGGCGATGGACCTTCAGACGAAGCTGGCCAACGATGGCTTCGCGCGCACCTATCGCTCGGCGGCGACGGATTCGCTGCCGGACTGGGCGCGCTGGCGCGACCAGCTGTTCGCCTTCACGCAAGAGCCTGTCGTGCTGATCCTGTCGGACGCGGCCTTCGCCGGGCAGGTGGTGCCTACGACGCGGGACGAGCTGATCGAGCTTTTGCGCGACGAGCCCGAGCGGTTCATGGGCAAGGTCGGCACATACGACGTGCGCACATCCGGCTTCGGCTATCTGATGGCGACGCAGGATTCGCGCGTGTCCGAGGCGATCTGGCGCCTGCTCGAGGTGATCGGGCGACTGGACGCACGGCTATACTGCTGTTCGGGCGACATGCTGCGCGACATCCGGTCGGGCAAGCTGGCCGTGGCCTACAACGTGCTGGGCAGCTACGCGGCGGCGGAACTGCGCGAGACCGGCGGCTTTCGGATCGTGCACATGAAGGACTTCGCCAATGTCATGCTGCGCACGGTCCTGATCCTCGACCGGGCCGAGAACGTGGCCGACGCGCAGCGGATGGTGGATTTCCTGGCGACTTTGGGGCGCCGGCCCGACGTGGTGGCGGCATCGGGCCTGCCGCCCATCGACGACGCGGCGCTGCGCGGCAACGTTGCGCTGCGGCCGATCCGGCTGGGCCCCGGCCTGCTGGTCTACCTCGACCGGCTGAAGCGGCGGTCCTTCCTGCGCAACTGGGAAGCCTCGATCACGCAGGAATAGGCGTCAGCGGCCCTTCCAGACCGGATCGCGCTTTTCGGCGAAGGCGCGGGCGCCTTCCTGCTGATCCTCGGACCGGTACAGCGTCTCGACCGTTGCGAACTGGCTTTTCGTGATGCGGTTCATGGCGTCCTGGAACTTCATGTCCTCGGCCTCGCGCACGATTTCCTTGATCGCGGCATAGACCAGCGGCGGGCCGGAAGCGAGCGTGTCGGCCATCGCGCGGGCCTGGTCCAAAAGGTCGGCGGCGGGGACGACGCGGTTCACCAGCCCCCAGCGCGCGGCCTCTTCGGCGTCGATCCAGCGGCCGGTGAACAGCATCTCCATCGCGATGTGATAGGGGATGCGCTTGGGCAGCTTTAGGGTGGCCGCATCGGCCACGGTGCCCGACCGGATCTCGGGCAGCGCGAAAGAGGCGTGGTCGGCGGCAAGGATGATGTCGGCGGAAATCGCAAACTCCAGCCCGCCGCCGCAGCAGATGCCGTTCACCGCGGCGATGACCGGCTTGTTCAGGCCGCGCAACTCCTGCAGGCCGCCGAAGCCGCCCTTGCCATAGTCGCCGTCGACCGCGTCGCCCTCGGCGGCGGCCTTCAGGTCCCAACCCGCGCAGAAGAACTTGTCCCCCGCGCCGGTAATGACGGCCACGCGCAGGTCGGGATCGTCGCGGAAGGCGGTGAACACCTCTCCCATGATGCGGCTGGTGGCCAGGTCGATGGCATTCGCCTTGGGCCGGTCCAGCGTGACCTCGAGCACGTGGCCCCGGCGTTCGGTGCGGACGGGCGTGTCTGTCATGCGGGAACCTCCAGTCGGATCAGGGCGTCGGCGGCGACGGCGCGGGCGGGCGTGCAGATCAGCGGGTTGACCTCGACCTCGGCCAGGGTGCCCGCGTTGGCGATGACGTAGTCCTGCACCGCCGCGACGGCGTCAAGGATGGCGTCCCGGTCCGCCGCCGGCGCGCCGCGATAGCCGGCAAGGACCGGCGCCATGCGCAAGCTGTCGAGGGCGCGCGCGACCTCCTCCCGCGGGGCGGGCACCAGAAGCGACACCGTGTCGGCCAGAACCTCTGTCAGCGTGCCGCCCGCGCCCAGCGTCAGGACAAACCCATGGGCCGGGTCACGCAGCACCCCGATCAGAAGCTCTGCCACGCCGCCGGTCACCATTTCCTCGACCAGGTAACCGGGCGCGGCCATGCGGGTGGCGGCGGCATGGACGGCGTCGGCATCGGGCAGGTTCAGCGCCACTGCGCCCGCCTCTGTCTTGTGGGCCACGCCCTCGCCCTTCAGCACCACGGGAAAGCCGATGTCGCGGGCCAGCGCTGCCGCGGCGTCAGGCGTGTCAGCGCGGGCGGACCGGGGCACGGGCAGGCCGTGGGCGGCCAGCGCCGCCTTGGCCTCGGCCTCTGTCAGAAGGCGCGGCGCACCGCACTGCCCCGGCAGCAGAAGGGCCGCGGGCGGCGGGCGCCTTTGCCCTAGCCACGCGGCGACCTCGACGGCCTTCAGCGCGTCGGGAATGCCGCACAAGGGCACGATCCCGCGCGCCATGGCGGCGGCGGCGGTCGCCTCTGGCATCGTCTCGGGCAGGCTGGCCAGCAGCGCCATGGGCACGCCGCGCGCCGTCTGTGTGTCGGCCACGGCATCGACGACCACGTCCCATTCCGCCGCTGCGCAGCGGTCGGGCCGGGGGAAATCCAGCACCACGCAGCCCAGCGCAAGGCCCGGGTCCATCATCGCGCTGAAACAGGCCGTCAGCGCGGCGCGGTCGCCCCAGATGTAGGTGTGATAGTCCAGCGGATTGGCCAGCGCGACCTTGGGGCCAAGGGCCGCGCGCAGGTCGGTGCGCTGCGCCTCGGTCAGGGGGGGATAGGTAACGGCGCGGGACAAGGCGCTGTCGGCCATAAGGCTGGCCTCTCCGCCCGAGCAGGACATGGACGCGATCCGATTCGATTTCAGCGGCCCGGCGACGTGCAGGAGTTTCAGGGTTTCCAGCAGTTCCGACAGGCTGTCCACCCGCCCGATGCCCAGCCGGTCGAAGAGCGCGCGCGCGCCCGCGTCGCTGCCCGCCAGAGAGGCGGTGTGAGAGACGGTGGCCGCCTGCGCCTGGTCCGACGCCCCGATCTTCAGCGCTACGACGGGCTTGCCCAGCCTGTGCGCGGTTTCGGCCAGCCCGTGAAACCGCGTCAGGTCGTTGATCCCCTCGATATGCAGGCCCAGCGCGGTGACGCGGGGGTCTTCGAGAAGGGCCGCGCCGATCTCTGACAGGTCGGTCTGGGCCTGGTTGCCGGCAGTGACGACGTAGGCCAGGGGCAGGCCACGGGTCTGCATCGTCAGGTTGATCGCGATGTTGGACGACTGGGTGACCAGCGCGACGCCCCGGTCCACACGCAGCGCGCCATGGATATCGGGCCAGAGCGCGGCGCCGTCGAGCGCGTTGAGGAACCCATAGCAATTGGGCCCGAGGATTCGCATGTCGCCCGCCGCCGCCAGCAGCGCGTCCTGCAGGTCGCCGCCGTCCGCCAGTTCCGCCCGCGCCTCGGCAAAGCCCGAGGCGAAGCAGACCGCGCCCCCTGCCCCCATCGCGGACAGAATGCTCAGCGCCTCGACCGTGGCGCTCCGGTTCACGCCGATGAAGGTGGCGTCGGGCGGCTCTGGCAGATCCTCGATCCGGGCGACGGCGGGCAGACCGCCGATCTGGTCGCGGGTGGGATGCACCGGCCAGATCGGCCCGCCATAGCCGATCTTGCGGCATTCGCGGACCACCGCGGCGCACCATGCGCCGCCGCCGATCACCGCGATGGAGCCCGGGCGCAGCAGGCGCGACAGGGGCTGCATGGGGTCAGGCGCCAAGCGGCCGGAACAACTCCCGGCTGATGATGTGGCGCTGGATCTCCGAGGTGCCGTCCCAGATGCGTTCCACCCGCGCATCGCGCCAGAACCGCTCGATCGGGAAATCGTCCATCAGGCCCATGCCGCCGAAGATCTGCAGCGTGGTATCGGTGACGCGCGCCAGCATCTCCGAGGCGTAAAGCTTGGCGCTGGCGATCTCGCGGTTCGCGGGAAGGTCCTGGTCCAGCCGCCACGCGGCCGAAAGCGTCAGCCAGTCGGCGGCGTCGATCTCTGTCACCATGTCGGCCACCTGAAAGCCGACGCCCTGGAATTTCGCGATCTGCTGGCCGAACTGCTTGCGCTGGGCTGCGTAGTCCACGGCATAGTCGAAACAGCGCCGCGCCCGGCCCACGGAAAAGGCCGCGACGGTCAGGCGCGTGGCGTAAAGCCATTCGTTCATCACCGCGAAACCGCCGTCGACCTCTCCCAGCACCTGGGCGTCGGGCAGGCGGCAGTCGTCGAAGCTGAGGATGCAGTTCTTGTAGCCCCGGTGACTGACAGACTTGTAGCCGTCGCGCACCTGGAACCCCGGATGCCCGCGATCGACAAGGAAGCAGGTGATGCGCTTTTTCGGACCCTTCGGCGTTTCGTCCACGCCGGTGGCCACGAAGACGATGAAGAAATCCGCGTGTTCGGCGCCAGAGATGAAATGCTTGGTGCCGTTGACGACCCAGTCGCCGCCGTCGCGCACGGCGCTGCACTTCATGCCGCGCACGTCCGATCCCGCGTCGGGTTCGGTCATGGCCAGCGCGTCCATCCGTTCGCCCCGGACGGCGGGCAGCAGGTATTGCTCGCGCTGATCCCCGACACAGGCCATCAGGATGTTCTGCGGCCGCCCGAAGAAATGGGTCAGCGCCATCGACCCGCGCCCAAGCTCGCGTTCGACCAGCGTGAAATCGAGATGCGACAGGCCGGCGCCGCCGACCTCTTCGGGGAAGTTGCAGGCGTAGAAGCCAAGGTCGATCACCTTGCGCTTGATCTCTTGCGCCAGATCGTGCGGCACCTGCCCGCTGCGCTCGACCTCTGCCTCGTGGGGATAGATCTCGTTCTCGACGAAACTGCGCACCGTCGACACGATCATCTGCTGCTCTTCGGTCAATCCGAACTGCATCGGTCCCTCCCGGTTGCGCCCGTCCCCGTTGTCGGGATCATTCCTTCCTCGCTGCCGGGCCTGCAATCCCAAAAGCGACCGTTGGCGAACGGGCCTGTGCGCGGCCCGCAAGGGCCACTCCCGCATGAGGCGACCACAATTCTACACAAAACTGTCTCTTATTGCCCCAAGTCCGATCACAGGATTGTCCCATTTCCGGGCGACAGTTCCGACCTATTGGACGAACCGTTTCGCACTTCGCATCAACACGGGCACAACGACATGCTGGATCATCCGACACCCATGACCCCCGGCCTTCGGCCCTGGCGTGACAGGCTGTTGGCCGCAATCGGCCCGTCGATGAATGGATTGGGGCGCGCGCTTGGCGGCGGGACCATGCCCGCCGATCTGACCTTCGAACTGGTCAAAGACGGGCCGCGCGCGGTGTCGGTCTCGGTCGGCGCGGGACCCCGGCAGGCGCACCTGAAAGTCTATGACGGGCCGGATGCAAGCGACCGCTACAGCCGCGAGCGCGGTATCCTGCTGGCATTGCGCGGCAAGGGGCTTGTGGCGCCGCTGATCCTGTTCAGCGACCAGATGAATCTCCTGGTCACGGAAACAATGGGCCCCCCGCTGAGCGTCACGCACCTGTCGGACTGGGGACCGCAGAACTTTGGCAGGGCCCTGGGCACATGGCTGGCGCGCTACGACATGTGCGCACCGTCGCGCGAGGGCGGCGGCGACTGGTACACCCATGTCCGACAGCATTGCCCCGAACTGCGGGTCGATCGTCTGGCGGATGCCGCGGAGGTGCTCAAGCGCGTTCCCGTCTGCGGACTGGTCGTGGCGCAGAACGATGCGGCGCTGGGCAATTTCGTAATCGACGATCTCGACGGGTTGTGGCGCGTGGATTTCGAGGCTGCCGGTCTGCGGCCGCGCGGCTGGGACTATGTGTTCATGCGCCACGCGGTGCGCCAGCGGCACCCGGACCAGGCCGATCAGATCCTTGGCGCAATGTCGATGGCGTTCGACCGGGCCCACCGAGGCGCGGTAGTCGTCGGGGAACTGGACGCCGTCAGCGAGGCGCTGTTCTCCCTGACCGCCTTGCGCGACCGCGCCGCCTGAGGAGCATGGGGCGATGGCGACGGAGACGCTGACGGTTGCGCTTGGGGTCGATGACGATAGAGGCGACGTTCACGGCAAGGATTTCGTCGGGGACGAGGACGACACCCAGATCGTGACGATCACGGACGGTGGCGACCTCGAGGGAGAAACCTTCGAGTTTGCGTTCTGGGGCAAGAAATCTCCGAACAACCCCGGAGAGGGACCGGGCGGGTCGGATACCTTCATCATCGACCTGGCGGACTTCGAGGAGAACTTCGCGTTCACCGTCAAAAGCATGGAACCCACGGACGTCTTCCAGGTCAGCGGCTGGGACACCTGGACCACGGTGGGCAGCGTCCACACCTTCACCTACACCGGCACAGATGGCGGCACCTATACCTTCGTCATCGACGCCCAGTCCACGAACGGCAGCTGGGGCGAGGCGACGGTGGTCTGCTTTGCCGAAGGCACCCGCATCCTCACGCCTGACGGCGAGCGCGAGGTCGGATCGCTGAGCGCGGGCGACATGGTGGTCTGCGGCGACGGCAAGCACCGCCCGATCCGCTGGATCGGCTGGCGCGAGCTTGACGAAGCCACCTTGCGGGACCAGCCCGAACTGCGGCCGATCAGGATCGAGGCCGGCGCTCTGGGTCGGGACCTTCCTACCCGCCCTCTGCGGCTTTCGCCGCAGCACCGTGTTCGGATCGATGACTGGCGCGCCGCGCTACTCTTTGGCCAGGACTCGGTGCTGGCGCCGGCCAAGGCGCTGGTCAACGGCAGCAGCGTGACGGTCGATCGAACCTGCCGGTCGGTGCGGTATCACCACATCCTGCTGGACGATCACCAGACCGTGCTGGCCGATGGCTTGCCCTGCGAAACCCTGATGCCCGCCGAGGTGGCCCTGACCGGTTTGAGCGCCGAGGCCCGTGCCGAAATCCTGATGCTCCTTCCCGATCTGTCGGTCGATCTGGCGGCCTACGGGCGCTTGTGCCTGAGCGCCCTGACGGCTGTTGAAACCCGGCTCATTTTTCCCGCCGCAGCGTGATCCAGCGCGGAGATATTCGACGGCAGCGTCAAAACCCCTTGCCGAAACCGGTTTCGTAAACGAATCCTCCTGACAAGGGAGGAAACATGCTGCTGTCTGACACCCCGAGAAACGGGTCGGTCGGGGCACGGCCCGCACGCGTCACGATCAATGCGCTGGCCGAGGCCCTGGGCCTGACGAAAGGCACCGTCAGCCGCGCGCTGAACGGGTACCCGGACATTTCCGACAGCACCCGCCGCCGGGTCGAGCGCATGGCGCAGAAGATGGGCTATGCCCCGCTGGCCCATGCCCAGGCGATCCGCAGCGGGCGGGTGCGCGCGCTGGGCCTGGTGCTGCAGGTGGGCGAGCCGGACGCGCAGCGCCCTTTCCTTGCCGATTTCCTGGCCGGCGTGACCACCGCCGCCAGCGCCGAACGCTGGAGCCTCACGGTCGCCACCGGCGCGACGGAAGCCGAGGCGCTGGAAACCATGTCCCGCCTGATCGACGAACGGAAGGCGGACGGCTTCATCCTGCCGCGAACGCGGACGGACGATGCGCGCATCGACCTGCTGCGCGGCGCGGGCGTGCCGTTCGTCCTCTACGGTCGCACGGGCGACACCGAGGGCTGCGCCTGGTTCGACATCCTCGGCGAGGACGCGATGGCACAGGCGGTGGAGCGGCTGCACGCACTGGGCCACAGGCGCATCGGCTATGTGGGCGGCGGCGCCGGATTTCACTATACGCGCCTCCGGCTGGAGGGGTTCCGCGAGGCCTGTGTCCGGCTCGGACTGGCGGACGACGGCGACCTGATCCTATCCGATGCCGTGACCCGCGAGGCGGGGGCGCGGGCGGGCACCGCGCTTCTGTCGCGGCCCGAGCCACCAACTGCGATCGTCTGCGCCACCGACCTTGCGGCGCTGGGCGTCTGCGCGGCGGGCGCGGCGCTTGGCCTGGCGATCGGGCGCGACCTGTCGGTCATCAGCTACGACGGCGTGCCGGAAGGCGCCTATGCCGAGCCGCCGCTGACAACCTTCGAGGTCGATACCCGCGAGGCGGGCGCGCGGCTGGCCGCGCTTCTGATCCGCCGCATTCGCGGCGAGGCACCCGAGGACCTGCGCGAGACCGCCCATGCGCGGTTGCTGGTCCGCGGCTCCGACGGGCCGCCGGCCCTGACATCGACGGCCCTGGCGGCACGGATCGCCGGGGCACGCACCCAGAGTTCTGACATCAAAGGGAGGACATGATGAAACACCTGCATGGAAAGGCCGGGCGTCTGCTTTCGGCATCCGCACTTGCGCTGATCGTCGCGGCGGGCGCCGCCAGCGCCGATATCCGCTTCTGGACGACCGAGGAACAGCCCGAGCGTCTGGCGAAGCAACAAGAAATGGCAGCCGCCTTCGAGGCCGCCACGGGCGTCGCCGTCGAGGTGATCCCGGTTTCCGAAAGCGATCTGGGCACCCGCGCCACCGCGGCCTTCGCCGCCGGCGACCTGCCCGACGTGATCTATCACACGCTGCAATACGCCCTGCCCTGGTACGAGGCCGGCATCCTTGACGCGGACGCCGCGTCCGAGGTGGTCGAGGACCTGGGCACCGGCACCTTCGCGTCCGGCGCTCTGGCCATGGCGGCAGTCGAGGAAGGCTATGCCAGCGTCCCGGTGGACGGCTGGACGCAGATGATCGTCTACCGCAAGGACCTGTTCGAGGCCGAGGGGCTGGAACCGCCGTCGACCTACGCCAACGTGCTGGCCGCGGTCGAGGCGCTGCACAACCCGCCAGAGATGTTCGGCTTCGTGGCCGCCACCAAGGTGGACGAGAACTTCATGAGCCAGGTGCTGGAGCACGTGTTCCTCGCCAACGGCGCCACGCCGGTGGACGGCGACGGGTTCAAGGGCTTCGACGAGGCGCGCACGACCGAGGTGCTGGAGTTCTACAAGGCCATCGCCGAAGCCTCGCCCCCGGGCGAACTGTACTGGGACCAGTCGCGCACGCTCTACTTCGCGGGTCAGGCGGCGATGATCATCTGGTCGCCCTTCATCCTCGACGAGCTGGCCGGCCTGCGCGACAGCGCCCCGCCGACGATCAACGACGATCCCACCTCGGGCGAGCTGGCATCGAAGACCGGCATCGTGACCAACTTTGCCGGCCCGTCGAACCCCGACGGCGCGGCCTGGGGCGACATCCGCTACTTCGGTATCACCGCCGACGCGGACACCGACGCGGCGATGGACTTCGTCAAGTTCTCGATGGACGAGGGCTATACCCAGACGCTGTCGATCGCGCCCGAGGGCAAGTTCCCGGTGCGCCGCGGCAACGCCGAGGACCCCGAAGCCTTCGTCAAGGCCTGGGCGACGCTGCCCGTGGGCGTCGACCGCAAGGCGCCGCTGGGTGATCTCTACGCCCAGGAGATGATCGACGAGATCGTCGGCGGCCTGAACGTCGCCCAGCGCTGGGGCGTGGCCGAGGGCCAGCTTGCGCTGGCGTCCAAGATCATCAACAGCCAGGTCATCAACCGTGTCGTGCGCCAGTACATCGACGGCGAGATCGACGCGGCCGCCGCCGTGGCAGCGATGAACGAACAGCTGGGCGCCATCGAGTGACCCCGTAGGGATGGGCGGGCGATCCCGGCCCATCCCGCCACCTGGACAAACCGGCAGACGGCCAATGACCCACGCAACACCACCGAAGGGACGCGGCGCGCTGGCGCGGCGCGAGGCCCGGCTGGCCTGGGGGCTTCTGTTCCCCACCGTGGCCGCCGTGGCGCTGGTGATCGTGCTGCCGCTGCTGGCGATCTTCTGGATCAGCTTCAAACCCGTGGGGCTGGCCGACCTGCGCCCGCCCGCGCCGATCGCGCGCGAGGCCCTGCGCACCCGGAGCGACGTGCCCCAGATCGAATACCGCATCCGCAATTCCAGCCAGGACGTGCCCGTCCGGCAAGTCGTCCTGACGGACACCTGGCCCGAGGGCATGACGCTGGCGGGCGACCTGCCCGGTTTCTGCACGCTGGAGGGGCGCGCCTTCGCCTGCCGGCTGGACGAGATCGAGGGCGGCTACAACGAGCGGTTCCGGATCGACGTGACGCTCGACGGTGACCCCGACGCGCTGGAGGACGCCGCCGAGGGGTCTGAACCCGCGATCACCGGCCGGGCCGAGAACATCCTGACCAACGCCGAGTTCACGCTGGAGAACTTCGCCCGCGTCTTCGACGGCGGCGCGTTCTGGCGCACGCTGGGGGTCACGCTGTTCTACACCTTCTTCGGCACGATGGGCGCGCTGACGCTGGGGCTGTTCGCGGCGATGCTGCTGAACCGCTCGTTCCGCGGGCAGGGCCTCCTGCGCGGGCTGTTCCTGTTCCCCTATGTCGCGCCGATCATTGCCGTGGCCTTCACCTGGGTGATCCTGTTCGACCCGTTCTCGGGCTCGGCCAACGCGCTTCTGGTGCAGATGGGTGTGGTCGAGGCGCCGATCAATTTCTTCGGCGAACGGCCCTGGGCACTCATCATGGTCACGGTGTTCGCCATGTGGGGGTATTTCCCCCTGTGCTTCCTGTTCATCCTGGCGCGGATGCAGTCGATCGACACCGACATGTACGAGGCCGCCGACATGGACGGCGCAAGCCCGTTCCAGAAGTTCTGGTTCCTGTCCATGCCGATGCTCCTGGGCATCCTGTCGGTCCTGTTCCTGCTGCGCTTCATCTGGACGTTCAACAAGTTCGACGACATCTTCCTGCTGACCGGCGGCAACGCGGGCACCCGCACGCTGACGGTCAGCGTCTACGAACAGGCCTTTGCCGTGTCGAACATCGGCGCGGGCGCCGCGGTGGCGGTGGTCATCTTCGTCTGCCTGCTGATCTTCTCGGTGCTGTTCTTCCGCTTCCTCAGCCGGGAGGAAGGGCTATGAGCGCGCGGCCCGAACGCGCCTGCGGCGCGTGCCTTCGGCGAGAGTATTTGGGAACAGAAGAAGCAGGGGGGCGCGCGCCATGACGGTCTTGCGCCGGGGATATGTCGCCGCGCCGCTGATCGGCTGGCTCTGGACCTTCGTGATCGTGACCACGGTGGCCGTGACGATGAGCTTTGCCACCGGCGAGGCCTATCGCCCGTCGATCACCTTGGCGGCGCTTTTCGGGGCGCCGCTGGGGCTGATCGTGCTGGCGCTGAAGCGCCCGGCGCCGGTGGCGGGCCTGACCGTGCTGGCGCTGGGGGCGACGCTTTTCCTGGGCACCGGGCCGCTGGTGACGGGCGCCGAGGTCGGGGTGCTGCCGCGCGCCATCGCGGCGCTGGTGGCGGGCACGGCGATCGGCTGGCCGCTGGCGCGGTTCCTGGACGACATGCCGCGGGGCGAGATGGGGCGGCACGCCTTCGAGGAGGCGGCGATCCGGTTCCTGACCGGGACGGGCTACATCTTTTTCTGCGCCATCGTGCTGATCCCCTTCTACGTCATGGTGATGACCAGCCTGAAGAACCAGGCCGAGCTGATGGTCAACCCGCTGGACTTCTCGATCGACCTGTCGAGGGGGTGGGACCTGTTTTCCAGCTATGCCGAGTTGCTGACGCAGTTCAATTTCGGCTGGTACCTCTGGACGTCGTTCTACGTCTCGGTGCTGACCGTGGTCATCACGCTTCTGTTCAGCGTGCCGGGCGCCTATGCCGTGGCGCGGCTGCGGTTCCAGGGGCGGGCGGCCTTCTCGCGCTCGATCCTGTTGATCTACATGGTGCCGATGATCGTGCTGGCGCTGCCGATCTACATCGCCTTTTCGATGACGGGCCTGCGCAACACGATCCTGGGCATCGTGCTGATCTACCCGGTGACGACGATCCCCGTGGCGCTTTACATGCTTCAGGGCTATTTCCGCGGGCTTCCGGCCGAGGTGGAAGAGGCCGGGCTGATGGATGGGCTGAACCGGATCCAGGTGATCTGGAAGATCACCCTGCCGCTGTCGCTGCCCGCGCTGGCAAGCGTCGCGCTTTACGTCTTCATGATCGCCTGGAACGAGTTCCTGCTGGCCTTCATGCTCTTGGACGATCCGTCGAAATTCACGCTGACCCGCGGGATCGCGTCGCTCAATTCATCCGAGATCCCGCGCCAGCACCTGATGGCCGGCGCGGTGATCGCGACGGTCCCGATCATGGTGATGTTCCTGTGGCTGGAGAAATTCATGACGCGCGGCATGACCGCGGGGGCGGTGAAGGGATGAGGGATTCAATCGAAAACGGTGGCAATGGTATGACCGAGGACGTGGACCGGCTGGACGCGCAGGCGCGCGAGATCCTGAACCGCAACGACAGGGGCGGCTATACGATCCCGACGGCAGGGCTTTACCCCTATCAGTGGAACTGGGACTCCGCCTTTGCGGCATGGGGGTTTTCCACCTTCGACATCGACCGGGCCTGGACCGAGATCGAGACGCTGTTCAAGGCGCAGTGGCCCGACGGGATGGTGCCGCATATCGTCTTCTGGCAGGACGATCCGGGCTACTTTCCCGGCCCGGACATCTGGGGCACCGGCACCGATCCGGCCAGTTCCGGCATCAGCCAGCCGCCTGTCGCCGCGATCCTGGCGCGGCGCATCTGGGAGGCCGATCCGGACGCCGGGCGCGACCGCATCGCGGCGCTTTATCCCCGGCTGGTCGACTGGCACCGCTGGTGGCACCGGCACCGCTGCACCAGCGGCGTGGCGGCGATCACGCATCCCTGGGAATCGGGGCGTGACAACTGCCCCGATTGGGATCCCGGCATGGCGGGCGTGGACGGCTCGGGCGTCGGGCCCTACACGCGGCGCGACACCGGGCATGTGGACGCCTCGATGCGGCCGCGCAAGGAGGATTATGACCGCTACCTGGCGATCCTGAACTTCGGGCGCGGCTGCGGCTGGGATCAGGAGACGATCATTGCCGATGGGCCGTTCCTGATGGCGGACCCGTTCATCACCTTCATCCTGATCCGCGCGCATCGCGACCTGGCCGCCATCGGGAAGGCGCTGGGCCATGACACGGCAGAGCTGGAGGCCTGGGCCGACGCCCTTGTCGCCGGCCTGCCCACGATCTGGAACGAGGCACTGGGCTGCCACGACGCGCGCGACCTGCGCAGCGGCCGGTTCGCGGGCGTCCTTGGCTCGGGCGCCTTCCTGGCCTGGCTGGCCGGGCCCGTGGCGCCCGAGGTCGAGGCGCGGCTGGTCGAGGTCTGGGACCGCGTGCCCCATGGCGTGCCCAGCGCCGATCCGGCCTATGCCGGGTTCGAGCCGCGCCGTTATTGGCGCGGGCCGATGTGGCCCGTCGTCAACTCGCTCATCGCGATGGGTCTGACGGATGCCGGGCGCGCGGACCTGGCTGAGCGGCTGCGCGCCGAGACCGCCGGCGCGATCACGCGGGGCGGGTTCAACGAGTATTTCGATCCGGTCGACGGCACCCCCTGCGGCGGCAAGGATTTCTCGTGGACCGCGGCGATCTGGCTGACATGGGCCAGCCCCTCGGCGGGCGCGAAAGGAGCGACCTGATGGGCCAGATAGAGCTGCGCGCGACGGAGAAGTGGTTCGGCGACCTGCAGGTCATCAAGGGCGTCGATCTGACCATCGCGGATGGCGAGTTCGTCGTCTTCGTCGGGCCGTCGGGCTGCGGCAAGTCCACGCTTCTGCGGATGATCGGCGGGCTCGAGGAAACCTCGCGCGGGCAGATCCTGATCGACGGGCGCGACGTGACCGATCAACCGCCCTACAAGCGCGGGCTGACCATGGTGTTCCAGTCCTACGCGCTGTATCCGCACATGAGCGTGCGCGACAACATGGGCTTTTCGCTCAAGACCGCGGGGCGGCCGAGGGCCGAGATCGACGCCAAGGTGGACGAGGCCGCGCGCGTCCTGCGGCTGGAGCCCTACCTCGACCGGCGGCCCAAGGCGCTGTCGGGCGGGCAGCGCCAGCGCGTGGCGATCGGACGGTCGATCGTGCGCGATCCCACCGCGTTCCTCTTCGACGAGCCGCTGTCGAACCTCGACGCCGCGCTGCGCGTCGAGATGCGCTATGAAATCGCCAAGCTGCACCAGAACCTGGCCGCCACGATGATCTACGTGACCCATGACCAGGTCGAGGCGATGACGCTCGCCGACCGGATCGTGGTGCTGGAGTTCGGCACCATCGCGCAGGTCGGCACCCCGAAAGACCTCTATCGCAGTCCCGCCAACCTGTTCGTGGCCCAGTTCATCGGCAGCCCGTCGATGAACATCGTGCCTTGCGTGACAGAGGCCGGCGCCTACCGGCTGGAAGGCGGACGCGGCGGCCCGTTCGACGGCCCACGCCCGGCGGTCAAGCTGGGGATCAGGCCGGAACACATCACGATAGGGGCCGAGGGCGAGGGCCAGTGCGACGCCACGGTCGACGTGCTCGAATACCTCGGCGCGGACAGCTACATCATCGTGGATGCCGGGCCCCTGGGCCAGATGACCATCCGTAGCCACGGCGACGAAGACGTGCGCCCCGGCACGCGGGTCGGGCTGGTGTTCGACCCTGACAGACTGCATTTCTTTGACAGCGCGGGGCTCGCCGTCAGGTAGCTTGCAGCACCCGAAGCAAGAAAAAATTGTCGTCATTGCTCGCAAGAGGCGAATCGACTAGGTTTGGTCGATCGAAGAACGGGTGAAGGTGGCGATATGTTTTCCTGGATGCGCAGCAAGGGGCTTCCCCGTCGTGCCGGTCTGTTCGTTTCCGCCCTCTGCGCCGCTCTTCTGGGTCCGCTTGCGGCCAATGCGGTCATCGTGACGGTCGGCGGCACGGACTATGACGTGCTGTTCTTTCCCCTGGGCGAGTCCTTCGACGACAACGAAGCCGCGCTGATGGCGACGCCGTGGTGGGGTGATGCGACACTGGCGGATGACATCGCCGACGCCTATCTCGCCCAGATCGGCATTGCCGGGTCGCCGTTCAGCGACAACCCCGCCGAAGGCACCAATCTCTGGTTCGCATACGAGGTAACGACCATCCTTAACCCTGACGACGCCGTCAATCGGGCCCAGTTGAACGAGGGATTTCCTTCTATCCCACTTGCGCCCGCGGTCGCACCGGCCGGCAACGGTTTTCAGAGCACAGGCAGCGCCAACGGCGCCTATGCCTATGGCACGATCGTCGCAGCCGCGGTCCCTGAAATCGACGGCAACGCGCTGGCCAAGGCGCTTTTCATCCTGTTCGCGCTGGGGGTCTGGCTGGACATGCGGCGGCGGCGCGGGGCCTGAGCCGCTCCGCTCACCCGTTTCCCAGCACACGGTTCAGCACCGCCGCCGCATCGCCGTCACCCGCGCCGCGCCAGGCGACAACCTGGTCAGGACGGATCAGCGCCAGCGGCGCCTCGTAAAGCGCGCGCAGGTCCGTTGACGGCAGGTCAAGGACGCTCAGGTCCAAACCCCGGCGCGCGGCCTCTGCCGTGATAGCGTCGCCCGCGGGCGCCTCCGGCCCCAGCCGCAACAGCGTCCAGCCAAAGCCGAAGCGGTCGTAAAGGGAGGTTTCGGCATCGAGCCACGCATGCGGCGCCCGCCCGCCCGGCGCGGCTGTGGGCGTGTAGGTGTCGGCGCGGTCCTCTGGCGCCGCGCCGGGTTCGGCGCAGATCACCGGCGATGCGTCGTAGCGGACGCCGAAGGTGACGCCGGGGATGTTGAACTCGGCCCGCCCGTGCGCCTCCAGGTAGGCGCCCGCTTCTGCCCGCAAGGCGGCGCCGGTGGCGTCGTCCGCTTCCAGCCCCGGCTTCGGCACGAAGGTGCCCAGTGACTCGGCGAAACCGCGCGCATAGCCGGTGTTGCGGATCGCGGCGGGGCGGCGTTCGGCCTCGTAGCTTTGCAGCAGGGCGGGACCGCCCGCGCCCCGGATCACCTCTGCCAGCTTCCAGCCGAGGTTCACCGCGTCGTCGATGGCGGTGTTGTAACCCAGCCCGCCCGCGGGCGTGAAGAGATGCACCGCGTCGCCGCCGAGGAACACCCGGCCCGCACCAAAGCGTTCGGCGACCAGCGCATAGCCCGCCATCCACGTCCCGCGAGACAAGAGTTCGGCATCCACCGGCGCGCCCACGGCGGCGCGGAACATGTCCAGCGCCTGGTCGTCGGTGATGGCGGCCTCGTCCTCGCCCTCGCGGAGTTGGGTGTGAAAGGCGAACTCTCCCTTTCCATCGACCGCCGCCATGAAGGCGCGTCGGTCGCCGTTGAAAGTCACGTTCATCCAGGCGGGCGGGTGCGGCACCACGCGGTAGAAATCCGGGCTGCGCAGGTAGACCGCGAACATCCGCCCGCCGAAGAAGTCGCGCACCGCACCGCCGTCGCCTTCATAGCGAAAGCCCAGTGCGCGCCGCACCATGCTGCGCGCTCCATCGCCCGCCGCCAGGTAGCGGCAGCGCAGCTGCCGCGCCGCACCGCCCGCCACGGGCTCGGCCGTCAACGTCACTCCGTCGCCGGTGTCCTCGAACCCCGTTGCGCGCCAGCCATAATTGACCGAGATGCCCGGCAGCGCCTCGGCCTCGCGGCGCAGAACCTGTTCCACGAATTTCTGCGACACCCGGTGCGGCAGTTCCGCCGCGCTCCACGATCCGTCGAGCGACTTGACGCGGTCGCGGGCCTCGCGCGCACTGGGCAGGCTGAAGCGGGCAAGCTCTTGCGTGGCGTAGCGGGTGAAATAGGCGATGTCGGTGGGAAAGTCCGGCGGCAGGCCAAGTGCGCGCACCTTTTCGGCAAAGCCCAGCCTGCGGTAATGCTCCATCGTGCGGGCCTGGGTGGCGTTGGCCTGCGGGTTAAAGGCGGTGGAGGTCTTCTCGTCGAAAAGTACCGCCGTCACACCGCGCCGCCCCAACTCGTTGGCCAGCATCAGGCCAAAGGGCCCGCCGCCCACGATCCCGACGTCACACTCCATCACATCACTCCGTTAAACCTGTTCGCGAGGACGCTAGGCCAATATCCCGCAAAGGAAAAGCCGCAGCCTATCCACCCCAGATTGCGCGGCGCAACAGGTTCAGCCCCAGCACGGTGAAGATCACCAGAAGAACCTTGCGGAACCGCGCCTCGGAAATCCGCCCCCGAATGCGTTCGCCCACAACGAAGCCCAGGAAGGTCGGCACCAGCATGGCCGCCGACAGGATCAGAAGGTCCGGCCCAAGGAACCCCGCCTGCACATACGTGCCCAGAAGCGGCAGCGTGCCGATCAGGATCAGGACGCCCGTGGCGCGCACGAACTCGTCCTTCAGCACGCGCCGCCCCGACAGGTAGATGCCCATCGGCGCCGCCCAGGCCGCCGTGAGCCCGCCCAGCACACCGGCGATCAGCCCGAAGACCGCCTGCGCCGGGCGGTCCCAGCGGTCGGGGATTTCCGGCAGCCGGTTCACCGCCGACACGCCCACGTAGATCAGGATCGCGACACCCAGAAGGCCCGCGATGACGCGCTCGTCCACCTCGGTCGAGACGAGCACCGTGACGCCCACCATCACCGCCAGCACGGCGCCGAACACCCCGTAGCGCCGTAGCGCCCCAAGAAGGTCGCCCGCCCGCACCGCCTGCAACAGGTTCGAGCCCAGCATGGGCAGCAGGAGAATCGCGATGGCCACGCGCGGCTCGATCCAGATCGTCATGAGACCCAGCGACGCGGTGGGCAGCCCGATGCCCGACACGCCCTTGACGATGGCGGCCAGGAAGAAGGCCAGCGTGGCGATCGCGATGGTGGTGGGCAGGTCAGGTGTCACGGGCGGGCGCTTTCGACTGTGCCCCGCCCATGTCCGCGATTTAGCGGTCGCCGTCCAGCAGGCCCTTGCCGATCTTGCTGGAATAATCGTGTTCGGGCCGGTTGAAGCCCGGCAGGAACATCTGCGTGTCCCCGCCCAGAACCTGCAGCCGCCCGTCCCTGACAAAGCCCTCGGGCCGCCCGTCCAGCGTGGCGATCAGCCGGTCGCGGAACAGGGCCACGCGCGCGGCATGGGCCGGGTCGTCGGCAAGGTTCGTCATCTCCTGCGGGTCGGCGACGAGGTCGAAGAACTGCTCGATCCCGGCGCCGGGATACCAGACGTATTTCTCGCGCCCGTCGGTGATGAACTGCACGCCGCTGTTCATGGTCACGATCCGCGTGCATTCGCCGTGCAGCCAGTCGCGCCAGCCGGCGTCTTCCCCCCGGATCAGGGGCATGACGCTTTTGCCGTCGACCGTCTCCGGCACCTCCACCCCGGCGATGTCCAGAAGCGTCGGCATCACGTCCATCAACTCCACCGGCCTGTCGACGGCCCGGCCCTGCGCCACGCCCATGCTTTTCGGCAGGCGCAGCAGGAAGGGGATGTTGGCGGACCCCTCGTAGGGCACGCGCTTGCGCAGCCACTGGTGATCGCCCAGCATCTCGCCGTGGTCGGACACGAACATGATGACGGTGTTCTCGGGCAGGTGCTTCATCAGCCGGCCGATCTGGTGATCCACATGCTCGATGCTGCCGAAATACCCCGCCCGCATCCGGCGCAAGGCGTCGGGTTCCAGGCAGACGCGCCAGGCGTTCACGCCAAGCCCCCGCTGCGGTTCGTCATAGACCCGCGCCCAGTCGCCCACCGGCGGATCGGGCAGGTCGGCGTCCAGGTACTTGTCGAAGTAATAGGCCGGCGGCATGCAGGGCTGGTGCGGCGCAAAGATCGACAGGTTCAGGAAGAAGGGCACCGTCGGATCGCGCCGTTCGAGGAAGCGCAGCGCGCAGTCCACCGTCCAGTTGGTGTAGTGGAACCGCTCTTCCAGATGAAAGGGGCGGGACACCCAGCCGTTGTTCGACGCCCCCGCCGCATAACCCGCGTCGGTGCCGACAAACCCGTTTTCCACCAGAAAGCGCTGATAGTCGGTGCGGTAGCGGCCAAGGTTCCACTGTGCCGGGCTGTCGGCCCAGTCGGCGGACATGAAGCCATGCAGCTTGCGCGGCGGGTGCAGGTGCAGCTTGCCCGACAGGTGCGTGTGATATCCCGCCGCGGTCAGCGCCGCGGGCAGCGTCGGCAGGTCCAGCCGGGTGTCGTAGTTCATGAACACCCCATGATGCGCCGCCGTCGCCCCCGTCATCAGCGTGCGCCGGGCTGGCACGCAGACGGGATGGGCGCTGTAGGCGCGGGTGAAATGCGTGCCGAAGGCGCCGATCTCGTCCATGTTGGGGGTCTGGACCACCGGATGCCCGGCGATCCCCAGCGCATCGCCGCGCTGCTGGTCGGTCACGATCAGCAGGATGTTGGGGCGGCTGTCCTCGGCTGGCATGGCATATCTCCCTGTCTGCGCCGCCATCTTCGCGCGGTCGTGGCGGCAGGCTATCAGGGGCGCGGCGGGGGTTTGTCGCGCGCGCGACAATCCCGGCTCAGGCCAGCGCGATCCAGATGGGCAGCGTGACCGCGCCGATCAGCGTCGATTGCGCGATGATCGTGGCCACCGGCACCCGGTCGGCGCCGAAGGCAGAGGCCAGCACATGCGCGCCGGAACTGGTGGGAATGGCGGCAAAGACGATCAGGTGGCTGACCAGCGCGCCCTCGGCCCCGATCAGCCGCGACAGCCCCCAGACCAGCGCGGGCAGCGCCAGCAGCTTGGTCGCGTTCAGGACCCCCGTGAACCGGTCGAGCCGCCCCAGCGCCGACCACCGCATCGTCGCCCCCACCGACAACAGAGCCACCGGGATCGCCGCCTGCGCCAGCATGTCGAGGGGCGCCATCACCAGTGCGGGCACCGTAAGGCCCGAAAGCCCCACCGCCACGCCGCCCGCGCTGGACAGCAGGTAGGGATTCAGCACGATGCGGCGCACGGTCTCCAGCGGCCCCAGGCTGCCGCCGCGCGACAGGGCCGAGACCGCCAGCAGGTTCGCCATCGGCACCGCCATGCCCACCGCCACCGCCATGATCCCCACGTCGCCGCCCGGCATGACGCCCACCGCGACAAAGGCGATCGCGGTGTTGAACCGCCAGGCCAGCTGCCATGTTCCCGCGAAATCGAGGAACCGCTCCGGCCCCGCGGACCGGGCGAACCAGCCCAGCACCAGCCCCGCGCCCAGGATCGCCCAGACCGCCGGGCCGATCCGCAGCGCGTCCTCGACCGCGATGGGCCGCGCCGCCGCCGACACGAACAGAAGCGCGGGAAAGAGGATGTTGAAGTTGAGCCGGTCGACCCCGATCCACGCCGCCTCTGTCAGCATGCGCCGCACCAGCCCGCCGAGGACGACAAGGCCAAAGCTGGGGATCAGCCCGGCAAGGATGGGAACAAGCGTCGACACGCTGGCAGGCTCCGGTTTTCGGTTCGCGCGGTTGCTGGTCCGCATGTTCCGGGGCAATGTCAACACGGCAACAGTCTGCGACGGGGCCCGGACGCTACAACGTTCTGGCCGGGACGCCGCAGAAGGACCGACAGGTGATACTGATGGAAAAGCCCGCAGCGGATGCCCCGGCCAAGACCGGATGCTGCCCGCCGGACCGCGCTGCCTCCGGGGCCGCGCCGGCGCTGGCAAGGGGCGCCTCCGACGACCTGCGGGCCGAGGCGCGGGCGGGCCTTGTCCCCGTTCCCGGCGGCTTCTTCGACATGGGCGCGCGCCAGCCCCGCTATCCGGTCGATCACGAAGGCCCGCGCCGCAAGGTGCATGTCTCGCCCTTCCGGATCGGGCGCACCACCGTGACCAACCGCCTGTTCGCCCGCTTCATCGCCGAAAGCGGCTATCGCACCACCGCCGAGACCGAAGGCTGGTCCTACGTCTTTCACCTGTTCCTGCCGCCCGAGGCGCGCGACGCGCCCTCGCCGCCCGGCACGCCGTGGTGGCGGCAGATCTTCGGCGCCACCTGGGACGCCCCCGAGGGCCCCGGCAGCGACATCGCCGAGCGCATGGATCATCCCGCCGTGCATGTCAGCTGGTTCGACGCCGCCGCCTTCTGCGACTTCACCGGGCTGCGCCTGCCGACAGAGGCCGAATGGGAGCGCGCCGCGCGCGGCGGGCTGGCGCACAAGAAATTCCCGTGGGGCAACGACCTGGAGCCGCGCGGCCAGCACCTGCACAACGTCTGGCAGGGCACCTTCCCCAACCTCAACACATGTCTCGACGGACATGCCGGCACCGCGCCCGCAGATGCCTTCCCTCCGAACGGCTACGGGCTTCACAACATGACGGGCAACGTCTGGGAATGGACCGCCGACTGGTTCGGCGCGCCAGAGATCGGCCAGCGCCCGGCCCGCGACCCCAAGGGCCCCGAGACGGGCGACCGCCGCGTGGTCAAAGGGGGCTCGCACCTGTGCCACGCCTCTTATTGCGAACGCTACCACGTCCATTCGCGCACCGGGAACACGCCCGACAGCACCACCGGGCACACCGGATTTCGCATCGCGGGGGACCCGGCATGAAACTGACCGACCTGGAACTGGAAATGCTGGCCGGAGAGCATGGGCGCGCGCGGCAATGGGCCGTGCGCCACCAGCAGCAGGTCGGCCGCATGTTCGACGCCGCCGACACCGTCGCGGTGGCGCAGGCCCACATGATGGCCGACCCGGAATCGCTGGGCGAGGCGGGCGTCGCGCTGGTCGAGGGCTTCGCCGCCCTGCCAGAGGCCGACCGCCGCGTGCGCGTGCCCATGATCACCGACCCGCGCGGCGTGGACCTGACCTGCTACGAACCGCTCGGCCAGACCGAGGAGATGGCCAACCTCGAACGCCGCTTCGTCGCCGCCTGCCGGGCCATGGGCATCCTGATGACGGACACCTGCATCAACTACCAGACCATCATGCCCCCCGTGCTGGGCGAGCACATGGCCTATGGCGACACCGGCGTGGTGATCTACTCCAACTCCGTCTGCGGCGCGCGCTCCAACTTCGAGGGCGGGCCCTCGGCGCTGGCCGCCGGGCTGACCGGGCGCACGCCGCGCTATGGCCTGCACCTTGACGAACACCGCCGCGCCACGCGGCGCTACCGTGTCCACGCCCAGCCCGCCGACCTCATGGACTGGGGCCTTCTGGGCGCCACCATCGGACGCATGGCCGGCAGCTATTGGGAGGTGCCGGTGATCGAGGGGATCGAGGGTATCCCCGGCTCGGACGCGCTGAAGCACTTCGGCGCGGCGATGGCCAGCTTCGGCTCCACCCCGCTGTTTCACCTCGCGGGGATCACGCCGGAATGCCCGACGCTGGCCGCCGTCGGCGGCGATGCGCTGCCCGCCACCGACATCACCGCCGAAGACATCGCCGCCCTGCGCGCGCCCTTCGAGGCGCGCGGCGACCGGCTCGATGTCGTCGTCTTCGCCGCCCCGCAGCTGAGCCTTGTCGAGATGGGACAGGTCGCTGCCCTGTGCCGGGGCCGCCACCGCCACCCCGACACCGCGCTGATCGTCTGCACGCCGCCCGGTGTCTATGCCGATGCCGTCCGGATGGGCCATGTCGCCGAGATCGAGGCCTTCGGTGGCCGGGTCCTGCAGGGCACCTGCTTCTACCAGCAATACGCGCGCGAGATCGGGCAGGCGAACGGCTGGACGCGGCTTCTGTCGAACTCGGCCAAGATCGTGAACATCCTCGGCGGCTACGGCTATCGCCCAGCGCTGGCGACGATGGCCGACTGCATCGCCTCGGCCGAGGCGGGGAGGGTCCTGTGACACGCACGCTGACCTGCCACCCGGGGATAGGCCCCACCGTCACCGGCCCCGCACTGGTGGCGCAGGACAACTTTTCCGCCCGCTACGATCTCGACCGCATCGCGGGCGTCTTTTCCCGCCCGCAACACGCGCTCTACGGCCAAAGCTACCGCGACGTGGTGCTAGTGCTGAACACCGCCAAGGGCGGCGTCGCCACCGCCTGGATGCTGCACGAAATGACGGCGCGCGGCGTGGCGCCGCTGGCCATCGTGCTGAACCGCGCCAACACCATCCTGGCGCAAGGCGCGGCGCTGGCGAACATGGCGCTGGTGGACCGCTTCGCCGACGGCGACGTGACGACGCTGATCGCCACGGGCGACCACGTCACCGTGGACCCTTCGCAGGGGCTGGTGACGATCCTGGGCGGCGCCTGATCGCACGGCGCATCTATGCGCGCGGGCATGCCGGGACTACACTTGACCGATGATCCGCACGCTTGCCTGCGTCCTCTTCTCCCTCGCCTGGGCCAACATGGCGGCCGCACTGGATCTTTCGGCATTCCAGCCAGTGGACCTGCCCGTGGGTCCGGGCGCGGCCGATCCGGCGCTGGCCCCGCTGCCAGACGGGCGGCTTGCCATGACCTGGACGGAACCGGCGCCTCGGGGCCACGCGGTGCGCCTCGCGATCCTTGGCCCCGACGGCTGGAGCGCGCCGGCCACCGTCGCGGAAGGCACGGACCTTTTCGTCAACTGGGCCGATTTCGCCTCTGTCGCGGCGCTGGCCGATGGGACGCTGGCGGCGCACTGGCTGCACAGGTCCGGTCCGTCGAGCTATGCCTACGACGTGAACATCGCGCTGTCGCGGGACGACGGGCGCACATGGGGCCCGGCGCTGATCCCGCACAACGACGCAACGGCCAGCCAGCACGGCTTTGTCACGCTGCAACCGCTGGAGGAAGACGCGCTCGCCGTCTGGCTGGACGGGCGCGCCCATGACGGCGCGATGCCGGAGGAGGGCGCCGTTCCCGGCGCCATGCAACTGCACGCCGCGCGCCTTGCGCCCGATGGCCAGGCGGGCCCGGACCTGACCCTCGACCCTTCAACCTGCTCGTGCTGCCAGACGGCCGCCGCGATGGCGGGCGAGGACCTGCTGGTGGTCTACCGCGACCGCACGGCGGACGAGATCCGGGACATCTCGATCGTGGCGCTACGCGACGGCGCATGGACGGCCCCCCGCCCCGTGCACCGAGACGGGTGGGAAATCTCCGGATGCCCCGTCAACGGGCCTGCGATCGCTGCCCTTGGCCCCCGCGTGGCGGTCGCATGGTTCACCGGCGCAGGCGACATCGCCGCCGTCAAGCTCGCGTTCTCCGAAAACGCGGGCCGCAGCTTCGGCCCGCCCGTCCGCATAGATCACGGCCAGCCGGTTGGGCGCGTCGATACCGTGATGCTGGCGGATGGAACGGCGCTGGTCAGCTGGATCGGATGGGACGGCACCGGCGAAGTGCTGACCCTGTGCCAGGCGACCGGCGCAGGATGCATGGCTGCGCGCAGCGTCGCGCGCAACGACGCCGGGGGCACGATGAACTTTCCCGCGCTCGCCGTCGCCGGCGGCATGGCCTACCTCGCCTGGACCCAACCCCTGCCGGGCGGCATCGACACGATAAGGATGCTGGCCGCGCCCCTGCGCTAGGCGCCTATACCTGTTCCAGGATCATCTGCGCCGCCTTGCGGCCCACCACCATCGCCGGCGCGTTGGTGTTGGCCGAGCACATCGTCGGAAAGACAGAGGCA
>JAUIIC010000254.1 GCA_030431935.1 Alphaproteobacteria bacterium | reverse complement strand
ATCCCGAAGATGCCCTCGGCCCCCAGCGTCAGCTGGCTGGCCAGGCGCTCCAGCGAATAGCCGCGGTGGTTCAGGATGCCCGGCATCCATTCGCCCAGCCAGGGCAGCTCGCCGCGGCCCCCGGCAAAGGCGTAAATGATGAAGACCGCACCGATGATCGTCATGCCAAGGCCCACAGCGCGGCGCGCGGCCTCGAGCACGACCAGAACCGTGATGATACCAACGGCCACGTCGATGTCGCGCGGGAAGATTGCGTTGGCGATGGTGTCGATATTCATCGGCACCCACAGGCCCACGAGGACGCCCGCGCAGATCAGAATGCCGTCGATCAGCCACCCGACGGGCCCCCGCGGCCGCCTGTTGCCGGTCACCGGGAAGGTCAGGAAGCAAAGCACCAGGATGAAGCCCAGGTGAATGGGCCGCTGAAAGAACAGGCCCAGCGGCTGCAGACCGGCCGCGTAAAGCTGGAACAGCGACAGCGCGATGCCGACGATCGCGATGAGGCGCAGGATGATCTTGGGCTGCGGCGCGGCCTGCGGCAGGAACTCTGCGGTGTCCGACATGGCGCTGTCCTATTCTTGGTCGGGTTCGAGCGCGATCCGGACACGCGCGCGCGGCGCCGCGTCTGACAGCGCGATTTCCTCGTCGCCCTTGCGGATGCGGTGATCCACGCCGCCGCGCCCCGGGCGCAGCACATAGGCGTTTCCGGGCACGGGTTCGTTCAGGTCCTCGATGAAATAGCCGCCCTGCCCGTCCGAAACCTGGCGTCCACGGCCGGGGATATGATCAAGGCCGGCGGCAAAATCGGGCAGGTGCGAGCGGACCAGCACCATCTGCCCGTCCCGGTTCTCGTAGCAGTCCGACACTTCGAAGCCCTTGACGGAATGATGCCACAGCACGCACCAGCCGGCGCCCCGTGGCACATCCATCCGCCCGATCTCGGGGCCGTCGATGACGGTGGCCGTCAGCGTTTCGGCACCGGCCGGGGCGGCCAGAAGGAGGAGGGCGATCAGCCCTCCTCCGGCCTTTCCAGTCACGGACGCAGACGATCCGGGATCGTCGCGCCGGTTTCCTCGTAGTACCGCAGCGCACCGGGGTGCAGCGGGATCGGGGTGGCCGACAGCGTCAGTTCGATCGTGGTCTGGTTCGCGGCCGGGTGAACGGCCTGCAGGTCCGCGATGTTCTCGAACATGGCCTTGGTGATGGAATAGGCCAGGTCCTCGGACATCTCGGACGAGGCGACCAGCACGTTCGGCACGCCGATGACCGTGGTGGCGTCCACGCCGTTGTAGATGCCGGCGGCCAGCGTGGTCTTGGCGAAGATCGGGTTCGCCTCGAGCGCGGCGGCGATCTCGGCATCGCTGAGCTCGATCACAACGATGTCGTTGGTGGTGGCGAGGTTCAGGATCGACGAGGTGGGCGCGCCCACGCTCCAGAAGCCCGCGTCGATGTCGCCGTTGGCCAGCGCGTCGGCGGTCTCGTTGAAGTTCAGGCGCTGCTCGTCGAAGTCGTCATAGGTGAGGCCGTTGGCGTTCAGGATCTGCTGGGCGTTCACCTCGGTGCCCGAGCCGGGCGCACCGACGGACACGCGCTTGCCCTTCAGGTCGGCCAGAGAGGTGATGCCGCTGCCTTCCAGCGTCACGATCTGCACCATGTTCGAATAAAGCGAGGCGATGGCGTGGATCATGTCCAGCTGCTGGCCCTCGAAGCGGCCGGTGCCCGACTGGGCCTGGAACACGGTGTCGGCAAGGCCGATGGCCAGGTCCGCGTCGCCGGTGGCGACAAGGCCCATGTTCTCGACCGACGCACCGGTGACTTCGGCGGTGGCCGCATAGCCGTCGACATGGTTGTTGATGACCTCGGCCAGACCACCACCCATCGGGTAGTAGACGCCGCCGGTGCCGCCGGTGGCGACGGACAGTTGCGTTTGGGCCATGGCGGGTGCGCCCAGCACCAGCGAAGCAGCCACGATCGCGCGGAACATGTTCATTGAAGTCCTCCCGTTTGCTTGGTCGTGCGGCGAGATGTAGCGGCCTGTTGGAGGATCGCCAAGTCGAGAAGGCAAAGAACGGGGCTTTATGGCGCTTTCCAGCGAAAAACCCGTGCTTGCGCCCCGTGCACAAGCCACTTTGCAAGGCAGGTGCCGCCCTCTGGCAACCCACGGGCGCAGATCTGCCTGCAAGACCGGAATCCGGGTGGACTCGGGGCAGAATCCACCGTCCCGCCCCGTTGCGCCACGGGCGCGGGCTGATACCATGCGCTCGGCAATGGATATGCGCAGGGGGACGGACGATGGCTTTGACTTGGCGCGGCACGACCATGATGGCAGGCTTGTTCATGGTGGCCTGGACCCCGCAGGCCGGGGCGGACGTCGGCGATGCCGAGGCCGGGGGCGTTCTGGTGAATGCCGTCTGCACCGAGTGTCACGAGGCGCCAGCGGAACTGACGGCAAAGTTGCAGGGCGACAGCGATGCCGACAAGGCCGCCTGGCTGGGCACGTTCCTCGCAGGGCATTTCGTGCCCGAGGCGCAGGACCAGCAGAACATCGCGGCCTACCTGCTGAGCCTTGGAGAGTAGCGGCGGCGCCGGGCCCTCGCCACGGAGGCGGGGTGGTTGACACGCTTTCTTCACATCACCGATCTGCACGTCTCTGCCGGCACCGGGGGGCAATCCAGTCGCCGCCGGGCCTCTGTTGCGGCATTGGAGCGGCTTGTCGAGATCGCCGACAGGCTGCGGCCACGTCCGGCGTTCATCGTCGCCTCTGGCGACCTGACCAACACCGGCGATCAGGACAGTTATCGGATCGTGGGCAACATGTTGGGCGCGCTGGATATTCCGGTGATCTGGGCGTTGGGCAACCACGACCGCCGGGCCGGCTTTCACGCGGTCTTTCCCGGTCACGCGGGCGCGCCGGACGGGCCGCTGGACCATGACGCGGTGCATGCGGGTGTGCATGTGATCGCGCTCGACAGTTCGATTCCGGGCCAGGTTGGCGGGGGGCTTGATGATGACCAGTTTGCCCGGCTCGAGGAGATGCTGGCGCGGCACGAGGACCTGCCGCGACTTGTCACGGTGCACCATCCGCCGAAGCTGTCGCCCAGGGCACGCAACGGCTGGGCGACCCTGACCGAGGAAAGCAGCGAACGCCTGCGCGTGGCACTGGCGGGACGGAACGTGCTTGCGGTGCTGTCGGGGCACATGCACATGAACCGTATCGCGATGTGGCATGGCATCCCGCTGGTGGTGACGATGGGCCAGCAGTCGACCGTGGACCTGACCCGGACCGATGCGCTGGCGGTGATCGAGGGCATGGGGTTTGCCATCTGCGATCTTCTGCCCGGTGGTCTGCAAACCACATTCGTGCCGCTGGCAGAACCCCGCATCATCCGCGAGATTCCCGAGGAACGCTTGCGCGCCTTCTTTTCCTGAGGCATGCTTGACAGCGTCAATGAAATGCCGCTTTGACCAATAAATCAAGGGCTTAGTGCAGGGAGGGCCTGACCATGCCAGAGCTTGTCAGCCGGCGGGAGGTGATGATCGAGTGGGGCGACTGCGACCCCGCGGGCATTGTCTATTTCCCCAGATATTTTGCGTTCTTCGACAATTGCACCGCCGGCCTCTTTGCCGCCGCGGGTCTGCCAAAGCCCGACATGGTGCGCCGCTACGGCATCATCGGCATTCCCATGGTGGACACGCGCGCCAAGTTCGGCATCCCCTCGAAATGGGGCGAGACGATCACGATCGAAAGCCGCATCTCTGCCTGGCACCGGTCGAGTTTCGATGTCGAGCACCGCGCCTTCAAGGGGGAGGCGCTGGCGATCGAGGCGTGGGAGACGCGCGTCTGGGCGGCGCGCCATCCAGACGATCCGGACCGCATCAAGGGCGTTCCGGTGCCCGACGAGGTGAAGGCGCTGTTTGCGGGGACGGCGGCGTGACCTGCGCCGAATCACGGGTTAAACTTCTGATTCCGAAGAATTATCGGCTTGCGGCATCACGTCGGCAAAACGTCGGCATCGCGTCGGCGCGAGCCTGTCGAATGGGCCGGGTAAACAGAGCGTTCGCCGAGCGGACTTCCGCCGCTGCGGCACTGGCCTGCGGGGCGGCACGACGGCACGTGAAGGGCCAAGGCGCGGGCACGACCTGCGAGGAGAGAACCTGAGATGAGCACACCGACACGGACCTCTTTCGACGTCGCCCACCTGGGCCATGTCGAGATGCTGACCGACCGCTTCGACGAGAGCCTCGACTTCTTCACACGGGTCTACGGGTTGAAACTGTCCGGGCGCGACGACCGCTCGGCCTACCTGCGGGCCTGGGACGACTATGAGTTCCACAGCCTGAAGCTGACGGCGGCCGACACCACGGGGGTGGGCCACATCGGCTATCGCGCCGCCAGCGCGCAGGCGCTGGACCGGCGTGTGGCGGCGATCGAGGCCAGCGATTTCACCGCGCATGGCTGGGTCGAGGGCGACATGGGGCATGGCCGGGCGTTCCGCTTCGAGGATCCGTTTGGGCATGTCTTCGAGCTGTACTACGACACCCGCCGCGCGGAACCCGCCGAGGACGACCGCCCGTCGCTCAAGAACATGGCCAGCCGCTTTACCGGGGTGCCGCCGCGCCGGATCGACCACCTGAACCTTCTGGCCGAGGACGTGACCGAGTTCCGCCGGTTCATGGAAACCTGCCTGGGGTCGCGCGTGACAGAGATGATCCAGCTGGACAACGGGCGGATCGGCGGCTGCTGGTTCACTGTCAACAACAAGACCTACGACCTGGCCTGCACCGAGGAGCATGGCGGCGGCATGGGGCGGCTGCACCATGTCACCTATGCCACCGACCAGCGCGAGGACATCCTGCGCGCCGCCGACCTGTTCCTTGAGGCGGGGGTGCATATCGAGACCGGGCCGCACAAGCACGCGATCCAGGGGACGTTCTTCCTGTATGTGTGGGAACCGGCGGGCAACCGGGTGGAACTGGCCAACGCAGGCGCGCGGCTGATCCTGGCGCCGGACTGGGAGCCGGTGGTCTGGACCGAGGACGAACGCAGGAAGGGCCAGGCCTGGGGGCTGAAGACGATCGAGACCTTCCACACCCACGGCACGCCGCCGGTGAAGCGGTAGCGGCGCGGGGCCTGTCTGAAGGCCCGATCAGGCGCGCACGCGCAGATCGGCGGCCACGGCCAGAAGGTGATCGATGAAGCCCAGCGCCAGCGGCGACATCGGGATATGTTCGAG
>JAUIIC010000253.1 GCA_030431935.1 Alphaproteobacteria bacterium | reverse complement strand
CGCCCGAGCGTGGCTTGCTTCGCGCGAGGCCCGCGGACACGAGTTGCTGGAGCGCTTCCCTGACGGGCGTGCGCGAGACCCCGTATTCCTCGGCCAGCGACCGCTCGTCCAGGCGCGACCCGGGCGCGCGACGGCCTTCCAGGATGTCGTCGGCGATCTGTCGGCGCAGAACATTGGCCAGCGTATCGCCTTGCTCGACTCGCGGTGTCTGTGCCAGGCGCCCACGGCTTCGGGTTTCCATGTCCGCCAAAGTCCTTTTCTACCCAATGCGGTTTCTACCCAATGCGGTGTCGCATGCAACAAGCCTACATGAGTGTTGTTGTGTCCCAAAGGAATTTTTGGTATACCAGATACGAAGGCTGGATACCAAAGATCTGGCCGGGCAGGCAGGCGGGAACCGGCTGCCGCAAAAATGGGAGGAAAGAAGTGAATTATGCAAAGAGCCTGCGGAACGGTCTGACTTCGGCGGCAATCGCGCTTGGGCTGAGCGTGACCGTTGCCGCGAATCCGGCCCTCGCCGACTTCCCGGAGCGGCCCATCACGCTTGTTCTCGGGTCAACGCCGGGATCGGCGCCCGACACGCTGGGGCGGATCGTGGCCGAGCGCATGGCCAACGTGCTTGGCCAGCCCGTGGTCGTCGAGAACCGGCAGGGCGCGAACGGCTCGATCGCCGCGACACAGGTCGCCCAGGCCGATCCGGACGGTTATTCGCTGATGCTGATGACGGCCGTTCATTCGATCACCCCGACCACCCGCAACGACCTCGAATACGACTTCGTCGAGGATTTCCGCGGTATCGGCATGATCGCGTCGGTGCCGCTTCTGTTCGTGGTGAACAACGACCTGAACACGCCCGACATGGCCTCGTTCGTCGAGCGCGCGAAGCAGGGCGACATCTTCTACTCGGTGCCGGGGATCGGCTCGATCCAGCAGCTGGCCACCGAGGAGTTCTCGAAACGTGCCGGCATCCAGATGACGGTGGTGCCCTACCGTGGCGGCGGCAACGCGACCAAGGCCGTGATCGCCAACGAGGTCCAGCTGTTCTTTGCCGGCATCCCGCCCGCGCTGCCGCATGTGAAATCCGGGGCGCTGACCGCGCTTGCCATCTCGACGCCGGAACGCTCGCCCGCCGCGCCCGATGTGCCGACCATGATCGAGCTTGGCTATGACGGGCTGACGGCGGACAACTGGCATGCGCTCTACGTGCGCTCGGACACGCCGGACGAGATCGTGCAGGTCCTGTCCGACGCGCTGGTCCAGGTGCTGAACATGCCCGAGACGGCGGAGTTGTTCCTGAATGTGGGCGCGACGCCCTGGATCAATTCCCCGGACGAACAGACCGCCTTCGGCCACCAGGAGGTCGAGCGGTGGAGGAACGTCGTGCAGGAGGCCGGGCTGACGTTCGAGTGACGACGGCGGCGGGCCGGGCGGCTCCTGGTCGCCCGGCCCCCGTTCGGCCCTTTCCGAAATGCTCCGGACATGCATGACTTGTGGCGTGCGGCACCCAGGTCCGCTCTGCAACTCTCCGAGGACATCATGAGCAGTCAAGTCGAGGGACAAGCGCTTCCCGGTCTTACCCGTCGCAACAGGTTCGCCGGGGCGGTGCTTGTCCTGATCGGGGCATACGTGGCCTACCAGGGATACGGCTATGGCCTGGGACAGGTCTTTCGGCTTGGCCCGGGGGCGCTGCCGTTCGGACTGGGCCTTCTGTCCATTCTGTTCGGGGTGCTGATCGCGCTGGTCGATCCCGATGGGGCCGAGGCCGCGCCGGTCATCCGGTGGCGCCCGGTCCTGTCTATTCTTGGCGCGCTGCTGGCCTTCGCGCTTCTGATCGACACGGCGGGACTGGTCATCGCCACCGCGGCGCTGGTCTTCATCTCCTGCGCCGCAGACCCGGACCACACCTGGCGCAGCATGCTGGGGATCTACGGATTCCTTCTGGGGTTCGTGTACATCGTCTTCGTGCACTTCCTGTCGATCCCGTTCGCGATGTTCTGGGGCTAGGCCGATGGACATCTGGTCCAACCTCGCCATCGGCTTCGGGGAAGTCCTGACGCTTTCGACCCTTGGCTATTGCCTTGCGGGCGTGACGGTCGGGATGCTGATCGGCGTCTTGCCCGGGATCGGGGCCATGGCGGCGATCTCGATGCTGATGCCGTTGACCTTCTACCTGGAGCCGGGGCAGGCGCTCATCATGCTGGCCGGGATCTACTACGGGGCGCAATACGGCAACTCGATCACCTCGATCCTGCTGAACGTGCCCGGGACGCCGTCCTCGGCGGTCACGGCGCTCGACGGCTATCCGCTCTGCAAGCAGGGAAAGGCTGGGCCGGCGATCTTCATCACCACGGCGGCCTCCTTCTTCGGCAGCTGCTTTGCCATCCTTTGCCTTGCCTTCTTCTCTCCGATCATCGCCGAGTTCGCGCTCAACTTCGGATCGGTCGAGTATTTCTCGCTGATGGTCTTCGGGCTGATAACGGCCTCGGTCGTGGCGCCGGGATCGCAGTTGAAGGGCATCGCGATGGTGATCGTGGGTCTCGTGCTGGGGCTGGTCGGCACCGACATCACCACCGCGACCTTCCGCTTCACCTTCGGCTTCATCGAACTGACGGACGGCATCACGCTGGTGGCGGTGGCGATGGGCGTCTTCGGCGCGACCGAGGTCATCACCAACCTCAGCCGTCCCAAGAACGAACGCGGCACCGCGCAGAACCTGCGCATCCGAGAGCTTCTGCCGAGCTGGCCGGACATGCGGCAGGCGGTCAAGCCGATGATGCGGGGCGCGCCGATTGGCACCTTCCTGGGCGTCCTGCCGGGCGCCGGGGCCACGATTTCGGCGTTCGTCGCCTATGGCGTGGAAAATCGCGTGGCAAAGGACCGGAGCAGGTTCGGCAAGGGCGCGATCGAGGGGATCGCGGCGCCCGAGTCGGCCAACAACGCGGCGGCCCAGGGGTCGTTCATCCCGACGCTGTCGCTGGGCATCCCGGGCGACGCGGTCATGGCACTGATGCTCGGTGCGCTGCTCATCCACGGTGTCCAGCCGGGGCCGCAGCTTATCAGCGAGAACCCCGAGATCTTCTGGGGCCTGCTGGCAAGCTTCTGGATCGGCAACCTGATGCTCCTGGTGATGAATATCCCGATGATCGGGGTCTGGGTGCGGATCCTGTCGATCCCGTATCGCATCCTCTATCCCTGCATCCTGATGCTGGTCTGCGTGGGCGTCTACAGCGTGAACAACAGCGCCTTCGACCTGATGCTGGTCTTCGTCTTCACGCTGGTGGGATTTGCGATGTCCCTGGCCAGGCTGTCGCCCGCGCCGATGCTGCTGGGGATCGTGCTGGGCGTGATGATGGAGGACAACCTCAAGCGCGCGATGCTCCTGTCGCGCGGTGACCCGATGATCTTTCTGGATCGTCCCATCAGCGCCCTGCTTCTGGGGCTCAGCGCCGCGGTTCTCGTGTTGCCGGTCCTGTTGTCCCTGTGGCGCGGCGCAAAGCGGCGGGGGGGCTGAATGCGGACCGTCTTCGTTCTGTTCGACTCGCTGAACCGTCACGCGCTGGAGTGCTACGGCGGCGCCTGCACCACGCCGAATTTCGCGCGTTTCGCCGAACGCGGCGTGACCTTCGACACCCATTACGTCGGAAGCATGCCCTGCATGCCGGCGCGCCGCGAGATGCAGACCGGGCGCCACAACTTCCTGCACAGGTCATGGGGGCCGCTCGAACCCTTCGACGTCTCCTTCGCCGAGGTGCTGCGCAAGCACGGCACCTACAGCCACCTGATCTCAGACCACTACCATTACTGGAGCGACGGCGGGGCCACCTATCACAGCCGGTTCTCCACCTGGGAGTTCCTGCGCGGGCAGGCGTGGGACCCCTATCACGCGCTGGTCCGGCCGCCCGACGGCATGGCCGAGCGCTATCATCCCATGCAACGCGACCGGTATCAGGGCATGCTGAACCGCGAGGTCATGAAGACCGAAGAGGACCACTCGCTGACGCAGTGCTTTGACCGGGCGTTCCGCTTCCTCGACACCAACCGCGAGGCGGATGACTGGTTCCTGCAACTCGAATGCTTCGACCCGCACGAACCCTTCATCGCCCCCGAACGGTTCAGGTCGCTTTATCCCACGGACTACGACGGACCGATCCTCGACTGGCCGCAGTATGAAAGGGTCGCGGAAAGCCCCGGGGAAATCGCCGAGTTGCGGGCGAACTACGCCGCGCTTCTGACGATGTGCGACTGGTATTTTGGCAAGCTGCTCGACTATTTCGACGCGCACGATCTGTGGAAGGACACGGCCCTGATCGTCACCACCGACCACGGGTTCCTGCTGGGCGAGCACGAGTGGTGGGCGAAAAGCCGGATGCCGTTCTACGAGGAAATCAGCCACATCCCGCTGATCGTCCATCATCCGGCCTTTGCCGACAGGGCGGGCGAACGCCGCAGCGCGCTGACCCAGACGATCGACCTGATGCCGACCTTCCTCGACATCCACGGCTGCGCGATCCCGGACACGGTCGAGGGCACGTCGCTTTTGCCGCTCCTGGCCGGGGAAAGGACCCTGCACGAGGCCGCGCTTTTCGGGCGGTTCGGGGCGGCCACAAATGTCACCGACGGGCGCTATACCTATTTCCGCTATCCCCTCGACATGGAGGGAGAGGAGCTTTGGGAATACACCCTGATGCCCACGCATCAGAAGGGCCTTTTCGCCGAGGTGGAGTTCGAGGGCGCCACGCTGGTCAGGCCCTTCGGCTTTCTCGGCGGCTTCCCGGTCCTGCGGCTGCCCGCGGGGCGCGCGCCGGTGAAGGGGCAGGGCGCCCGGATCGAGGACGCCGTCACCGCGCTCTACGACACCCACACCGATCCCGGGCAGAAAATGCCGATCGACGACCCCGACACCGAGGCCCGGCTGATCGCCCGCATGATCGAATTGATGCAACGCACCGAGGCGCCGCCGGAAGCCTATACGCGGCTTGGCTTCGAGGTCCCCAGCGAGAAGCCGATGCAGTGACAGCCCACAACCTTCTAATCATCATGGTGGACGAGATGGCCGCGCAGGCCGTCGGCTGCTATGGCAACTCTGTCGTGCAGACGCCCAACATCGACCGGCTGGCCGCGCGCGGCGTGCGGTTCACGAACGCCTATGCCAGCTCTCCCATCTGCGTGCCCGCCCGCGCCGCCTTCGCCACGGGCCGCTATCCGCACCAGACAGGCTATTGGGACAACGTCTTTGCCTATGACGGC
>JAUIIC010000019.1 GCA_030431935.1 Alphaproteobacteria bacterium | reverse complement strand
GCCTGACGGTCGGCACCGGCGCCAGCCCCGTCATCCGCCTGATCGTGTCCGTCGCGATGGGCGTGGGCGGTGTCTATGTCTGGGTGTCGAACAAGGCCAAGCAGCGGATGAAGCTGATCGAGGAACAACTGCCCGACGCCGTCGAACTGATGGTGCGCAGCCTGCGCGTCGGCCATCCCTTCACCTCGGCGCTCAACATCGTGGCCAAGGAGGTCGCCGATCCCCTCGGCACCGAAATGGGCATGATCTCGGACGAGGCCGCCTATGGCCGCGACGTGGGCGAGGCACTCAAGTCGATGGCCGAACGGCTCGACATGCAGGATCTGCGCTTCCTCTCGGTGGCCGTGACCATCCAGCAGCAATCGGGCGGCAACCTCGCCGACATTCTCGACGGTCTCAGCGTCGTGATCCGCTCGCGCTTCAAGCTGTTCCGCAAGGTCGCCGCCATCACCGCCGAGGCGCAATGGTCGGGCAAGTTCCTGTCGGGCTTCCCGCTGGTTGCCCTGATCGGCATCAACGTCGCCCAGCCCAACTATTACGACAAGGTGATGGAAACCCCGGTCTTCATCCCGGCCTGCATCGTGGTCGGCCTGTTCCTTGTCGCCAACCTCATCGTGATGCGCATGCTCACAAACATCCAGGTCTGAGGAGGCACGCGCGATGAACGGTCTTCTCGGTCCCCTGACGGCGAACCTCGGCGATTTCGGCCCCGTCGTCCTCGTCGGCGCGCTCGGCATCCTGCTCGTGGTGCTGACCCTGCCGATGCTCTTGCGCAAAAGCGACGACCCGCTGGAAAAGCTCAAGCGCTCGCGCGCCGATGCCGCCAAGGCCAAGGCCGGACAGGCCCAGCTGCGCGCCCGCGACAAGCAGGACAAGCTGGAGAAGTACTCCACCTTCCTCGAACCGCAGGACGCCGAACAGTATTCGGCCGTCCGCATGACGCTGCTGCGCGCCGGCTACCGCTCCAAGGCCTCGGTGCGCATGTTCTACCTGATCCAGTTCGTCCTTGGCATCAGCGGGTTGCTGATCGGACTGGGCTACATGCTCTATACCAACGCGGCCTCCGAGGCCGAGCCGGACATGCCGATGACCATCGCCAAGGTCCTTATCCCGGCGATGATCGGCTACATGGGCCCCAAGCGCTGGGTGAACAGCCGCGCCGAGGCCCGGCAGAAGGAAATCGAACGCGGCTTCCCCGATGCGCTCGACCTTCTGCTGGTCTGTGTCGAGGCCGGCCAGTCGCTCGACCAGGCGATCCTGCGCGTGGCCAAGGAAATGAAGACCAGCTACCCGGCGCTGTCCGAGGAATTCCAGCTGGTCAGCTACGAGATCAAGGCCGGCAAGGACCGCTCGAATGTGCTGCGCGACTTCGGCGAACGCGCCGGGGTGCCCGACGTCAACAGCTTCGTCACCGTGCTGATCCAGTCGACCCAGTTCGGCACGCCCGTGTCCGAGGCGCTGCGCGTCTACTCGGCCGAGATGCGCGACAAGCGCCTGATGCGCGCCGAAGAGGCCGCCAACAAGCTGCCTACCAAGATGACGCTCGTTACCATGGGCCTGACCGTGCCGCCGCTTCTGTTGATCCTCGTGGGGCCGTCCGTCTATGACGTGGTCACCACGCTCGGTGGGGACAAGCCCCTGTTCTGACATGCAAAACCTTCTTCGCCCCCTCCTTGTCGCCGCCGCCCTCGCCACCGGGCTCTCGGGCTGCGCCGATACCACGGACCGGGCGCTGCAGCAGGGCTCGCCCTATGCGCCCGCGGGCCCGGCCCGCGGTGACGCCGTCGACGGCCTGACCGTCGGCGCCCGGCTGGAGGCCGCCGGCGAGTACCAGCTTGCGCTCCGCGCCTATTACCGCGCCGCCACCGAACAGGGCATGACCGCCGAGGTCCTGACCGCGCTCGGCTCGGTCAACCTGAACCTGGGCCGTCTGGGCCAGGCCGAAGACCTGTTGCGCCGTGCGGTCGAGACCGACCCCGAAAGCCCCTCCGCCTGGAACAACTTGGGCGTCGTCCTGATGGAGGCGGGCAAGATCGCCGAGGCCAAGGAAGTCTTCCGCCGTGCCTTCGCGCTCGATGATGGCGCAAGTGCGACGATCCGGGAAAACCTTCGCTTGGCGCTCGCAAAACACGAGAATTCGGCGTATGGTGCCGGCACAAACAAAGAATTCGCGCTGGTGTATGAAACACCGGCCGTCAGCGGGCCGCCGGAACCACTATAGGCGGGTCGAGCAGTAAGGAACGATAGGATGCGCAAGGGCCTTGCATTGGCGCTGTGTGTCGGCAGCCTGACTCTGGCCGCCGGCTGCGCTCAGGACATCAGCGATGCCGAAGTCGAACGCGCCATCGAGGGCGTGAACGTCATCGACGAGTCGAACCTCAACGACATCATGCTGACCGTCGGCGACCCGAACGAGGCCGTCAGCTACTTTCAGCGCGCGGTGAACGGCCAGCCCGACCGCATCGACCTTCAGCGCGGCCTGGCCAAGTCGCTCGTGCGCGCCAGACGCCCGTCCGAGGCCGTGGCCGCCTGGAAGGCCGTCGTTGCCCATCCCGAGGCCACCTCGGAAGACCAGGTCGATTATGCCGACGCGCTGATCCGCGCGGGCGAATGGGACAAGGCAGAGTCCGTGCTCGACCGCGTGCCCCCCACCCACGAGACGTTCAAGCGCTATCGCCTTGAAGCCATGGTCGCGGACTCCAACAAGGAATGGAAGAACGCGGACAGCTACTATGAAACTGCCGTGGGCCTCACGACGACCCCCGCGGGCGTTCTGAACAACTGGGGATACTCCAAGCTCAGCCGCGGCGAGTTCGCCGAGGCAGAGCGCCTCTTCGTCGAGGCCATCGGCCACGACCCGAGCCTGTTCACGACCAAGAACAACCTGGTCCTCGCCCGGGGCGCCCAGCGCAAGTACGAACTGCCGGTTCTGTCCATGACGCAGGTCGAGCGTGCCCAGCTTCTGCACACGCTCGCGCTGACGGCGATCAAGCAGAACGACATCACCATCGGCAAGACGCTTCTGCAGGACGCGATCGAGACCCACCCGCAGTATTTCGAGGCCGCCGTGCGCGCGCTGCGCGCTCTCGACCCCGAGGCCGTGAACTGACCATGGCCCTGACGCAGGTCGAGGCGCTCTGGTTCCTGCCCCTTGTGCTGCCCATTTGCTTCTGGGCCGCATGGAGCGACCTCAAGTACATGAAAATACGCAACAAATCCGTTGTTGCGCTGTTCGGCATCTTTGCCGTGGTCGGGCTGCTGGCTCTGCCCCTCGACGTCTACCTCTGGCGCCTCGTGCAGGGCGCGGTTGTCCTCGTGCTCGGCATCCTGGCGAACATGCTGCGGCTTCTGGGCGCGGGGGACGCGAAATTCGCCGCGGGCATGGCGCTTTTCGTGCCGGCCGCCGACGCCCCCGCGTTCTTCATTCTACTTTCGGTGGTCATGATCGCGGCGCTGGTCACGCACCGGCTGTTCCGCGCCATCCCCGCGGTGCGCAGCCAGACCGCCGACTGGGTGTCCTGGCAAAGCCGCAAGTTCCCCATGGGCCTCGCGCTCGGCGGCGGGCTGGGCATCTTCCTGGCGCTGGGAACCGTCCAGGGCGCCTGACGCCCGCCCGCCTCATTCCCCGCTTCTCCCCACTTTTCGCCACACTGACCTGCCAGTCCTTGCGCGAAGCCTTCGACTGTCCAGGGAACCCCGCCAATGAACATGCATGCGTCCAACGTGATGGCGCCGCCGCAGCCGCGCAGCCTTGCAGAGACGGGCCTGAATCCCGTGGCGATGCGTGACATCCTGCTCAAGACCATGTTCCGCGGCAACCTCGACACCGCCGCCGCCCTGTCGCGCGCGCTTTGCCTGTCGCTGCCGCTGACCCAGGAACTGATCGACGCCGCCCGCCAGCAGCGACTGGTGGAATCCACCGGCAACATGCACGCGGGATCGAACGGCGAAATGGGGTTTCAGCTGTCGGACGCCGGCAAGGCACGGGCGATGGACGCGCTCGGCCAGTCCGAATACTACGGCGCCCTGCCCGTTCCCCTGCCCGTCTACGAGGAACAGGTGCGCCGCCAGTCGGTGCGCAACATCCAGATCACCCGCGATCACCTGATGGCCTCCATGGGCCACCTCATCCTGCCGCCCGACCTTCTGGGCCACCTCGGCCCGGCGGTGAACTCGGGCCGCTCGATCCTGATGTACGGCCCCCCCGGCAACGGCAAGTCGTCGATCTCGAATGGCATCCGCGACGCACTGGGCGATCACGTCTACGTGCCGCGCGCGGTGGAATACGCGGGCCAAGTCATCACCGTCTACGACCCGATCGTGCACACCGCCGTGTCCGAGGACGAGGCGCAGGCCGCCACCTCGCTGCGCATGAGCGGGCCGCGCTATGACCGCCGCTATGTCCTTTGCCAGCGCCCCGCCGTCATCACCGGGGGCGAGTTGACGCTCGACATGCTCGATCTGGTCTACAACCCCACCTCGCGCACCTACCAGGCACCGTTGCAGATGAAATCCACCGGCGGCGTCTTCATCGTCGATGACCTCGGCCGCCAGGCCGACAGCCCGCAGGCGCTCATCAACCGCTGGATCGTCCCGCTCGAGGCCGGGCGCGACATCCTCGCGCTGCAATCGGGCGAGAAGTTCGAAACGCCCTTCGACACGCTCCTGATCTTCTCCACCAACTTCCACCCGAACGAGATCTTCGACCAGGCCGCGCTGCGCCGGATCTTCTACAAGATCAAGGTGGACGGCCCCTCGCAAAAAGACTTTCTCAAGATCTTCGCGATGGTCGCCAAGAAGAAGGGCATGCCGCTGGACGAAGCCTCGCTGGTGCACCTGATCCGCACCAAGTACCCCACCATCGACAACGTCTATGCCAACTACCAGCCCGTCTTCCTGATCGACCAGATGATCGCGATCTGCGAGTATGAAGGCATTCCGAACCAGATGACGCCCGAGTTGATCGAGCGTGCCTGGGCCAACATGTTCGTCAGGGACGAGAAGATCGTGAAGTGACGCTGACCGGGGTGGGGGTTGCCGGATGCGGCCGGATGGGCCGCCCGATGCTGGCCGCCCTGCGCGCCGCCGGTCTTGACGCGCGCGGGCTCGACCTGCGCCCGCCCGAGGATTACGGCGACCTCGCCCCGCACATGACCGATGATCCGGGCGCCTTCGCGCCGGGCCTGCGCATCCTGCTGACCGTGGTGCGCGACATCGCCGAAACCGACACCGTGCTTTTCGGCCCCCGAGGCCTGATCGCCCGCGCGCCGGACCTTCACACGCTGGTCGTCTGCTCGACCCTCGCGCCGGGCTACATCCGCGCGCTGCCCGCGCGCCTGCCGGCCAGGGTCGCGCTTGTCGACGCGCCCATGTCGGGCGCCGCCATCCGGGCCGAACGGCGCGAGCTGTCCTTCATGCTGGGCGGCGAGACCGCCACGCTCGACCGCCTGCAACCGCTCTTCCAGGCGATGGGCCGGTCCTTCCACCGCATGGGCCCCACCGGCGCGGGCATGTCGGCCAAGGTGCTCAACAACCTCCTGGCGGCGTCGAACACCGCGATGACCCGGCTGGTGCTCGACTGGGCCGACGCGCAGGGTGTCGACGCCGGGAAGCTCATGGCGCTCATCCATGCCTCCTCGGGACAGAACTGGTTCGCCAGCCATTTCGACGAGATCGAGTTCTCGCGCGACGGCCTCGCTCCCGACAACACCATCTCGATCCTCGTCAAGGACGTCGAAAGCGCGCTGGCCGACGCGCCCCCGGGCGCCGACACCGCGCTGCCCCGCGCCGTGCAGGACCGCCTGCGCGCCCTGCGCCCCCGGCGCTAGGGCACGCAGGGCCAAGAGCCTTCGAAGGCTCTTGCAGCAAGGGCCTTGCAAGGCCCTTGGCCCCGGACCAGCGGTCGGAACAGCCGCCCCCAAACCTCTTCGAAGAGGTTTGCCAGCGGCCCGATGCCGCCCCCGCGCCCGTTGGACATCGGCGGGAAAAAGCCCTACGCCCCGCCGCATGACGCCCGACGACATCCAGACCCTCTTCACCCGCGCCGACGGCAGCTTTCTCTTCGCACGCTGGGGCCGCCCGCTGGCCCCGGTCGTCTTTGGCGTCGAGGACGGCACCCTGCAGACCGTCAAGGGCGCGATCGAGGCCGTCGCCACGCTCGCCGGCCACCAGGTCACCGACGTGGACCCCGAGCTCGGGGCGAACCTGATGGTCTTCTTCTTCCGCGACTGGGACGAGCTGACGGCCACCCCCAACCTCGACCGGATGATCCCCGACCTCGGCCCGCTGGTGGACCGGCTGAAGACGGCCGGTGCCAACCAGTACCGCATCTTCCGCTTCGACCCCGACGGCGCGATCCGGGCCGCCTTCGTCTTCCTGCGCATGGACGACCAGCTGTCGCGCCTGCCCGCCGACACGCTGGCGCTGATGCAGGTCGTCCAGACCATCCTGCTTTGGTCCGACACCGCCTTCACCGACCGTTCGCCCCTGGGGCAGACCGACAGCGGCCACACCCTCCTGCGCCCCGAGATCGCCCGCCTGATCCGCGCCGCCTATGACCCGGTGCTGCCCGCGATGGCCACCGATCCCAGCCTTGCCCTGCGCCTCTTCGCCCGTCTGGAGCCCCCGCAATGAGCCACGACAGCCACCGCTACGACCTGCGCGTCTACTACGAAGACACCGACATGGCGGGGATCGTCTACTATGCCAACTACCTGAAGTTCATCGAGCGCGCCCGCAGCGAATGGGTCGAGGGCCTCGGCATCGACCAGGGCCGGTTGCGCGACGAACATGGCGTGGTCTTCGTCGTCCGCCGGGTCGAGGCGGACTACCTTGCCCCCGCCCGCTACGGCGACCACCTGACGGTCACCACCCGTGTGGCCGACGACACCGGCGTGCGCCTGACCCTCGACCAGCAGGTCGCCTGCGGCGACCGGGTGCTCTTCCGCGCCCTGGTGACCATCGTGATCCTCGGCGAAACCGGGATGCCCACACGCCTGCCCGACTCGCTGCGCGACCTGATGCTCTGACCCCCGCCATGCCCGCCCCCGAACGGCGGAAAAGGCCACCCGACAGGACATGCGACGGGCGGACCGCCGCCGCGCGGAACCCTGCCGACAAAGGGTTTCGGTGGCGTTCGCCCTGCCCATGCGCTAGGCTGTGCGCTAACAGGGCTGCGGGACAGACGGCCCGGATAAAGAGCAGGTCAGATGGAAACGGAAACCCTCGCGCTCGCGCAGGAGATCGACTTCTCCTTTTTCGCCCTCTTCATGCGCGCCACCATCGTCGTCAAGCTGGTGATGATCGTGCTGATCCTCGCCAGTTTCTGGGCCTGGGCGATCATCGTCCAGAAGCTGATCGTCTACCGCCGCGCCCGTGCCGAGACCGCCGACTTCGAAGAGGCGTTCTGGTCGGGCGAACCGCTTGACGGTCTCTACGAGAAACTCGGGCCGACGCCCGACGGCGGTTCGGCCCGGATCTTCTCCGCCGGCATGCTCGAATGGCGCCGCAGCCATCGTGACGACGGGGGCCTGATCCCCGGCGCGGCGGCCCGGATCGACCGGTCGATGGACGTGGCCATCGCCAAGGAGGCCAAGTCACTCAACGCCGGGCTGGCGTTTCTTGCCACCGTGGGCTCCACCTCGCCCTTCATCGGTCTTTTCGGCACGGTCTGGGGCATCATGCACGCCTTCGTCGAGATTGCCGAACAGCAGAACACCAGTCTCGCCGTCGTCGCCCCCGGCATCGCCGAGGCGCTTCTGGCCACCGGCCTCGGCCTCCTGGCGGCGATCCCGGCGGTGATCTTCTACAACAAGCTGTCCGCCGACAGCGACACGATCGTCGCGGGCTACGACGCCTTCGCCGACGAGTTCTCGACCATTCTCGGCCGACAGCTGGACGCCTGACATGATGGCCGCGCCCACACAGCATGACACAGGCCAGCCCGGCGGCCGCCGCCGCAGGGGCCGCCGCGGCCGGTCTCGCGCGATGTCGGAGATCAACGTCACGCCCTTCGTCGACGTGATGCTTGTGCTGCTCATCATCTTCATGGTCGCGGCGCCGCTGATGACCGTGGGGGTGCCCGTGGACCTTCCCGACACCGCGGCCGAGGCGCTGCCGGTCGAGACAGAGGAGCCGCTGACCATCACCATCGCCGCAGACGGCCGCCTTGTGCTGATGACCACCGAGACGCCGCCGAACGAACTGATCCCCAAGCTGCGCGCGATCGCCGCCGAGCGCGTGACCGACAAGATCTTCCTGCGCGCCGATGGCGCGATCCCCTATGAACGCGTGATGCAGGTCATGGGCGCGCTGAACGCGGCGGGCTTTCGCAACATCGGGCTGGTGACCGACACGGGCGGCCCCACGCTCGACAACGCCGACGGCTGACGGGGCGGCGGTGACCACGGGGACAAAGGTTTCGGGGATCGGGCACCTGATCCTGATCCTGTGGCTGATGATCGGGGGCAGTTTCGACTCCGATCCTCTGCCGCTGGAGTCCGTGGACGTGTCGGTGATCTCGGGCGAGGAGTTCGCGGCCCTGATCGCCCCGCCCTCGCCCGACGCAACCACCGAAACACCCGCGCCCGCGACGCCGGAACCCGAAACCGCACCTGCGGTCTCGCCGCGGCCACAGCCCGCGCCCGACCGGCCCGCGCCGACGCCCGCGCCGCCGCCCGCAACCCCCGACACCACGCCCGAACAGCCCGCGCCTCTGGCGCCCCGGGCCGAGGTGGCCGACGACGCGCCCGAAACGCCGGAACCGCCCGTGGCCGATCCCGGCGCTGCGCTCGACCAGCGCCCCGACGCCGAACCGACGCCCGCCGCCGCGCCGCGCGTCGCCCCCACGCCGGCGCCACCGCCCCCGCCCGAGGCCGATATCGCCCCGGTGCCCAGCCCCGAGACCCGGCCATCCGAGACCGCCGAGTCCGCGACCGAAGCGCTGCCCCCCGCCGCCCCCGAAGAGGCCACGACCGAAATCGTGACAGAGGCCGAACAGCCCTCGGGCGGCGCGCCCGGCACCTCGCCGCGCCCCCCGGCCCGGCCCCGCCCGCAACCGCCCGCCACCGCCGAAACGACACCGGAGCCCGACGCCCCGGCCCCCGACCCGCTGGCCGACGCGGTCGCCGCCGCCGTAGCCGAGGCCGTCGAGCCCGACACCCCGCCCGTGCCCCCGCGCGTCTCCGGCCCGCCGCTGACGCAAGGCGAGCGCGACGCCCTGCGCGTCTCGGTCCAGCAGTGCTGGAACGTCGGCTCGCTGTCGTCCGAGGCGCTGCGCGTCACCGTCGTCGTGGGGGTCGAGATGCTGCCCGACGGCCGCCCCGACAGCGCGACGATCCGGCTGATAGACTTCTCCGGCGGCTCTGACGCCGCCGCCCGCCAGGCTTTCGAGGCCGCCCGCCGCGCCGTCATCAGATGTGGCGCGCGGGGTTACGATTTGCCCGCAGACAAGTATGAACAGTGGCGGGACATTGAAATGACGTTCAATCCTGAGAGAATGCGAATCCGATGACACGCCTTGCCGCCCTTGCCCTCGCGATTCTGTCGCTCATCCTTGTCCTGCCCGCCGCCGCGCAGGACAGGTCCGGTCCGCTGCGCATCGAGATCACCGAGGGCGTGATCGAACCGCTGCCCTTCGCCCTGCCCGAGTTCGTGGCCGAGAACGGCGGCGCCTCCGGGTTCGCCCGCGACATCACCCGCGTGATCGCCGCCGATCTTTCCGGCACCGGGCTCTTCCGCGAAATCCCGCCCGGCGCCTTCATCTCGCGCGTGACCAGCTTCGACAGCCCCGTGCAATACGCCGACTGGAAGGCGATCAACGCACAGGCGCTCATCACCGGCTCCGTCGAAACCCGGTCCGACGGACGGCTGGTCATCAAGTTCCGCCTCTTCGACGTCTTCTCCGAGGCGCCGCTGGGCGAGGGCCTGCAATTCGTCGCCGGTCAGGACAGCTGGCGGCGCATCGCCCACAAGGTCGCCGACGCGGTCTATTCCCGGATCACCGGCGAAGGCGGCTATTTCGACAGCCGCGTGGTCTTCGTCTCGGAAACCGGCCCCAAGAACGCCCGGGCCAAGCGCCTTGCCGTAATGGACTACGACGGCGCCAACGTGGAATTCCTGACCGACAGTTCCGCCATCGTGCTTGCACCCCGCTTCTCGCCCACCGGCGACCGGGTGCTCTACACCTCCTACGAAACCGGCTTTCCCCGCATCTACCTGCTGGACGTGGCCAGCGTAGCGCGCCGCGCGCTCGAGGATCAGGTCGGCACCATGACCTTCTCGCCGCGCTTCTCGCCGGACGGGCGCACCGTGGTCTACTCGCTCAGCCAGAACGGCAACACCGACATCTACCGCATGGACGTGGGCGGCGGGAGCGTGCGCCGCCTGACCGAAACGCCGTCGATCGAGACCGCGCCCAGCTTTTCGCCAGACGGCAGCCAGATCGTCTTTGAAAGCGACCGCTCGGGCACCCAGCAGCTGTACATCATGTCCGCCAACGGCGGCGAGGCGCGGCGCATCAGCTTCGGCCCGGGCCGCTACGGCACGCCGGTGTGGTCGCCGCGCGGCGACCTGATCGCCTTCACCAAGCAGAACCAGGGGCGCTTTCACATCGGCGTGATGCGCACCGACGGGTCCGAGGAACGCCTTCTGACGGCCTCCTTCCTCGACGAGGGCCCGACATGGTCGCCCAATGGCCGGGTCATCATGTTCACCCGCGAAACGCAGGGCGAAACCGGGGCGCCGGCGCTCTATACCGTCGATATCTCGGGCCGGAACCTGCGCCGCGTGCCCACGCAGACCGCCGCCTCCGATCCGTCGTGGTCGCCGCTTCTGCCCTGAGCCAGCCGTTCCCAAAACGCCGCCGGGGTGGTATCCTGACGGCAATCGAGCAAAAATAAACAGCAGGAACTCCTGACATGTCCCACCTGACCAAGGCCGTTCTCTTGGTGGCGGCCCTCGGCCTCGCCGCCTGTTCCTCGCCCGGCCGCATCCCCGACGACGGGCCCACGGGCCCCGGCGTGAACGGCATCGATTCCAGCGGTCTGGGCAGCGTCAGCGACCCCCGCTCGATCGCCTATTTCAACCAGCTTGTCGGCGACCGCGTGCTCTTTGCCGTGGACGAAAGCACCATCAGCCCCGAGGCCCGGGCCACGCTGGTGCAGCAGGCAAGCTGGCTTCTGGAGAACACCGAATACAGTGCAATCATCGAAGGCCACGCCGACGAACAGGGCACGCGGGAATACAACCTCGCCCTTGGCGCACGCCGCGCCAGCGCGGTGCAACAGTTCCTGATCGCGCAGGGCGTCGCCGCCAGCCGCCTGCGCACCGTCACATTCGGCAAGGAGCGCCCGCTCGAGATCTGCTCGAACGAAACCTGCTACGCCCAGAACCGCCGCGCCGTGACCGTGCTGCGCGTCGACACCGGGGTCTGACGCAGTCATGCGCCGCGCCGCCAGCCTCGCTTTCGCCCTTGCCCTGACGCTCGCGCCGGCCGCCGTGCCGGCGCAGACGACCGACACGCTGGCCGACATACGGCAGGAACTGGGCGTGCTCTTCGTCGAGTTGCAGCGCCTGAAACGAGAGCTGTCGACCACCGGCAACACCGGCGCCGTGATCCAGGGCGACGTGTTGCAGCGCGCGGACCTGATCGAGGCCGAGCTTCGCCGCCTGACGGCCAAGGCCGAGGAACTGGAATTCCGGATCGACACCGTGGTGCAGGACGGCACGAACCGCATCGGCGACCTCGAATTCCGCCTGTGCGAGCTGGAGCCCGACTGCGACATCGGATCATTGGGCGAAACGCCGACCCTTGGCGGCGCGGTCGGCACGCCGGCCGTCGTGCCCGCACCGCCGCCGCAAACCGGCGACAGCGGCGGTCAGCTTGCGGTCGGCGAACAGGCCGATTTCGACCGCGCCCGCGCGGCCTTCGACGCGGGCGATTTCGCCGCCGCCGCCGACCAGTTCCGCGTCTTCACCGAGACCTACATGGGCGGCCCGCTCACCGGGGCGGCGCATTACTGGCGCGGCCGCGCGCTGGAAAGCCAGGGCCAGGTGGCGCCCGCCGCCCGCGCCTATCTCGACAGCTTCTCCGGCACACCCGACGGGGCCGAGGCGCCCGACGCCCTGTTCCGCCTGGGCCTCGCGCTGGAGGCACTGGGCCAGCGCAACGAGGCCTGCGTCACACTGGGCGAGGTGCCCGCGCGCTATCCCGGCAGCGGCGCGGCGGCAGAGGCAACCGTCGCCCGATCCCGGCTGACCTGCCCGTGACGTCGGCGGCGCTCGATCCGGGCGCCCTCGCACCGCTCGACGCCCGCGTATCCGCGGGCGGGCGCATCGGCGTCGCCATCTCGGGCGGCAGCGATTCCACCGCGCTCCTGATCCTGCTGCTGGACCGCTACGGCCCCGAAGCGTTGGCCTCGGCCACCGTCGACCACCGCCTGCGTCCTGCCTCGGCCGCAGAGGCCGCCAGCGTCGGCGCGCTCTGCGTTCGCCTCGGGATCTCGCATGACACGCTTGCCTGGCAGCGCGCGCCAGAGGACACCGGCAACCTGCAGGACGCCGCGCGCCGCGCGCGCTATGGCCTTCTGTCGGGCTGGGCCGCGACCCGGGGGCTGGCCGACATCGCCCTTGGCCACACCCGCGACGACAACGCCGAAACCTTCCTTCTGGGCCTGTCGCGCGGCGCCGGCCTCGACGGTCTGACGGGCATGCGCCGCAGCTTCGCCCATGGCGCCGTCACCTTTCACCGCCCGCTCCTGTCCGCCCGGCGCGAGGCGCTGCGCCAGATGCTGCGCGCCCGCGGCCTGACATGGGCCGACGACCCCTCGAACGAGGATCCCCGCTTCGACCGCGTCCGCGCCCGCCGCGCGCTCGCCCTGCTTGCCCCGCTCGGGATCGACGCCGACGGCCTTGCCCAGACCATCGACCACCTCGCCGACACCCGCACCGCCATCGACGCCACGCTGTCGGACTGGGCCCGCGCCCACACTTGCACCGACCGGGGCGACCTCCTGATCGACCGCGCCGCGCTCGCCGCCCTGCCCCGCGACTTCGCCCGCCGTCTCCTGTCCGCCGCGCTGCGCTGGATCGCGGGCGCCGACTATCCGCCCCGCGCCGCGCCCGTGCTGGCGCTATTGTCGGCCGAGGCCGCCACCACGCTGCATGGCTGCCTCGTCACCCCGGGCCCCGACACCTTGCGCCTGTCGCGCGAACCCCGCGCCGCCGCCCGTGCCACACCCGCCGCCCCCGGCGACACCTGGGACACCCGCTGGCGCCTTGCCGCCCCGCGCGGCACCGTCCGCGCCCTGACCGAGGCGGGGCTGGCCCATTGCCCCGACTGGCGCTCCACCGGCCTGCCCCGCGCCAGCCTCGCCGCCTCGCCCGCGCTCTGGGACCGCGACACGCTGATCGCCGCGCCGCTGGCCAGGTTCGGCACCGAAATCCCGGTCGAACTGGCCAAGGGGCGCGACGATTTCCCCGCTGCGCTGTTATCTCGTTGAACGCACCGTTCGGTCGCTTATGTTAGGCGGGTGCCCGCAAGCCAGCCCTTGCGGCAAAGACAAAGGAGAATTCCTTGGGCAACGCGAGAAATATCGCCTTCTGGGTCGTGCTTTTCCTGCTGATCCTTGCGCTGTTCAATCTGTTCAGCGGCGGGCAGTCGACGATGTCGTCGCGCTCGATCAGCTATTCGGACTTCATCGAAAAGGTCGACGACGGAGAAGTGTCCAGCGTCACGCTGGACGGCGAGCGGGTCCTGTTCCGCGGCAACGACGGCAGCGACTACATCACCATCATGCCGGAAGGCGCGGACATCACCGACCGCCTTATCGAGCGTGACGTGATCGTGCGCGCCGAACCGCAGGAACAGTCGGGCTTCACCACCGTGCTGATGACCTTCCTGCCCTTCCTCATCCTCATCGGCATCTGGATCTACTTCATGAACCGGATGCAGGGCGGCGGGCGCGGCGGCGCCATGGGCTTTGGCAAGTCCAAGGCCAAGCTGCTTACCGAAAAGCATGGCCGCGTCACCTTCGACGACGTCGCCGGCATCGACGAGGCCAAGGACGAGCTGGAAGAGATCGTGGAATTCCTGCGCAACCCGCAGAAATTCTCGCGCCTTGGCGGCAAGATCCCCAAGGGCGCGCTTCTGGTGGGCCCCCCGGGCACCGGCAAGACCCTGCTCGCGCGCGCCATCGCGGGCGAGGCGGGCGTGCCCTTCTTCACCATCTCGGGTTCGGACTTCGTGGAAATGTTCGTCGGCGTCGGCGCGTCCCGCGTGCGCGACATGTTCGAACAGGCCAAGAAGAACGCCCCCTGCATCGTCTTCATCGACGAGATCGACGCCGTCGGCCGTTCGCGCGGCGTCGGCTATGGCGGCGGCAACGACGAACGCGAACAGACGCTCAACCAACTTCTGGTCGAGATGGACGGCTTCGAGGCGAACGAGGGCATCATCATCATCGCCGCGACGAACCGCCCCGACGTTCTGGACCCGGCGCTTCTGCGTCCCGGCCGCTTCGACCGCCAGGTGCAGGTGCCGAACCCCGACGTGAAGGGCCGCGAAAAGATCCTCGGCGTTCATGCCCGCAAGGTGCCGCTTGGCCCCGACGTGGACCTGCGCATCATCGCGCGCGGCACGCCGGGCTTCTCGGGCGCCGATCTCGCGAACCTCGTGAACGAGGCCGCGCTGATGGCCGCCCGTGTCGGCCGCCGCTTCGTCACGATGGAGGATTTCGAGAACGCCAAGGACAAGGTCATGATGGGCGCCGAGCGTCGGTCCATGGTCATGAGCGAGGACGAAAAGAAGCTGACCGCCTATCACGAGGCGGGCCATGCCGTCGTCGGCCTCAACGTCCCGCAGCACGACCCGATCCACAAGGCCACGATCATCCCGCGCGGCCGGGCGCTTGGCCTTGTCCTGTCGCTCCCCGAACGTGACCAGCTTTCGGTGACCTACACCAAGTACAAGTCCAAGATCGCCATGGCGATTGGCGGACGCGTGGCCGAGGAACTGATCTTCGGCAAGGAGAACGTCACCTCAGGCGCGGCCTCGGACATCCAGCAGGTGTCGCGGATCGCGCGCGCCATGGTCACGCAGTTCGGCTTTTCCGAAGAGCTGGGGATGATCGACTACGCCAACGAGCAGCAGTCGTTCCTCGGCAACTACCAGGGCCAGTCCAACGCCGGCCCCGACACGCAGGAAAAGATCGACAGCGAGGTGCGCAAGATCGTCGACGAAGGTTACGAGACCGCCAAGCGCATCCTGACCGAACGCATCGACGACCTGCACCGCCTGGCCCAGGGCCTTCTGGAGTACGAGACCCTGACCGGCAACGAGATCACCAAGGTGATCGCGGGCGAGCCTCTGAACCGGGGCGACGACGACGACAGCACGCCCACGGGCGGCGAACTGGCCAGCGTCACCGCCATCCCCAAGACGCGCTCGCGTCCCAAGGGCGGCGAGGGCGACGGCGGGATGGAACCCGAACCGACGTAGGCCACCCGCCACGGTGACGACATTGACAGGCCCCGGCGTCCGCGCCGGGGCCTTTTCGTATCGCCCGCGCTTTGGCCGGGATGCGACTCGCGATACGCTGGCGGCAATTCTGCCGCCGTGGATTCTCGACAATGACCAACCCCGCCCCCGACTGGGACGCCGCCGCCTATAGCCGGTTTCGCGGCCTACGCCTGCGCCCTGCGATCGACCTTCTGATGCGCGTCCCCGACCTGCCGCCGGGCGAGGTGGTGGATTTCGGCTGCGGCAACGGGGTCGTTGCGCCCGCGCTTGCCACCCGCTTCCCCGGTCGCGCCCTGGTCGGCCTCGACGGCTCGCCCGCCATGCTGGCAGAGGCGCGGGCCAGCGGGCTTTACGCCCGGCTGCACCAGGCCGACGCCACCGCCTGGACGCCCGACACGCCCCCCGCGCTGATCTTTTCCAACGCGCTCTGCCACTGGCTGCCCGACCACGAGGCGCTGTTCTCCCGGCTGGCGCACAGCCTCGCCCCCGGCGGCACGCTGGCCGTGCAGATGCCGCGCCAGTTCGACGCGCCCTCGCATGCGCTGATGCGCAGCCTTGCCGAGAACATGTTCCCCGACCGCTTCGACTATACCCGCTGGGTCGCGCCCGTCGCCGACCCGCGCGACTATCACCGGATGCTCTCGGCCCTTGGCACTCTCGACGTTTGGGAGACCGAGTATATCCAGCGCCTCGACCCCGCCTACCCAGACCACCCCGTGCGCCGTTTCACCGAATCCACCGGAATGCGCCCCATCGCCGAAAAGCTGACAGAGGCAGAGCGCGCCGCCTTCATCGCCGAATACGAATCCTCCCTGACCGCCGCCTACCCGGTCGAAGACGACGGCGGTGTCCTTTTTCCCTTCCGCCGCCTCTTCTTCGTTCTGACACGCTGACCCGCGCCGACGTTTTGCCGACGCGATGCCGACGCGATGCCGCACCCCGAAAAGGGCACCGCTTTCCCCACAGCGCCCCCGCGTTCCGATCCGAAACAGGGATCGCCGGTTCCAGCGCCGGAAAGGTCGGAATCGCCGCTGTGTACAGTGCCACACCAAAGTATAGGCGGGGCAGGAAACCACCGCCCACGCCGCAGGGAACGCCCACATGAGCCACAAGTCCGACATCGAGATCGCCCGCGAGGCCAGCAAGAAACCGATCCAGGAGATCGGCGCGCGCCTCGGCATCCCGTCCGAGCATCTGCTGCCCTACGGCCATGACAAGGCCAAGGTCGGCCAGGCCTTCATCGAAAGCGTGCGCGGCAACAAGAGCGGCAAGCTCATCCTCGTGACCGCGATCAACCCGACGCCGGCGGGCGAGGGCAAGACGACCACCACCGTGGGCCTCGGCGACGGCCTGAACCGGATCGGCAAGAAGGCCGCCATCTGCATCCGCGAGGCGTCCCTTGGCCCGAACTTCGGGATGAAGGGCGGCGCCGCGGGCGGCGGCTATGCCCAGGTCGTCCCGATGGAGGACATGAACCTTCACTTCACCGGCGATTTCCACGCCATCACCAGCGCCCACAACCTGCTGTCGGCGATGATCGACAACCACATCTACTGGGGCAACGAGCAGGACATCGACCTGCGCCGCGTCACCTGTCGCCGCGTGCTCGACATGAACGACCGCGCCCTGCGCGACATCGTCACCTCGCTTGGCGGCGTGGCGAACGGCTTTCCGCGGCAGGCCGGTTTCGACATCACCGTCGCGTCAGAGGTCATGGCCATCCTCTGCCTCGCCTCCGACCTTGCCGACCTGCAGCGCCGCCTGGGCGACATGATCGTGGCCTACCGCCGCGACCGCAGCCCGGTCTACTGCCGCGACATCAAGGCCGACGGCGCGATGACCGTCCTTCTGAAGGACGCGATGCAGCCGAACCTGGTGCAGACGCTGGAAAACAACCCCGCCTTCGTCCACGGCGGCCCCTTCGCCAACATCGCCCATGGCTGCAACTCGGTCACCGCCACCACGACCGCGCTCAAGATCGCCGATTACGTGGTGACCGAGGCGGGCTTCGGCGCGGACCTCGGCGCCGAGAAGTTCATGAACATCAAGTGCCGCAAGGCCGGCCTCGCGCCCTCCTGCGTGGTGCTGGTCGCCACCGTGCGCGCGATGAAGATGAACGGCGGCGTCGCCAAGGCAGACCTCGGCACCGAGAACGTGGACGCCGTCAAGGCCGGCTGCGCCAACCTCGGCCGCCACATCGAGAACGTCAAAAGCTTCGGCGTGCCCGTCGTCGTGGCCATCAACCACTTCGTCACCGACACCGACGCCGAGGTGGCCGCGGTGCAGGCCTATGTCGCCGAACAGGGCTCCGAGGCGATCCTGTGCAAGCACTGGGCGCACGGCGGCGCCGGGATCGAGGCGCTGGCCACCCGCGTGGCCGAAATCGCCGACCGCGACGAGGCGCAGTTCGCCCCCCTCTACCCCGACGAGATGGGCCTGTTCGAGAAGATCGAGACCATCGCCAAGCGCATCTACCGCGCCGACGAGGTGCTGGCCGACGACCGCATCCGCAACCAGCTGAAGGAATGGGAGGCCGCGGGCTACGGCAACCTGCCGGTCTGCATGGCCAAGACGCAGTATTCCTTCACCACCGACCCCAACCGGCGCGGCGCGCCCACCGGCCATTCGGTCCCGGTGCGAGAGGTGCGCCTGTCGGCCGGCGCGGGCTTCGTCGTGGCGATCTGCGGCGACATCATGACCATGCCGGGCCTGCCCCGCGTGCCCTCGGCCGAGGCCATCCGCCTGAACGCGGAAGGCCAGATCGAGGGCCTGTTCTAGGGACGCGGAAACGCGCGCCGGGGGACATCGCGCCCCCCGCGCGCCTGACCCGGCGGGCAGGAATTGACCAGGAAGAAGGACGCGGGCGCCATGACGGCAGAGATCATCGACGGCAAGGCCTTTGCCGCCACCGTGCGCGGCCAGGTGGCCGAACATGTCGCAAAACTGCAAGCCGGGCATGGCATCACCCCCGGCCTTGCCGTCGTCCTGGTGGGCGAGGATCCGGCCAGCCAGGTCTACGTCCGGTCCAAGGGCAAGCAGACGGTCGAGGCCGGAATGGCATCCTTCGAACACAAGCTTGACGCCGCCACGTCCGAGTCCGACCTGCTGGCTCTGATCGAGCGTCTGAACAACGACCCGCAGGTGCATGGAATCCTTGTCCAGCTTCCCCTGCCCGGCCACATCGACAGCGACCTTGTCATCAATTCCATCGACCCGGCCAAGGACGTGGACGGATTCCACATCTCGAACGTCGGGCTTCTGGGCACCGGCCAGAAATCCATGGTGCCCTGCACGCCGCTGGGCTGCCTGATGCTTCTGCGCGACCGGCACGGTTCGCTCTCGGGAATGGACGCCGTGGTGATCGGACGTTCGAATATCGTAGGCAAGCCGATGGCCCAATTGCTGCTGGGCGACAGCTGCACCGTGACCATCGCGCATTCGCGCACCCGCGACCTGCCCGCCGTGACCCGCCGCGCCGACATCGTGGTGGCCGCCGTGGGCCGGCCGGAAATGGTCACCGGCGACTGGATCAAGCCCGGCGCCACGGTGATCGACGTGGGCATCAACCGCATCGACGCGGGCGAGGGCAAGACGCGGCTGGTGGGCGACGTGCATTTCGACAGCGCCGCCGCCGTGGCCGGCGCGATCACCCCGGTGCCGGGCGGCGTCGGGCCGATGACCATCGCCTGCCTGCTGGCCAACACCGTCACCGCCTGCTGCCGTGCCAACGGCCTGCCGGAACCCCAGGGCCTGACGCCCTGACGCCCCCCTTGCCCGGGGCGGCCCCCGCCCCTAGGCTTGCCCGGTGATCGCCGACCGCCCCCTTCTGGGCATAGCCCTCATGACAGGCTTCTGCCTGCTGGCGCCCATCGGCGACAGCATGGCCAAGGTCCTTGGCGACAGCCTGCCGTTGGCCCAGGTCGTGGCCGCGCGTTTCGGCTTCCAGGTGCTTCTGCTTCTGCCCGTGGTGCTGCTGACCGGACGGACCCTCACGATGACCCGCGCGCAATACGGGCTGACGGCCGTGCGCACGATCCTTCATATCTTCGGCATCGGCGCGATGTTCCTGTCGCTGCGCTACCTGCCGCTGGCCGACGCTCTGGCGATCGCCTTTGTCATGCCGTTCATCATGCTGCTTCTGGGCTGGGCCTTCATGGGCGAAGAGGTCGGCATCCGCCGCCTTGGCGCCTGTGCGGTGGGCTTCGTCGGCACATTGCTCGTGATCCAGCCCAGTTTCGCCGCCGTGGGCTTGCCCGCACTGCTGCCGCTTTTCGTGGCGGTGGTCTTCGCGCTCTTCATGATGGTCACCCGGCAGATGGCAAAGGACGTCGACGCTCTGTCGCTGCAGACGGTCAGCGGGGCGATGGCCTCGGTGATCCTCTTGCCGCTCCTGTGGCTGGCGGACGGCACGGGATGGGCAGAGATCGACCCGGTCGCGCCCAACGGCTTTCAATGGAGGATCCTTGTCGCGATGGGGGTTCTGGGCACGCTGGCGCATCTCCTGATGACATGGTCGCTGCGCTTTGCACCGGCCTCCACGCTTGCGCCGATGCAGTATCTCGAAATCCCCTTCGCCACGGTGGTCGGCTACATCGTCTTCGGCGACTTCCCCAACGGCCTTGCGCTGGCGGGCATCGCGGTGACGATGGCAGCGGGGCTGTATATCGTGTTCCGTGAACGCGCGCTCAGCCGGACGCCGGCCGCTCCAGCCCCGCAATCGCAGCCGCCAGCTCTGACCGGGGGAGGATGATCAGCATCCCCGGCGCCTCGAAGGCAAGCCGCACCGGGCCCGTCGCCATGTTCGACGTGCCCACCCGCCCGTCCGGGGCGAAGACCAGCCCTTGGATGGGCCAGCGCAGGCCGCTGTCCCGCCCTGTCACGCGCGCCAGCGGAAACAGCGACACGCGCGTGCCCTCGGCAACCTCCAGCGCAAGCTCGGGGGGTGCGGGAAAACAGATATCCTCGGCCCCGACCACGATGCAGCGCGGCCCGCCCAACCGCACCAGCGTGTTGTAGACCGCCAGTTCATGGTCCAGCCGCCGCCCGGTGAACCCCACCGCCAGCACCAGCGGCGCGCGGATCCGGCTCAGCGCCTTCTCGAAATCCGTCGTGTCCTGCTCGGGAACATGGTGCAGCCGATCCGCCGGCAGCCGCGCCCGCGTGTCGGGATCGAGCGAATCGAAATCCCCGATCACGGCGTCCGGCACAAACCCCGCCGCCAGCGCGTCTCGCGCCGCGCCATCCGCGGCCACCAGCCCCGGCGCCAGCGACAGGCAGGCGCGCAGCACCGCTGGGTCGAAGCCGGCACCCCCCAGTAACGTGACGCGTGCATCGGATTCGACAACGGGCGCAATCATGGCAATACTTTGCCCGACACACGTGCAGGCCACAATCAAACCGCCAAAATAATCCGGATCGTTCGCAGTTCTGACCCGGATTGCGTGGCATCGAGGGCGGGCGCCAGAATTGGTGACGTCCGGGTAGATGGTCGAGGCAAGAGAATGGTCGGAAACAACAAGATACTCACAGTATCCTACGGGACCTTCTCGTGCACGCTCGAAGGGTTCGACGATCCCTTTGGAACCATGCGCGGAATTGCCGAATATTTCCGGGATCTTGCCGCGGATGACCGCTATTTTGGGGCCGAACCCCCGACCCCCGACGCCGAGATGCTGCACCGCATCGCCGAGAAAGAGGTGCGCCGCCGCGTCGAAAGCCGGGTCGAGGGCAACGGCGTCGTGCTGCGCCCCGCCCCGGAAGAGCCCGTCGGGACAGACGCGCCCATCGACGAATCGGAACCCGAGGAAACGGCGGCAAGCGGCCTTGATTATGCCCCGGTCGCGGCGGCAGCCGCGGCCGCTGTGCCGGCCCTGCGCGCCACCGGCGAGGATGGCATCGCCGAGAAATTGCGCCGCATCCGCGCCGCCGTGGCGCGTGAGCCCGAGGAACCGCCGGTGCTCGACACCACTCCGGCGCCGAGCGCTCCGGCCGTGACCGTCGAAGAACCGGCACCGCTGCCAGAGCCCGAACCCGAACCCGAACCCGACGTCGCCCCCCAAGGCGCGCAGACGGCCCCGGACGAACACGAATATCGCGGCGACGATGCGGCGCTTGCCGCGATCGAACAGGCGCTGGAAACCCCCGCGGAAAACGAAAGCGCGCCGAAACCCGCCGCCCTTGCCGAAGCGGACACGGACGAGGATGAAGACGACTGGATGTCCTTCGACCTGCCAGAGGTCAAAGCCGCGGACACACCTGCCCCCGGCACGCTGGATACCGGCGCCGACACCGCCCGCGAACCGGCCGGCGCGCCCGAACCCGTGATCGAGGCAGAGGACGCGGACACCGCGGACCAGAACCACGACCTGATCGAGGAAGACTTTGACGTCGACACCGTCTTTGGCGGCGCGCCCGCGACCGAACCGCTGCGCCTGACCCCGGCACAGGCCGCCCCCGAGGCCGACACCGCGGCAGAGGCCAGGGCAGAGCCCGGCGGACCGGTCCGGGCCCGCGTGGTCAAGATGCGCCGCGACGAGTTCGAGGCCACGTTCGAGCCGCAGGACGACGACGCAGGTGACAGCGTGGACGTGGCGGCACCCGCCCTGGAAGACCGTGTGCGCGCCGAACTGGGCGACACCGGCCTTTCGCCTGAAGACGAGGACGACCTGATCGCGGAACTGGCCGCGGCCGAACTCGACACCGAAGAGACCGCGACCCTGCCGACGGTTGACGACACCGCTCAACCCGCGCCCGCCGCGGCGGCTCCGGCCACCCCCGCCCCGGAACCGGAAGCACCCGCGGCGGCCACCGGGGCAGAGCCCGCCGCTCCGTCGCGGCCGCGCCGGATCATGCCCGACAGCGACGCCTCGATCGACCGGATCATGCGGCAGACGGACACCGAACTTGACAGCCACGACGGAAACCGCCGCCGCTCGGCCATCGCCCATCTCAAGGCCGCCGTCGCCGCGGTGCGCGCCGATTCCAGTGCTCGCGCCGCCAGCCGCACCGACGAGATGGACACGGGTCAATACCGCGAGGATCTCGCCCGAGTCGTGCGCCCCGAACGGCCTTCGGGACGCGGAGCCGAGACGCCCCCGGCCCGTCGGATGCCGCCCCTGATGCTGGTGTCCGAACAACGGGTCGATGGCGAGGGCCGCACGGAAACGGAGCTGCGCGTGCAGCCCCGGCGCGTGCAGCGCGCCCGCGTGATCCTGCGTGACGACGACCCGGCAGAGCCACCCGAGCTGCCCGACGAGGACACGCTGGATGCCAACATCATGGCAGGCCCCGACACCTTCGATAATGCCCCCGAAACCGATGCCGACACCGGCGGCACGCGCAACATCTTCTCGGCCGAACGCGACTTCTCGGCCTTCCTCGACCGCCACGAGATCACCGGGCTCGAAGACCTGCTCGAAGCCTCGGCGGCCTATGGCGCCTTTGTCGAGGGAACGGACGAGGCCACGCGCGCCGACATCATCCAGCGCGTCCGCGATGCCATGCCAGAGGCGATCGCCTCGCGCGAGGATGCGTTGCGCGCCTTCGGCACCATCCTGCGCGACGGCCGCCTGCTCCGCCTGCGCCGTGGTGTCTTCACCGTGGCCGAAGACACGCGCTTCCGCCCGCGCCGGACCTCGGCCACCGGCTGAATTCCCGAATTAACCGTTTCTTGCCTGGGCTCGCCGCCTGACGAGCCAACTGGCGGAGTGACCTTGCGTCACTCCGCCTCTTTCTTGTCCGGGTCGGCCTGACCGATCCCGCGAAACACCGCGCGGAACGGCAGGGCCCAGGCGATGCCCAGCCCCACGTATATCGCCAGTTCGACCCAGATGCCCGGCCGCTCGAACCAGTTCACGACCGTGACAGCCACCACGATATAGGCGGGCAGACCGATCAGCAGGATCACCAGCGACCAGCGGCGTCGGGCTTTGTAGGAAAGTGCCATCAGTCTGCGAAAGGGTCCCTGACAAGGATGGTGTCGTCTCGTTCCGGCGAGGTGGAAAGTAGCGCCACCGGACACTCGATCAACTCCTCGATGCGGCGCACGTACTTGATGGCCTCGGCCGGAAGCTCGGCCCAGCTGCGCGCACCCGCCGTGGACCCCGACCAGCCCGGCATCGACTCGTAGACGGGCGTCACCCGCGCCTGCTGGTCGGCGGCGGTCGGCAGGTAGTCCAGCCGCTTGCCGTCAAGCTCATACGCGGTGCAGATCATCAGCTCCTCGATCCCGTCGAGCACGTCGAGCTTGGTCAGCGCGATGCCGTCCACGCCCGAGGTGACGCAGGTCTGCCGCACCAGGCAGGCGTCGAACCAGCCCACGCGCCGCGACCGGCCCGTGGTCGTGCCGACCTCGCGCCCCACCTCGGACAGCCGCCTGCCGATGTCGTCATGCAGCTCTGTCGGGAACGGGCCCTCGCCCACCCGCGTGGTGTAGGCCTTGACGATCCCCAGCACGAAATCGATGCCTCCCGGCCCGATGCCCGTCCCGGTCGCCGCCTGCCCGGCGATCACGTTCGAAGAGGTGACGAAGGGATAGGTGCCGAAATCAATGTCCAGCAGGCTGCCCTGCGCGCCCTCGAACAGGATGCGCTTTCCGGCCCGGCGCTTTTCGTTCAGCACCTTCCAGACGGGGGCGGCGTATTTCAGGATCTCGGGCGCGATGGCGCGCAGGTCGGCCAGCAGCGCGTCGCGGTCGATGGGCTCCAGCCCCAGCCCGGCGCGCAGCGCGTTGTGATGCACAAGCGCCCGGTCCACGCGCAACTCCAGCGTCGCGTCGTCGCCAAGGTCGGCCACGCGGATCACGCGCCGGCCCACCTTGTCCTCGTAGGCCGGGCCGATGCCGCGCCCGGTGGTGCCGATCTTGGCCACCGCGTTCTGCGATTCCCGCGCCCGGTCCAGTTCGCCGTGGAAGGGCAGGATCAGCGGCGTGTTCTCGGCCACCATCAGCGTCTCGGGGGTGATCTCGATGCCCTGCGCGCGCACCGTCTCGATCTCCTTGACCAGGTGCCAGGGGTCCAGCACCACGCCATTTCCGATCACCGACAGCTTTCCGCCCCGCACCACGCCGGACGGCAGCGCGTGCAGCTTGTAGACCTGTCCGCCCACGACCAGGGTGTGGCCCGCGTTGTGACCGCCCTGGAAGCGGCAGATCACGTCCGCCCGCTCGGACAGCCAGTCCACCAGCTTTCCCTTACCCTCGTCGCCCCACTGGGCGCCGACGACGACGACATTGGCCATGGTGTTCCTCCGCCTGGCGCGTATCCGACGCGGGTTTACAGGGCGCACGTCCCCCGCGAAACCGGAAAATCGACCCGCCCGCGCGACTGCCGTCTGGACAGGCGGGCCAACTTTCGGCCAATCAGGACACATCAGAAGGAGGATGCGATCATGAGTTTCGTTCTGCGTTGGGCATTCGCCTTCATCCTGCTTGCCCTCACCTACAACCCGACGGAATGGAATTTCGTGCGCTGGGCTCCGACGAACTGGGGCACGCAGGCGTCGCTTGTGCTTCTCTTCGGGCTGATCCTGTTCGCGGGCTACGTGATCTACCTGCGCGCGACGCTGCGCTCGATCGGACTGTTCGGGATGCTTCTTGTGCTGGCGCTGGTGGCGGCCCTTGTCTGGGTGGCCTACGACTTCGGCCTCATCAGCCTCGACAATCCCACCGCGAACACCTGGATCGCGCTCTTCGCGCTCAGCCTCGTGCTCGGCACCGGGCTGAGCTGGTCGATCATCCGCCGCCGTCTCTCGGGCCAGGCGGACGTGGACGACGTGGACGAATAGCCGCGCTCAGGGGCACACGCCACCGATGGACAGGTACTGGCCATAGACCCAGCCGTTCGGGTTGGGCTGACCCCAAAGCGGCGAAAGACAGCGCCCGGACATGCACTGCACGCGGTACCATGCCCCCTGCCGCGCCCAGACGGCGATCTCGTCGCCGAGATACAGCTCTCCGATCTGGCGGAACTGGGTTCCGGGCCCGGTGCGGACCGCCAGAAACCCGTTCCCCGCCGCGTGATTGTACTGGCTGATCGGCCGTACCCCGGTCACGAACCCGGTGCAGTCCCCGGCCCGGGCCACCGCGGGAACGACCCCCAGCAGCACCACCATCGCCAGCACCGTAAGAATACCGCGTCGCATCCTTGCCTCCCCTTGCAGCGTTCCGGTCCAGAATGCGCCCGGCACTGCACCGCGCCTTGATGCAGATCAGGGTTGCGGCACCTCGCCCAAGCCTCTAGATACCGCACGTCCGAACGCGAAGGCCGCCTGATGGAAAATGTTATTCTGATCGTTCACCTGCTGCTGGCGCTCAGCCTGATCGGCGTGGTGCTGTTGCAGCGTTCCGAAGGGGGCGGGCTCGGCATGGGCGGCGGCGGCGGCGGCGCGATGACCGGACGCAGCGCCACCACGGCACTGGGCAAGCTGACATGGGCGCTGGCCATCGCCTTCATCGCGACGTCCATCACGCTCACCATCGTCGCGGCCCGGAACTCGGCCGACACCTCGGTGCTCGACCGCCTCGGGATCGAGGCGCCGGCCCCCGCGGACTCTGGCGGCAACCTGTTGCCCGGGCTTTCGGGCGACGACCTGTTGCCACCATCGCCCACCGATGAACCCCTGTCCCTGCCGCGCGTCGACTAGGCGCGCGCCCGAACCTCAATCCTTTGCGGCGAGATTTTCTTTCGCCGCATCATCTTGCGGTCTGGTTGCAGTCGGGCCGCGAATCCGTATAAACTGGAATCCCGTGATACCGGCGTTCTGAACACCGGGCTCGCACCGGATCGAAACGGAACATCACGGGGGTCTGCCCGCATGGCACGCTTTGTCTTCATCACTGGCGGCGTTGTGTCGAGTCTTGGCAAGGGGCTGGCCTCTGCCGCGCTTGGCGCACTTCTTCAGGCGCGCGGTTTCTCGGTTCGCCTGCGCAAGCTCGACCCCTACCTGAACGTCGATCCCGGCACGATGTCGCCCTTCGAGCATGGCGAGGTCTTCGTCACCGACGACGGCGCGGAAACGGACCTGGACCTCGGGCATTACGAACGCTTCACCGGCGTCGCGGCGCGCGCCACCGACAGCGTCAGCTCGGGCCGCATCTATTCGACCGTGCTCGAAAAGGAACGGCGCGGCGACTACCTCGGCAAGACGATCCAGGTGATCCCGCACGTCACCAACGAGATCAAGGACTTCATCTCGATCGGCGAGGACGAGGTGGATTTCATGCTCTGCGAGATCGGCGGCACCGTCGGCGACATCGAGGGCCTGCCCTTCTTCGAGGCGATCCGCCAGTTCGGCCAGGACAAGCCGCGCGGCCAGTGCATCTTCATGCACCTGACGCTTCTGCCCTATATCGCCGCCTCGGGCGAGTTGAAGACCAAGCCCACCCAGCACTCGGTCAAGGAACTGCGCTCCATCGGCATCGCGCCCGATATCCTGGTGTGCCGGTCCGAACGCCCGATCCCACAGAAGGAACGCGAAAAGCTGGCGCTGTTCTGCAACGTCCGGTCCGACAGCGTGATCGCCGCCTACGACCTGAAATCCATCTACGAGGCCCCGCTGGCCTATCATCGCGAGGGGCTCGACCAGGCCGTTCTCGACGCCTTCCAGATCAGCCCCGCGCCAAAGCCCGATCTGTCCCGCTGGCACGACGTCTACGACCGCATCTTCCACGCCGAGGGCGAGGTGCGCGTGGCCATCGTGGGCAAGTACACCCAGCTGGAAGACGCCTACAAATCCATCGCCGAGGCGCTGACCCATGGCGGTATGGCCAACCGCGTCAAGGTGCGCGCCGAATGGATCGACGCCGAGATCTTCGAACGCGAAGATCCCGCGCCCTATCTCGAAGGCTTCCACGCGATCCTCGTGCCGGGCGGCTTCGGCGAACGTGGCACCGAGGGCAAGATCCGCGCCGCGCAATTCGCCCGCGAACGCGAGATTCCCTATCTGGGCATCTGCCTCGGCATGCAGATGGCGGTGATCGAGGCGGCGCGCAACCTCGCCCAACTGCCCGACGCCGGCTCCGAGGAGTTCGACCACGAGGCGGGGCAGAAGCGGTTCACGCCGGTCGTCTACCACCTCAAGGAATGGGTGCAGGGCAACCAGACCGTCGCCCGCAAGGCCGATGACGACAAGGGCGGCACCATGCGCCTTGGCGCCTATACCGCCAACCTGTCCGCCGGCTCGCGGGTGGCCGGGATCTACGGCGCCACCGTCATCGAAGAACGCCACCGCCACCGCTACGAGGTGGACATAAGGTATCGCGAGAAGCTTGAAGAACAGGGGCTCTGCTTCTCCGGCATGTCGCCCGACGGCCGCCTGCCGGAAATCGTCGAGATCGCCGACCACCCGTGGTTCATCGGCGTCCAGTTCCATCCCGAGTTGAAGTCGAAACCCTTCGACCCGCACCCGCTGTTCGCCGATTTCGTGCGCGCCGCGAAAGAGGTCGAGCGGCTGGTCTGACCCGCGCCGCCCGACCCCGGCCCAGACCCGCTATTCCGCCGCCATCAGCGTCACGCGCTTCTCGACGGGCATCGCCATGACGGCATACATGCGCCCGTCCTCGGCATCGCGATAGCGGTCGCCCATCAGGTGGACGTCGAAGCCCAGCCCCCGCAGCGCCCGTTGCAGGGTCAGCGGCGATAGCGACATCAACTCGCGCGCGCCGTTGTCCCGCGCAACCCGCGTCAGTCCATCCACGATCAGGTCCAGGCACTCCCGCCGGTCACCCGCGCCGCGCACCTCGTCCGAGATCACCAGCCGCGTGCATTCCCAAACCGCCGGCGTGCAGACATCGCCCGGCATGGCGCTTGCCGGGATGTCCTCCAGCTTGCCGCACAGCGCGTCGCGCAGCATGTAGCTGTGCCCGCCCCAGCGCGCGGTCGTGGCCATCGTCCGGGCGCCGCCGACCACCGCGCCGTCTCGCAGGACCAGCGAATACCACGCCAAGGGATTGTCGTACTGGTCCATCTCCACCCGCTCGTCATGCGGGATATCCCAGCCCAGCGCATCCACGAAGAAGTGCTTGCGCAACGCCAGGTACTCGTAGAACGCGGTGCCGTGACGATGCAGTCCTTGCAGGTTGAACGTGATGTTATGCATGATTGTTTCCCCCTTATGGCGAAACAATTCAACCACTACACGTTTAGGTTGATAAGACGGAACAGCATGAAACAATCCACAGAACGTGAAATTCCTGTGGATAACCAGCGTCTTGTGGTGGATCAGATCAATCCGTAGGCCGCCGCCAGCGTGGCCGCATGGGTGCCGGTCTTCGCCTTGAGCTTGCAGCGGGCGTTCTTCAGCCGCTGCTTGACCGCGCCCTCCGACACCTCCAGCAGGGCGGCGATCTCTTTCAGCAGCAGACCGTTCTTGACCATGCCCAGGGCCTGCAACTCGGCCTCGGTCAGGTTGGTGGGCGGCGTCCGGTCAACGTGCAACCGCTGTATCGTCGACATCAGTTCGGCCAGCTCGGCGTCCGTGTATTCACGGTCGTCCCGCACGAACGCACCATAGCTGCGCTGTCCGCCGGCATCGCCCCCCATCCAGGACGCAATCGCCCCGAACCGCAGCCCATGCGCGGCCGCCTCCGACAGGATGCCCCGCGGGTCGTCTTCCGACAGCGCGCTCCACCGGATCACGCCTTCGTTACCATAGGCCCAGCGGGTCACCGGATCGTCGGGAAGAAACCCCCCGGAGATGTAGCGCGCGATCCACTCCGGCGGCAAAGATACATACTCTTCAAGAGGATAGGCAAAGCCTACACGCACGGCCACATGGTACCCCGCAGGGCCCAGCGAACCTAGTGCAGGGTTTTCCCGAGACGCCCTCATTGCATGCACCTGTCCAAAAGGACCCCTTGCCAAGCTGGTTGCCGCAATTCGTCATACTCGCACAACGTGTGCAATTGGGCTAGACCAGTTTTTCTCAACTATTGGTTGAGAGTTTGGGGGTGTGGTATTGGACGAAAGAGGAAAGATCGCCGACATTCTTCTGGATCTTGACGACCTGGGGCCCTCCGGATTCGCGGTGGCGCTCTACCTGGGCCACGCAAGCCCGGCCTTCCTGTTCAAGACCTACGCCTCGCGATGGTCCGACGAATACTCGCGCCGCGGCCTGATGACGGACGACCCCACGATCCGCTGGGGCCTTGCCAACACCGGCAGCACGCGCTGGTCGGACCTGGCCGCCATCGACCATGCCGGGGTGCTCGACCAGGCGGATCGCTACGGGCTCAGCTTCGGCGCGACGATCTCGGTCCAGACAGACCAGGGCCGCAGCCTCGCCAGCTTCGCCCGTGCCGACCGGGAATACACCGACGCCGAGATCGCCACGCTGACCGGGGCGATGACCGAACTGCACGCGCTCACCAACCCGGTCATGTTGCGCGACAGCACCACCCAGCGCGCCCTGACCGAAATGTCCATCCGCATGACCCGCCGCTGACACCCCGTGCGCCGCATGCGATGGGCCTTTCCCCGCGCCGCACCCACGCCTATATCGCCCCCATGTTCGCAGATTTCCTCAAACGCCTCACGGCGCCCGAACCCCAGGCCCTTCCGGATGCGGATGCGCGCCTCGCGCTGACAGCACTTCTTGTCCGCATCGCCCGCTCCGACGGCGACTATGCCGATGCCGAGCGCCAGCGCATCGACCGGCTGACCGCCGCGCGCTATGGCCTTTCGCCGTTCGAGGCGGTTGACCTGCGTGGCCGTGCCGAGGTGCTGGAATCAGAGGCCCCCGACACCGTGCGCTTCACGCGCGCCATCAAGGACGCCGTCGCCTACGAAGACCGCGAGGCGGTGCTCGAAGCCC
>JAUIIC010000252.1 GCA_030431935.1 Alphaproteobacteria bacterium | reverse complement strand
AACAGCGACTACGTGGGCGGCAACTTCGTGTCCGAGGCGCGTCGCATGCACGACGGCGAAATCCCGCATCGGTCGATCTACGGCGAGGCCCGGCTGGACGAGGCCAAGAAGCTGTTGGAGGACGGCGTGCCCGTCGCTCCGCTGCCCTTCACCCCGCGCCGCAAGGCGAACTGACCGCATGCGCGTGCTGATCACGGGGGCGAACCGCGGCATCGGGCGCGCGCTCTTCGACGGATACAACGCAGCGGGGGCCAGGGTGATAGGCACCACGCGGGCCAAGGCGCCTTCGGACGGCAAGTGGCAAAAGCTCGACGTGACGGACCCCGCCTCGCACGCGCGGCTTGCCGCGCGACTGGACGGCGCGCCACTGGATCTTCTGGTGTGCAATGCCGGCGTCTATCTGGACAAGGGACAGAGCCTGGCTGATGGCTATCCGGCCGCCATGTGGGCCGAGACCTTCGCGGTGAACGTTACCGGCGTGTTTCTTGCGGTCCAGGCGCTTCTGCCCAGCCTGCAACACTCGGGCGGCGGCAAGATCGCCATCGTCTCGTCGCAGATGGCAAGCCACACGCGCGCTCCGGGAGGGTCCTATATCTACCGCGCCTCGAAGGCGGCGGCGCTTAACCTGGGCCGAAACCTGGCGGCGGACCTGCGCGGCCTCGGGATCGCCGTGGGTGTCTATCACCCCGGCTGGGTGCGCACCGACATGGGCGGTGCCCGCGCCGAGATAAGCGTGGAGGACGCGGCGCGGGGCCTGATGGCGCGCTTTGCCGCCCTGTCACTCGACACCACCGGGTGCTTCGAGACATGGGACGGACGCCCGCACCCCTACTGAACCGGCGTGCCGGTCGTCCGGGCCACGACACACCGGGCCCAGCAGAGAAGGAGCCTCGACCATGACAACCGAGATCAACCGCCGTGTGGTTCTGGCCAGCCGCCCAAAGGGCGTGCCGGATGCCGGACACTTCAGGGTCGAGGACGTGCCCATGACCGCCCCGGCCGAGGGCGAGGTGCTGGTGCGCACCCGCTACTGGTCCGTCGATCCCGCCATGCGCGGCTGGGTGAACGACGCCCCGAACTACCTGCCCCCAGTCGAGATCGGGGCCGTCATGCGCTCTTTCGCGGTCGGCGAGGTCGTGGACAGCCGGGACCCCGCCTATGCACCGGGCGATATCGTCACCGGACGCTTCGGCTGGCAGCGTCTCGCGACGGTCGAGGCCGCCGCCATCGACCGCAAGGTGACAGAGACCGACCTGCCGCAATCCTACGCACTGGGCATTCTCGGCCTGAACGGCATCACCGCCTATTTCGGGCTGCTCGACGTCTGTGCCGCGCGTCCCGGCGACATCGTTGCGGTGTCGACGGCGGCCGGCGCGGTCGGCTCTGCGGTCGGACAAATCGCCAAGCTGCGCGGATGCCGGACCGTCGGCATCGCCGGAGGCCCTGCCAAGACGGCCCTTTGCCGGGATCGCTATGGCTACGATGCCGCGATCGACTACAAGTCGCAGGATGTGGCCGCGGCGCTGTCGGAGGCGGCGCCGGATGGCGTCGACTGCTATTTCGACAACACCTGCGGCCCGATCAGCGACGCCGTCATGACGCGTCTTCGCCGTGGCGCGCGGATCGCCATTTGCGGCACCGCCGCGATCCAGGACTGGGATCCCCTGCCCATCGGACCCCGCGTTCACCGACAGCTTCTGGTCGCGCGCGCCCGGATGCAGGGCTTTCTCGCCTTCGACTACGCCGATCGCTATGACGAGGCGCGCGCCGCGCTGGCCGATTGGCTTCGGTACGGGCAGCTTGTCAGCCATGAACACGTGCTGCAGGGCGCGGCAGCCGCGCCGGGCGCGATCGCGATGCTCTATCGCGGCGAGAATACCGGCAAGCTTCTGATCGAGGTGGATTGACGCGCGCTTTCGCGGGGCCGCGAGCGCCCCTGCGAAAAGCCTGCCCGGACAACCCGCCGCCCCGGACATCAACAGGCCGCTTGCCCTTGCGCGCGACCCCTTCTAAAGACGCCGCGATTGAAACGGTTTTCGGGATCGCCCGCGCAGATGCCCCTTCTGGTGATGAAATTCGGCGGCACCTCGGTTGCCAGCCCCGACCGGATCCGCCGTGCGGCCAAGCGCGTGGGGCGCGAGGTGGCGAACGGCTATGATGTGATCGTGATCGTCTCTGCCATGGCCGGGGAAACCAACCGGCTTGTCGGCTACGTCAACGAGATCGCGCCCTTCTACGACGCCCGCGAATACGATGCCGTGGTCAGTTCGGGCGAGAACGTCACCGCCGGGCTGATGGCGCTGACGCTTCAGGAAATGGATATTCCCGCGCGCAGCTGGCAGGGCTGGCAGGTGCCGCTGCGCACCAGCTCGGCGCATGGCAGCGCGCGGATCGAGGAAATCCCGACCGACAACATCAACAGCCGCTTCGCCCAGGGGATGAAGGTGGCCGTGGTCGCGGGCTTCCAGGGCATCAGCCCCGAAGGCCGGATCACCACGCTGGGCCGGGGCGGGTCGGACACCACCGCCGTGGCCTTCGCCGCCGCCTTCGGGGCGGAACGCTGCGACATCTACACCGACGTGGACGGGGTCTACACCACCGACCCCCGCATCTCGGACAAGGCGCGCAAGCTGGACCGGATCGCGTTCGAGGAAATGCTTGAACTCGCCAGCCTGGGCGCCAAGGTGCTTCAGACCCGCTCGGTCGAGCTGGCGATGCGCTACCATGTCCGGCTGCGGGTCCTGTCGAGCTTCGAGGACAACAACGAAAGCGCGGGCACGCTTGTCTGCGACGAGGAGGATATCGTGGAAAGCAAGGTTGTCTCCGGCGTCGCCTACAGCCGCGACGAAGCCAAGATGACGCTGATCTCGGTGGCCGACCGGCCCGGCATCGCCGCGGCCATCTTCGGCCCCCTGGCCGAGGCCGGCGTGAACGTGGACATGATCGTCCAGAACATCGCCGAGGACGGGCGCACCGACATGACCTTTTCATGTCCCACCGACCAGGTCGCGCGGGCCGAAAAGGCGATGCGGGCCGCGAAAGAGCGGGGCGAGGTCAACTTTCATGACCTCGTCGCCGACAAGGACGTGGCCAAGGTCTCGGTCGTGGGGATCGGGATGCGCAGCCACGCGGGCGTGGCCGCCAAGATGTTCCAGTCGCTCAGCCGCGAGGGGATCAACATCAAGGTCATCACCACGTCCGAGATCAAGATTTCCGTGCTGATCGACCGCAAGTACATGGAACTGGCCGTGCAGGCGCTGCACGACGCGTTCGAGCTGGAAAAGGCCGGTTAAGGCGCCCGGCCCCGGCCCCGTCGCGGGGCCAGGGTATCCTGCCAGGCATCAAGCCGCGTATCCCGCCACGAGGAAGGCCCCAGAGGCCATCGCCGCCGCAACCCAGCGCAGGTGGTTCAGGCGCGTCCAGCGCAGGCGGTAGCGGCGCCAGTAGGCATCGGCGTCTGCCCCGGTCAGCCGATCGAGGCGCTGGTTCATCGGCACGTTGCCGAAGACCGTGACCGCGAAGACACCGGCGAGATAGGCCACCCCGCCCGCCGCCGCCCAGGCCGCGGCGGTCCCGGTCCAGCCCAGCCCCGCAAGGACGAGCACCAGCGCGCTGATCGGCACCATACCCAGCAGAAGCACCATGAAGAGCGAGCGATAGACCGCGCGGTTGATCTCCTGCATCGCGCGCGCCCCGGCCGCGTCGGGCGCCCTGCCGAGCGCCCGCATCACGAAGTCGGAAAAGCTCAGGAACACGCCCGAGACGAGGGCCGACGCGACGCCAAGCGCCGCAAGGCCGATGGACAGAATTTCGTTGGTCATCCCGCGTCCCCCTGTCAGGCCGAGATGCCGACCGCGCGGCGCAGGTAGCGCGCCTCGGCCAGTTCGCGGGTCAGAAAGGCCGCGATGTCCGCGCGGGCGATCTTGAGCTTCAGGCCTCGCCGTGCAGGCGGCACATCCTCGACGAAATCGCCGGTCGCCGGGCCGTCGGCAAAGGCGCCGGGGCGAACGATGGTCCAGTCAAGCCCCGAAGCCTCGACAAGACGCTCCTGCAATTCGTGGTCGCGGAAGACCGGACGCAGGAGGCCGCCGAACATGATCCGCTTCCAGAAGAAGTTCAGGTTCGACCAGCTTTCGCGCGCGCCCAGTGTCGACTGGACGACCAGGCGGCGCACGCCATGGGCCTGCATCGCGCGAATCACGTTCAGGGTGCCCTGCGAACGGATGCGGCTCTTGCGGTTCATCCCGGCCCCGAGCGTGACGACGGCGGCGTCCTGCCCGGCCATCGCGGCGTGGACGTCCCGGGCCTCCATCGCATCGCCCGAATGCAGGCGCAGGTTGGGGTGGGACAGGTTCAGCCTTTCGGGGGTCCGGGCAAAGGCGGTGACCGTGTGGCCCTGCTCCAGCAGGTCCGCGACGGCAAGGCGTCCGACGGTTCCGGTGGCACCGAAGACGACGATGTTTCGAGGGGTGGCAGACATGACGTTATCCTTTCGTGGCTCACTTGACACGATGTCAAGTTGACACGGCGTCAATAGTCGCTAACTTGACACCGTGTCAATAGCAAATCCCACCACCCGCGACCGAATCCTCGACGCGACCTGGCGGCTTCTGGAATCTCAGGCCGCACCGGGGGTGCGCATGTCCGATATCGCCAGGGCCGTGGGGATCAGCCGCCAGGCGCTTTACCTGCACTTCCCCACGCGCGCGGAACTGCTGATCGCCACGACGCGCCATATCGACGAGGTCAAGGACATCGACGGCAGGCTTGCTGCCAGCCGCGCGGCCGCGACCGGAAGCGAACGTCTCGATGCCTTCGTCGCCGCCTGGGGCGCCTACATCCCGGAAATCCACGGGGTCGGGCGTGCGCTCATGGCGATGCAGCATACCGACCCCGAGGCATCACGCGCCTGGGCGGACCGGATGGACGCCATGCGGCAGGGCTGCGCGGCAGCGGTGGCGATGCTGGCACGGGACGGCGACCTGCGCGCCGATCTGACAGAGACCAGGGCGACGGACCTGCTTTGGTCGATCCTGTCCGTCAGGGTGTGGGAGCACCTTTGTCTCGATTGCGGCTGGTCGCAGGCCGATTATCTGGCCGAGATACAACGCCTGGCCCACGCTGCGCTTCTGCCCCACTGAGGCAACGCCTTCAGAAGCGCGGAGGCGCGCCCAGCGATGCAAAACCCGTTTCTCTCGTCTTCGGAGTGTGATCTATACGGTCGACGGAGAAGCGGCCGCCGAAGCGGGAGCCGAAAGTGCCATGACGGACGGAACCGAAAGCGAAAGCCGCAAGCTGCTGCGCAG
>JAUIIC010000251.1 GCA_030431935.1 Alphaproteobacteria bacterium | reverse complement strand
GCGCGGATGCGGTCGCGCAGGGCGGCGGCGCGCTCGAACTCCATCGCGTCGGAGGCGGCCTGCATCTCTTCGGCGAGCTTGGCCTGAACGCGCGTCGACTTGCCCTGCAGGAAGCGTTCGGCATCGGCGACAAGCGCGCCATACTCGGCCTCGGTCACGTAGCCGACGCAAGGCGCGCTGCACCGCTTGATCTGGTAGAGCAGACAGGGCCGCGTGCGGGCGTCGAAGGTGGCATCGGTGCAGTTTCGCAGCAGGAACACCTTTTGCAGCTGGTTCAGCGTGCGATTGACGGCGCCGGCGCTGGCGAAGGGACCGTAATAGGCGCCCTTCTCGGCCTTGGCGCCGCGGTGCTTCTTGATCTGCGGAAAGGCGTGGTCCTTGGCGACGAGGATGTTGGGAAACGACTTGTCGTCGCGCAGGAGCACGTTGTAGCGCGGCTTGAGCTGCTTGATGAGGTTCTGTTCCAGGAGCAGCGCCTCGGTTTCCGTGCGCGTGGTCAGGAACATCATGCTGGCGGTGTCGCGGATCATCCGCGCGATGCGCGGGCTGTGGCCCGACGGCTTGGCGTAGCTGGCCACCCGTTTCTTCAGGTTTCGCGCCTTGCCGACATAAAGCACCCGCGCCTGTGCATCGAGCATGCGGTAGACCCCCGGCGACCCGTCGAGGGTGCGCAGGTAGGACTGGATGCAGGCATGCCCCGTCACGGGCGCGTCAGAAGTTTCCGGGGTGTCGGTCATGGCTTCAGGAGTAACGATTCCTTGGCGGGCTGCCACGTCGGACGGGGCTGGACAAGGGTAAAGCTTTCCACGGTTTGTGTGGATAAGGTTGTTGGGAAGTTTCCGGGCAGTCGGAATTTCCCTTGTTTTTGGGCATGTTCATTCGGCTGCCTAAATTTTGGGCGCAGATTTAACCCATTGATATCAAAAGAAAGATTCTCGCATTCGCGCAAATCACTGATTTATCGAAGGAATTCCTAACAGCCATGTGAACGGAACGTGACAGGTGCACAAGTCTGACGATAGTGGCGGCGCAGCGTTACTCGGGACCCTGGATGTCGGGAGTGCGCCAGCCCAGGTGCTGGCCGCCATCGACGCACAAAAGCTGCCCCGTCACGGCCCGCGCATCGAGCAGATACCCCAGCGCCGCCGTGATGTCGGTCTCGTCCGCGCCCCGGTTCAGGACGGTCGCCGCACGCTGCCGGGCGAAGTGCTCGGCGGTCTGGCGGTGGCCCTGAACGGTCGGGCCCGGACCGATGGCGTTGACCCGAACATGCGGCGCCATGGCCTGTGCGGCGGTGCGCGTGAAGGCCCAGAGCCCCATCTTGGCGATTGTGTAGCTCATGAACTCGGGTGTCAGCTTGCGGACCCGCTGGTCGATCATGTTGACCACCAGCGCCTGCGCCACGGGTTCGCCCAGTTCGTCGATCAACGCGCGGGGCGCCTGGGCGGCGAAGGCCTCTGCCAGGACGACGGGCGCGCGCAGGTTCGACTCGATGTGCCGGTCCCAGCTTTCGCGGGTCAGGCTGCCGACGGTGTCATGCTCGAAGATCGAGGCGTTGTTGACCAGCACGCTGATCGGCCCGCCCAGCGCCTCTGCGGCCTGTCCCACCAGCGGGCGCACCTGCGCCTCGTCCAGCAGGTCGGCCGGAAGGGTCGCGGCGGTGCGGCCCATCCCGCGGATCTGCCCGGCCACCTCGGCGGCGGCGTCGGCGGAACTGGCATAGTGCACCGCCACGTCGAACCCGCGTTCGGCAAGGTAGATCGCCATGGCCCGGCCAATACGGCGGCCGGCGCCTGTGACCAGGGCGCGCTTGATCTGCATCGGCGTCGTCTCCTCAGACCAGGATCATCCAGACATAGCCGACATATAGCGCGGTCAGCACCGCGCCCCAGGCACGGGTGATGTCGGCAAGCTTGAAGACGAAGGGCGCCAGCATCAGCGATGCACCCGCCATGACCCAAAGGTCGAACCGCAGGAACGTCGGGTCGACGGGGATCGTGCCGAACAGGCTGGCCGCACCGATGATGGCCAGCAGGTTGAACATGTTCGATCCGATGACATTGCCCAATGCGACCTCGGCATGGCGGCGGATCGCGGCCATCACCGTCGTCGCCAGTTCCGGCAGCGACGTGCCGATCGCAACGAGCGTCAGGCCGATCACCGTTTCGCTGACGCCGATCTGCTGGGCGATGCTGACGGCGCTGTCCACCAGCAGGTCGGCGCCAAGCGGCAACCCGACTAGACCGAGCCCCAGGAACAGCAATATGCGCCACCATGGCATGTTCGGATCGGCCGCTTCGACCTCTTCGTGGTCGTTTGCGGCGGCGGCTGCGGCTGCGTCCGCGCGATGCGCCAGCGCGGACATGGCCTGCTTGCCGAGAATCACCGCCAGCGCGGCAAGCAGCGCAAGACCCGCGATCCAGTCGAACTTTCCCCGGAAGGCCAGCAGGATGAAAAAGGCCGTCGCCGCCATCATCAGCGCGTAGTCCTTGCGCGTTTCCGTGGCGCGGGTGTGCATCCCGGTCATCAGCGCCGGAATGCCCAGGACCATCAGGATATTGGCGGTGTTCGATCCCACGACGTTGCCCAGCGCAAGGCCCGGCGCGCCTTCGAGAACGGCGCCGATCGAGATGATGAGTTCCGGCGCCGAGGTGCCGAAGGCCACGATCGTCAGGCTGACGATCAGCGCGGGCACCCCGAGGCGCAAGCTGACATTCACCGCCCCGCGCACCAGCGAGTCGCCGGCAAGCAGCAGGATCGCCAGCCCCAGTCCGGCAAAAAGCAGATCAGCCGTCATGCGGAACGACCACAGGGGCACGGCCCCTTGCCGATGCGGTATCGCCCGCATTTGGGGCACTTGCGGTCGGTGAGCAGTTTCTGGCCGGGCACACGCAGCTTGCCGAACATCGCCAGCACCGCCATGCCGATGAGAAAGATCGAGACGATTTTCAGGATCATGTCAAAGTCCAAAGCGGGCGTAGTGCCCGCGTTCCTCGACCACGGAGAGGGCGTCGTCGGCGATGCGCGCGCCAAGCCGCTGGAACAGGCTGCGGCGCGGGCCATAGGCGACGAACCGCGTCTTGTCGCCGAAGACCTCTTTCATCCGGGGGACCACGTGGCCGATGCCGTCGGCCAGGCCGAGGTCCACCGCGCGCTGGCCGATCCAGAACGCGCCTGTGAAAAGCTCTGCGTCGTCGGCCAGCCGGTCACCCCGGCGGGCGCGCACCTGTGCAATGAAGCTGTCGTGCAACTGGGACTGGATGTCCTTGAGGCGGGCGACGTCCTCGTCCTTTTCGGGCAGGAAGGGATCGAGAAAACTCTTCGACTTGCCCGAGGTATAAAGCCTGCGCTCCACCCCGTAGCGCGCGATCAGGTCCTGAAAGCCGAACGAGGCAGAGATCACGCCGATGGAGCCCACGACAGAGGCCTGGTCGATCCAGATCTCGTCGGCGGCCGTGGCGATCCAGTAGCCGCCAGAGGCCGCGAGGTCCTCGACGAAGGCGTAGACCTTCAGGTCCTTTTCCTCTGCCAGCCGCCGGATCCGCGCCGCGATCAGCGAGCTTTGCGCGGGCGATCCGCCCGGAGAGTTGATGACAAGCGCCACCGCAGCCGGCTTGCCCCTGGAGAAGGCGCGCTCGACCTGGGCGGCCATGCCCTGATCGTTCAGCGCACCCGCTCGGTTGCCGGCCGCGATCATGCCTGAAAGGCGGATCACGGCGACGACCGGGTCTGATTTCAGGAAAGGGATCCACCGCCTCATGAGGCGCGATGTAGAGTGCGTCAGGCCCGACAACAAGGCAGGACGCGCATTCACGCAGGGGTGTTGCCGCGCTGCCCTCAGGTGCGGATGCGCCAGCCGGTGCGGAAGATCCACCAGACCACGGCAAGGCACAGCGCGGTGAAAAGGCCGATTGCCAGCAGGCTGGCCTCGATGCCGACATCCGCCATGCCGAAGAACGACCAGCGGAACCCCGAGATCAGGTAGACCACGGGGTTGAAGAGCGCCACGGTCTGCCAGAACGGCGGCAGCATCGAGATCGAGTAGAAGCTGCCCCCGAGGAACACCAGCGGCGTCACGATCAGAAGCGGCACAAGCTGCAACTGCTCGAAATTCCGGGCCCAGATCCCGATGATGAACCCCAAGAGCGAAAACGACACGCAGGTCAGGACAAGAAAGGCGACCATCGCCATCGGGTGCGCGATGCTGACCGGCACGAAGAGGAACGAGGTCGCAAGGATGATGACCCCGACCATCAGGGCCTTGGTCGCGGCCGCGCCCACGTATCCGATGACGATTTCCATGAAGGACACCGGCGCGGACAGCAGTTCGTATATCGTCCCGATGAACCGGGGAAAGTAGATGCCGAAGCTGGCCACCGAAATCGCCTGGGTCATCACCGAAAGCATGATGAGCCCCGGAACGATGAAGGCGCCGTAGGGAAGGCCCTCGACCTCGTCGATGCGGCTGCCGATGGCCGCACCGAAGACGACGAAATAAAGCGATGTCGACACCACCGGCGACACCACGCTTTGCAGGAGCGTGCGGAAGGTGCGGGCCATTTCGGACCGGTAGATCGCAAGGATGGCCTGCCAGTTCATGCCGCGGGCTCCCGCACCAGATCCACGAAGATGTCTTCCAGCGAGCTTTGGCTGGTCTGAAGATCGCGCAGGGCGAGGCCCGCCGCCGACAGGTCCGCCAGAAGCCGCGTGATGCCGGTCCGCTCTGCCGCGGTGTCGTAGGAGAAGACGAGGCTCTTGCCATCCGCCCCGATCTCGAGCCCGTAGGACGCCAGGGCCTCTGGCAGATGCGTGATGGGGTGCTGCAACTCTATCGTCAGCTGCTTGCGTCCGAGCCGGCGCATCAGCGTGTCCTTGTCCTCGACCAGCAGGATGCGGCCCTTGTTGATGACGGCGATGCGGTCGGCGACGGCTTCTGCCTCTTCGATGTAATGCGTGGTCAGGATGATGGTCGTGCCCTGCGCCTTCAGCCGCTCTACCGTGGCCCACATGTCCTTGCGCAACTCCACGTCGACGCCCGCGGTGGGCTCGTCGAGAAACAGCACCCGCGGCGAATGGCTGAGCGCCTTGGCGATCAGGACACGGCGCTTCATGCCGCCCGACAGGGTCATGAGGTTCGCATTGCGCTTGTCCCACAGGGAGAGGGTGCGCAGGACCTGCTCCAGCCAGGCGTCGTCCCGTGGGCAGCCGAAGAGGCCGCGCGAAAAGCGAACGGTGTTCATGACCGTGTCGAAGCTGTCCACCATCACTTCCTGGGGAACCAGGCCGATCAGTTGCCGCGCCGCACGGTAGTCGTGGATCACGTCATGCCCGCCCACGGTGATCTTTCCGGCGGTGGC
>JAUIIC010000250.1 GCA_030431935.1 Alphaproteobacteria bacterium | reverse complement strand
GGCGCCCGCCCGCGCGCCTAGGTTCCGTACTCATAAAGGGGATTCCCGGTCGGTTTGATTGGTGATTCACTGTCTTCGACGATGGAGGCTGTGATGGCGCGATTTGATCTGACGGATTTCGAATGGGGGCTGATCCGGCCCCTTCTGCCCAACAAGCCGCGGGGCGTGGCGCGGGTGGATGACCGGAGGGTGCTCAACGGCATCTTCTGGGTGCTGAGAACCGGCTCGCCCTGGCGCGACCTGCCCGAGCGTTACGGTCCCTACACGACGGTCTACAACCGCTTCAACCGCTGGGCCAAGGCGGGGGTCTGGGTGCAAGTCTTTGAAACGCTTGCCGAAAAGTCCCCGGACAGCATGCAGTTCATCGACAGCTCGATCATCCGCGCCCACCAGCAGGCCGCGGCCCAAAAAGGGGGGCGGATCACACCCTCGGTCGTTCTCGTGGCGGACTGAGCACCAAGATCAACGCCATGGTCGACCATCGCGGCCTGCCGCTGGCGATCACGCTGTCGCCGGGGCAGGCGTCCGACAAGGCGGCGGTCGCCGACCTGCTGGCCGCCCACCCCGCGCCGGGCGACGTCGTCGCCGACCGGGGCTACGACGCGCGCGCCGTTCTGGACCTCATCGCGGCCCACGGCGGGCGCGGCCATATCCCCACGCAGCGCGACCGCAAGATGCAGCGCTCCGTCGATCCCGCCCTCTATCGCCAGCGCAACCTTGTCGAGCGGTTCTTCAACAAGCTCAAGCACTTCAGAAAGATCGCCACACGCTACGAGAAGTCCGCAAGCAACTACCTCGCCGCCGTCCTCATGGTCTGTGCGCGGCTATGGGCCAGACATTATGAGTCCGCATCCTAGGCGGCCGGGCCGCCTAGGCGGTGCGGCCCAGCCGATCCTCCAGCACGTCGAAGGGCACGCCCGGCTCATCCTTGGAGCCCCGGATCACCAGCGATGTCTTGACGCTGATGACATTGTCGGCGGCGGTCAGTTGTTCGGTCAGGAAGTTCTGGAAGGTCGAAAGGTCGGGCGCGACGCATTTCAGGATGAAATCCACCTCGCCGTTCAGCATGTGGCACTCGCGGACCAGAGGCCAGGCGCGGCAGCGCGCCTCGAAGGCGGACAGGTCGGCCTCGGCCTGGCTTTGCAGGCCGACCATGGCAAACACCTGCACCTCGAACCCCAGCCTGCGGGGATCGACATCGGCGTGATAGCCACGGATATACCCCTGCTCTTCCAAAGTGCGCACGCGGCGCAGGCACGGGGGGGCGGAAATGCCGACCCGGCGCGCCAGTTCGACATTGGTCATCCTGCCGTCGCCCTGAAGCTCGGCAAGGATCTTGCGATCAATGGCATCCAGTCTGCTGTCGGGCATGATGAGAATCCAACGAGGCGTTTTGCGAACACTACGCAATCGCCAAAGGCTGCGCAATAATGTTTCACGAGGACGCAATTTCCTTCCGGTGCTTCCGCGCGCTTGCGGATAGGCTATGTTTGCGCCGCGCACTGGAAAAGGATGCCCGCCCGTGTACGTCGTCATCGTCAGATTCACCATGTCCGAAGCCGACCAGCCGGCCTTTCTGGACCTTGTCACCGAGAACGCCGCGCGCTCGCTGGCCGATGAACCGGGGTGCCGGCGCTTCGATGTCTGCGTCAGCCCGGACCGACCCGGCGAGGTGTTGCTTTACGAGATATACGACGATTCCGCGGCCTTCGAGACGCACAAGTCCATGCCCCATTACCACGGCTTCTCTGCCGCCGCCGCGCCGCTGATCGCCTCGAAATCGGTGCAGACCTGGACGCTCTTGCCGGAGCGCGCGGCATGACCGGCGCGGTCCGGCGCAAGGCCGACCGTCCGCGCCACGACCGGGGCGGCGGGGCCAGCACCGTGCAGATGACCACGCCCGACACGGGGGCGCGGGCGCTTCTGAACGGGTTCACCCATATCCCGCCCGGCGGCGGCATCCCGCTGCACCACCACAATGTCGAGGAAAGCGTGCTGATCCTGTCGGGCGCGGCGCTGGTCGAGATCGACGGCACCATGACAGAGGGCGGCGCCGGCGACGTGGTCTGGGTGCAGGCGGGCGTGCCGCACCGGTTCAGCAACGCATCCGACAGCGCACCGCTGGAGATCTTCTGGACCTATGCCGGGGCCCATGCCACGCGGACGCTTGCCGACACCGGCGAGACGCGGCCCATCGTGTCACCCGGGGGCGCCGGGTGATCCGCACCGACGCCGGAGCACTGCGCCGCTTCGTCACCGACTGCTACCTTGCGCTGGGGCTTCCGCCCGAGACCGCCGCGCTGGTGGCCGACACGCTGGTGCAGGCCGACCTCTGGGGCCATCCCTCGCACGGGGTTCTGCGCACCTTCTGGTATGCCGCGCGGCTGCGGTCGGGCGCTGCCGACCCGCTGGCCGCCCCCGTGCCGGACCTGCCCGGCGCGGCGCTGACCGGCATGGACGGCGGCGGCGGGATGGGGCAGCTGGCGGCGCTCTGTGCGATGGACCACGCCATCGCGGTGGCGCAAGACCACGGCATCGGCGCGGTGGCCGTCCGCAACTCGGGTCATTTCGGGACGGCGATGTATTTCACCCGCCGCGCGGCGCTGGCGGGCTGCATCGGGTTCCTGTCCACGAACGCCAGCCCCGCGATGGCGCCCTGGGGCGGGACGGAAAACCGGGTCGGCACCAACCCCTGGTCCTGGGCCGCGCCCGCCGGGCCGCATCCGCCGATGATGCTGGACATCGCCAACACCGCCGTGGCGCGCGGCAAGCTCTATGCCGCGCGCGAGCGGGGAGAGGCGATCCCCGAAGGCTGGGCGATCGACGCCTCGGGCCGCGCCACCACCGATCCGGCGGCGGGCATCGCGGGGTCGATCCTGCCGATGGCGGGCCACAAGGGCTATGCCATCGCAACGCTGATGGACGTGGTGTCGGGCATCCTGCCCGGCAGCGCCTTCGGCGCGCGCGTCACCGGCCCCTATGTGCCCGAGGGCCTCAGCGGCGTCGGCCACCTTGCCATCGCGATCGACATCGCCCGGCTGCGCCCGCTGGCCGCCTTCGAGGCGGACATGGCGCGGCTGATCGCGGACCTGCGCGCCACGCCCCGCGCGCCCGGCGTCGACCGCATCCACTACCCCGGAGAGATCGAGGCCGAGACCGAGGCGCGCCTGCTGGCCGAGGGCATTCCCCTGCCCCGGGCGACCGCGGACGCGCTGCGCCGCGACGCTGCGGCGCTTGGCCTCGCCGCGCCGTTCTGAACGCCCCGCCGCCGGGGCTTTCGGTTGCCGGACGGGCGGCCTATATCTGGTCCCCGCCATAACAGCCCAAGGTGCCCCATGTCCGAGACGAAACACAGCAAGGTTCTGATCATCGGGTCCGGCCCCGCGGGCTATACCGCCGCCGTCTACGCCTCGCGCGCGATGCTGGAGCCTGTGCTGATCCAGGGCATCCAGCCCGGCGGACAGCTGACCATCACGACCGAGGTGGAAAACTGGCCCGGCGACATCGAGGTGCAGGGCCCCGACCTGATGGTGCGGATGGAGGCGCATGCGCGTTCCGTCGGGACAGAGATCATTTCCGATCACATCACCTCGGTCGACCTGTCGGCGCGGCCCTTCACCGCCATCGGCGACAGCGGCACCACCTACACCGCCGACGCGCTGATCCTTGCGACCGGGGCACAGGCCAAGTGGCTGGGCCTGCCCAGCGAGGAAAAGTTCAAGGGCTTCGGCGTCTCGGCCTGCGCCACCTGCGACGGGTTCTTCTATCGCGGGCAAGAGGTCGTGGTGATCGGCGGCGGCAACACCGCGGTCGAAGAGGCGCTGTTCCTGACCAACTTCGCCTCCAAGGTCACGCTGATCCATCGCCGCGACAGCCTGCGCGCGGAAAAGATCCTGCAACACCGGCTGATGAAGAACCCCAAGGTTGAAATCCTCTGGGACCACTCGGTCGAGGAAGTGGTGGGCGCCGAGAACCCGCTGGGCGTCGAGGGCGTCCGCGCCAGGCACGTCAAGACGGGCGAGATCACCGAGGTGCCATGCAAGGGCTTTTTCGTCGCCATCGGCCACGCCCCCGCATCGGAACTGGTCAAGGATCAGCTGGAAACCCACATGGGCGGCTACGTGGTGACGAAACCCGACAGCACGGCCACCTCCATCCCCGGCGTCTTTGCCGCCGGCGACCTGACCGACCACATCTACCGCCAGGCGGTGACCTCGGCCGGCATGGGCTGCATGGCCGCGCTGGAGGCCGAGAAGTTCCTCGCCGAACAGGAGTGATCCGGCGCGCCACCCCCAAAACGGGCGGCGCGCCAGCACGCAACATGGGGCGCGGGTGTTGCTTGGCCATGGGTTGACTGACCAGTCACTCCAACCTACATGCCCCCCATGAGCGACCGCGATACCCGCATCCTGGAGGCCGCGACACGGCTGTTTCTGCGCGATGGCGTCGGCGTATCGACCGCGCGCATCGCGGCCGAGGCCGGGGTTTCGAACGGCACGCTCTTCAACGTCTTTCCGACCAAGCAGGCGCTGATCGACGGCATCTACACCGCCGCGAAACGGGCGATGTTCGCCGCGCTTGTCCACTCTGGCCCCGCGCCTCTCGACCGGGCGCGGCTTTACGCGAACTGGCAGGGCTACCTTGCCTGGGCCCGCGCCAATCCCGACCAGAGGGCGGTCATGCACCTGCTGGCAGAGGCGGGACTGGTCAGCGAGGCAGCCCGCAACGAGATGGACACGCTCGCCGCGCCGCACGCGGCATGGGTGCACCGCGCCTTGGGCAGCGGCGCGATCCGGGGGCCCAGCGCCAGCTTCGTCGCGAAGCTCGTCTTCTTCCAGATCGACCTTGTCATAGCGGAAGACCTGCCGGACCCCCAGGCCGACCTTGCCTTCGCGATGCTGTGCAACGCCCTGGGGCTGGCCGAATGACACGTCCCCACGCGCATCCGTGACGATTTCAACGACCCCGTGCCACCAGATCACGATTGGAACGCCTGCCATGATTACCGCCCATCTCTGGACCACGCCCAACGGCTTCAAGATTGCCATCGCGCTTGAGGAAATGGGGCTCGACTACACGATCAACTGGGTGAACCTGCAAAAGGGAGAGCAGCGCGAGACGGCGTTCCTAGCCATCTCGCCCAATGGCAGGATTCCCGCGATCGAGGACCACGACACCGGGCTTCGGATGATGGAGTCGGGGGCGATCCTGCAATACCTGGCCGAAAGGACGGGGCGCTTTGGCGGCGACACCCTGCAGGAGCGCACCGAGATCACCGAATGGCTGCACTGGCAGATGGGCGGGCTTGGCCCGATGATGGGGCAGGCCAACCACTTTCGCGGGCTGGCCGAGAAGGTGCCCTATGGCGAACAGCGCTATCTCGAAGAGACGGTGCGCCTGTTCGGTGTTCTGGATCGCCAGCTTGACGGGCGGGACTATATCGCGGGCGATTATTCCATCGCG
>JAUIIC010000249.1 GCA_030431935.1 Alphaproteobacteria bacterium | reverse complement strand
CGCTCTTCAACGTCACCTCGATCATCACCGGCACCGGCTATGCCAGCGTCGACTATCAGCTCTGGGGGCCGTTCCCGGTGGTGCTGTTCTTTTTCCTCGGGCTGATCGGGGGCTGCGCGGGATCGACATGCTGTTCGATCAAGGTGTTCCGCTACCAGCTGCTGTTCGCCTCGATCCGGGCGCAGATCCGCAAGATCCACTCGCCCCACGGCCTGTTCGAGCCGCGCTATGACGGTCGGCCGGTCAGTCAGGACGTTCTGTCCTCGGTCATGTCCTTCTTCGTGGTCTTCATCGTGTCTCTGGGCGTGCTGTCGGTGCTCTTGGCGGCCACCGGGCTCGACACCGTCACGGCGCTGTCGGGTGCGGCCTCGGCGCTGGCCAACATCGGGCCGGGGCTGGGCGACCAGATCGGGCCGGCCGGCAACTTCGCCGGGCTGAACGACACCGCGAAATGGCTGTTGGCGGGGGGGATGTTCGTCGGGCGGCTGGAGCTTATCGCGGTCTTCGCGATCCTGACGATCGGCTTCTGGCGGCAGTAGGGCGGGGCGTTTCCGCCCCGCCGCCTCAGATCAGTTCCAGCAGCTGACCAGCACCGTCATGTTCGCGGCGATCTTGGTCAGGCGTTCCGCCGACAGGATGTCACCTTGTTCGGCGGCGGCCGGGGCAAGACCGTTCCGCGACAGGAAGGCGGCGATGGCCAGCCCATCGGCGGCAAAGCTGACATCGGCGGGCAGCACGCGGCCGCTGTCGGACGGATCGGGCAGGAGCATGCCCAGCACAGAGCCGCTGGTGTCCATCACCGGGCCGCCGGCGTCAGACGGCTGAGAGACCACCGTCAGGCGCTTGAGTTCTTCCTCGCCATTCAGGCCGCGGATGTCGGCCAGGGTACCGAAGGTCAGCGTGGGCGCGCTGAGGGCGCCCTCGAAGGAGTAGCCCGCCACGGCGATCTCCGAGGCGATGCGCGGCACGCCCGCGGTAAAGCGGGCAAAGCCCATGGGCGCCAGCGGATCGCGGGGGCGAAGAAGGGCAAGGCCCAGGCCATCGTCCACCGCGACCACATTGGCGGTATAGGCCTCGTCGATGGTGACCTGGTCGCAGGAGGCCACGGCCTCGGCGGTGGTCAGGACCGTGCCACGCGCGTCCACGTAGAAGCCCGAACGCGCGCGTTCGGGGCGACGGATCTCCAGCCCGGACAGAAGGTCGATGCTCTGGTCCAGCGCGCCTTCGCCCACGGTTTCGGGCAGCACGAATTCGGCCAGCGGGGTAAAGCTGTCGCGCATCCGTTCCAGCACCACCTCGCGGCGGCGATCCTCGTCTGCGGGCCATATCAGGGTAAAGCCCTTCACATGGCCGTTGGCCAGCACCGCGTAGGTGTAGGAGGTGATGTCGGCGTTCTCGCCGGTCAGGATGAAGCTGCCCCGCCGCCGCTCGCGCTCGCCGTCCAGGGGCACGATCTTGAGGGTCTGCATGATGTCGTAGAGGCCAAGAAGCGTGGCCTCGTCGCCGGCCTGGCTGATGAGCAGCACCCGCACGCCGCTGTCGTTCGCGGTGACGTAATGGGCGAAGGGCGGGTCGTAGCGGTCGAAGGACACCATCGCCAGAGGCAGGTCGATCTGGATGCCGGCGGTCTCGTCGCGCACGGTCTGGAAGCCGATGGACGACAGGATCTCGTTGTACTCGGACAACAGCCGCGCGCGCTGGCGCGTGGTCAGGACGCCGGTCTGTTCCGCGCCTATGTCGGCCTGGTAGGCGGCCATCGAGCCACGGGTGCCGGGGCCGAAGGCGGCGTCGATGCCGCCCCGGTAATAGCCGAACCATTGCAGGGCGATCTGAAGTTCGGCGCGCTCGTCGCGGGTCAGCTGCGCTTCGCTGCGGCGGGCTTCCGCCGGGGTCTCCTCGGGTAGTTCCGGTTCCGCGACCACGACGGGTTCGGGCTCGGGCTCCGGCGCGGGCGCCTCGGCCACGACCTCGGGTTGGGGGGCGGGCTGCGGCGCGGGTTGGGGGGCTGGGGCCTCGGCCACCACTTCGGGCTGGGTGGTCTCCGCGGCAGGGGTGGCCGGCGTGGCGCTCAGCGCGGTGCCGGCGACGGGATAGAACTGCTGGCGGTAGATGCTCGTGTCGGTCAGGAAGGCGTCGCGCGGGATGCGGCCCTGCGCCCGCAGCTCGGCAAGTAGGCGCTGGGCCTCGTCGGTCTCGAACGGCCCCAGCGCCACGCTATACCAACCGCCGCCGATCGTCAGGCCGGCCACGTTGTCCAGCTCCACGTCATACTCGCGCGCCGCCTGTTCCGCCGTGGCCGGGCTGAGGTGCGCTTCAAGCTGGATCCAGCTTGTTTGCGCCTCGGCGCCGCGGGCAGAAATCAGCCCGGCAAGACCGATGAGGACCGTAAAGGCAAGCTGTCGCATGAGAGTACCGTTTTCCTTGATCTGACTAAGGTTTGCGCAATCGGGCGTGATCCTAGCGAATGGCCCGGCGGATGCACGCAAATAGTGCGTGAGCGCCGATTGACCCCCGGACGGCTGTTGCCTATGGAGAACGCGTTTTTCCGGGCAGGGCAGGCAATGGCGGACCAGGCGGCACGGCCGACGAGCTTTCAGGACATCATCCTTCGGCTGCAGACCTATTGGGCGGCCAGGGGCTGTGCGATCCTGCAACCATACGACATGGAAGTGGGGGCGGGCACCTTTCACCCGGCCACCACGCTGCGTGCCCTGGGCACGCGGCCCTGGGCCGCGGCCTATGTCCAGCCATCGCGCCGGCCGACCGACGGGCGCTATGGCGAGAACCCCAACCGCCTGCAGCACTATTACCAGTTCCAGGTGCTGATGAAGCCCTCGCCCCCCGACTTCCAGGAGCTGTACCTGGGCTCTCTCGCGGCCATCGGCATCGACGCCTCGGTGCATGACATCCGCTTTGTCGAGGACGACTGGGAAAGCCCCACGCTGGGCGCCTGGGGCCTTGGCTGGGAGGTCTGGTGCGACGGGATGGAGGTGAGCCAGTTCACCTATTTCCAGCAGGTCGGCGGCCATGACTGCAGGCCGGTCAGCGGAGAGCTGACCTATGGCCTTGAACGCCTTGCGATGTATGTCCTCGGCGTGGATCACGTCATGGACATGCCGTTCAACGCGCCCGATGCGCCGCAGCCGCTGTCCTACGGCGACGTCTTCCGCCAGACAGAGCAGGAATACAGCCGCTGGAACTTTGACGTCGCGGACACCGAGGTCCTGTTGCGCCACTTCGAGGAGGCCGAGGCCGAATGCGCCCGCATCCTCGACCAGCCGGCGGACGACCCCAAGACGGGCAAGCGGATCATCATGGTGCACCCGGCCTATGACCAGTGCATCAAGGCCAGCCACATGTTCAACCTGCTGGACGCGCGCGGCGTGATCTCTGTCACCGAGCGCCAGGCCTACATCGGGCGGGTCCGCGCGCTGGCCAAGCTGTGCGCCGACGCCTTCGTGCAGACAGAGGCCGGGGGCTGGGCGCCGTGACATATCGGTGCGCCCCATGAACGGAAAGGTGATCGCGATGTTCCTGATCGGCACGGCGGCCATCGGCGGCGCGGCCATGTACTGGCTTCAGGTACACGCATTCTACGAACGTGTCTCGGCGGACCAGGTGGACATTCTGCTGACCAATGTCGCCACCGGCCAGCCGGAGCCGATCCCCGTATCCGGGCTTCAGGCGATCGACGCGGGCAGCTCTCCGCTGCGGTTCCGGGCGTGCTTTACCACCGCCTATTCGACGCCCACGCTGACAGAAACCTACGTGATAAAGGACGACGCGGTGCCGCTTGTGGCGCCCGGCTGGTTCGACTGCTTCGACGCCGCCGCCATCGGCGCCGCGCTGGAGGACGGGCGCGCCATCGCCTACCTGGGCCAGCGCGACATCTCCGACGGGGTGGACCGGGTCGTGGCGGTCTTCGACGATGGCCGCGCCTATGCGTGGCACCAGCTTAACGAGACATACAAGGACTGAGGCGCTATGCCCGACCTTCTGATCGAGCTCTTCTCCGAAGAGATCCCTGCCCGGATGCAGGCCCGCGCCGCGGCCGACCTGAAGAAGCTGGTCACCGACGGGCTGGTTGAGGCCGGTCTGACCTATGCCCATGCCGGGGCCTTCGCCACACCGCGCCGCCTGACGCTGGCCGTCGAGGGGCTCTTGGCCGACAGCCCCACCGTGCGCGAGGAGCGCAAGGGCCCGCGCACCGACGCCCCCGAAAAGGCGCTGGAGGGCTTCCTGCGCTCGACCGGGCTGACGAAGGACCAGCTGGAGGCGCGCAACGACAAGAAGGGCCAGGTCTGGTTCGCCGTGATCGAGCGGCCCGGCCGCCCCGCCGCCGGGATTGTTGCAGAAGTGCTGGAGCGCACGGTGCGCGATTTCCCCTGGCCCAAGTCGATGCGCTGGGGATCGGGGACGCTGCGCTGGGTGCGTCCGCTGCACACCATCATCTGCCTGCTGCATGACGAGGCCGGGTCCGAGGTGGTGCCGCTGGAGATCGACGGCATCGCCGCCGGGGCCACGACGCGCGGCCACCGGGTGCATACGCCAGACGCATTTTCGGTAACGTCCTTCGAGAATTACGCGGCGAAGCTCAAGCGCGCACATGTGATCCTCGACCCGCAGGAACGGGCCGATCACATCTGGCAGGACGCCCAGGCCCTGGCTTTCGCCCAGGGGATGGAGGTGGTCGAGGACAAGGGCCTTCTGGCCGAGGTCGCGGGGCTGGTGGAATGGCCCGTGGTGCTGATGGGCGAAATCGGGGCCGATTTCCTCGACCTGCCGCCCGAGGTGCTGCAGACTTCGATGAAGGAGCACCAGAAGTTCTTTTCGGTGCGCAACCCGAAGACCGGGCGCATCGAGCGTTTCATCACCGTGGCCAACACCGAAACCGAAGACCACGGGGCCACGATCCTTGCCGGCAACCAGAAGGTTCTATCGGCCCGGCTGTCGGACGCGAAATTCTTCTGGGAGAACGACTTGCGCCGCGTTCGTCAGGTGGGGCTGAAGGGCATGGCCGAGGACCTGCGCGCCGTCACCTTCCACCGTCAGCTGGGCAGCCAGTGGGACCGGGTGGAGCGCATCGCGGCGCTGGCGCGCGAGATCGCGCCCATGGTGGGCGCCAAGCCCGACCTTGCCGACGAGGCCGCGCGCATCGCCAAGGCCGACCTGACCTCCGAGATGGTCTACGAGTTCCCCGAGCTTCAGGGGATCATGGGCCGCTATTACGCGAAAAATGCAGGCCATGACGACGGCGTGCCGGAGGCCTGCCAGGAGCATTACTCGCCCCTTGGCCCGTCGGACGCCGTGCCGACGCACCCCGTGTCCGTCGCTGTGGCGCTGGCCGACAAGATCGACACCCTGACGGGCTTCTGGGCCATCGGGGAAAAGCCCACCGGGTCCAAGGATCCCTACGCTTTGCGCCGTGCGGCGTTGGGGGTGATCCGGCTGGTGCTGGACAATGGGTTGCGCGTGGCATTGTCGGGACTTCTGGCAACCGGGCGCTCCGCCCAGCCCGAAACCGCGCCGCAAGGGGTGGACGAAGATCTCCTCTCCTTCTTCCACGACCGGCTCAAGGTTCACCTGCGCGATGCGGGCATCCGCCATGACGTGATCGACGC